>JBQDDT010000174.1:0-5459 GCA_052092505.1 Microbacterium sp. | reverse complement strand
TCGCCCTCGTAGCCGAGGTTCCACAGCGACCAGGCGTCCTTGACGTAGTAGGTCTCGTCGAAGACGAGCTCGTGCGGATGCCCGAGGGCGACGAAGCGGACGACGGCGGCGACCGCCGTGATGAGCATCGGGACGAGGACCGGCCAGACACCGCCGGCCCGCGAGACGATCGCGAGCGGTGAGCGCGCCCCCGCCGTCCTCCGCATCGGACAAGCCTACGAGCGCGAGCGGCGCGGCGCGCTCAGGCGCCCGGCAGTCCGGCCCAGCTCCTGATCCAGGGGGTCAGCTCCTCGAAGCGCGTCACGCGCCGATCCGGATCGCCCACGCCGAGCCCGTACGGATCGATCAGGGCGGTCGACGCACCCCTCAGCGCGGGGACGGAGAGGTCGTTGACGAAGATGTCGCCGATGCTCAGCACGCTCTCCCTCGTGACGGCGTGCCCCAGATCGTCGAGGATCGGGCCGAGCCCGTCGGGCTTTCCCGCCTCGGCCACGACGGAGTCGAAGCGCCCATCGAGACCGAGGTGCACGAGCATCCGGTCGATGCCGGCCGCGGGCGCGTTCGTCACGAGGAGCACGCGTGCGCCGCTCGAGCGCAGCTCGTCGATCAGCTGCGGGAGTCCCGCCGGCGTCGTCGTCTCGAGGCCGGTCTCGGCCAGCTCGCGCCGCGCCCCGAGGAAGGCCTCCTGCAGCGCGGTCATGCTCACCCCGGCCCTTCCGGCGGCGTGCGCGACCGCGAGGTAGCCGTCGAGGGCGCCGTCGAACTCCGCGGCGGCGTCGCCGGTGCAGAACCGCGCGACGCGCTCCTCGAGGTCCGCGAGGCTCGGGTGGCGCCCGGCGACGGCGCGGGCGTAGGCCCGGACAGGGCCGTCCCCGACGCAGACCGTCCCGTCGAAGTCGAGGATGAGCGTGCGCCGGATCACGCTGTCCACGGTAGTCGCCTCGCCACGGCGGGAGTCCCCATAGGCTGACGGGGTGATCATCCTGGCGGCGACCCCGATCGGCAACCTGGGCGACGCCTCTCGGCGCCTCGTCGAGACGCTGGAGCAGGCGACGACCATCGCGGCGGAGGACACGCGCACGACCTCGCGCCTGCTGGCCGCCCTCGGCATCGGCAACCGGCCGCGCCTCGTCGCCTTCCACGACCACAACGAGCGGGAGCGGGCCGCCGAGCTCGTCGAGCTCGCACGCGAGGAGGACGTCGTGGTGCTGAGCGATGCCGGCATGCCGACCGTGAGCGATCCCGGCTACGGGCTCGTCGCCCTGGCGGCGGAATCCGGCGTCGAGGTCGTCGCCGTGCCGGGACCGAGCGCGGTCCTCACCGCCCTCGCGGTCTCGGGGCTCCCGACCGACCGCTTCGCGTTCGAGGGGTTCGTCGCGCGCAAGCCGGGCGAGCGTGGCCGCGCGCTCGCCGCCCTCGCCGACGAGCGGCGCACGCTGATCTTCTTCGAGGCGCCGTCGCGACTCGCGCAGACCCTCTCCGACATGGCCGAGGCGTTCGGCGCGGACAGGCGAGCGGCCGTCTGCCGCGAGCTGACGAAGCTGCACGAGGAGACCGTGCGCGGCGCGCTCGCCGAGCTCGCGGCATGGGCGGACGGCGGGGTGCGCGGCGAGATCGTCGTCGTCGTGGCTGGCGCCCCCGAGCGCAGGGCGTCGACGGAGGACGCCGTGGCCGAGGTGCGACGGCGCGTCGACGGCGGCGAGCGGATGAAGGACGCCGCCCGCGAGGTCGCCCGCGAGAGCGGCCTGTCCTCCCGCGAGCTGTACCAGGCGGCGCTCGCGGAGAGGTCGCAGGGGCGCTCGTGAAACGCACACCGCTCGCGCCCTAGACTGCTCTGGTGACTTCCGGCGGTTCGTTCTACATCACCACACCGATCTACTATCCGAGCGATGTGCCCCACATCGGCCACGGATACACGACGGTGGCGGTGGACACGCTCGCGCGCTGGCACCGCCAGGCCGGCGATGACACCTGGATGCTCACGGGCACCGACGAGCACGGCCAGAAGATGATGCGGGCGGCCGCCGCCAACGGCGTCTCCCCGCAGGAGTGGGTCGACGAGCTCGTCTCGCACGAGTGGTTCCCGCTGCTGGAGACGCTCGACGTCGCCAACGACGACTTCATCCGCACGACGCAGCCCCGCCACGAGGAGGGCGTCAAGGCCTTCATCCAGGCGATCCACGACCGCGGGCACATCTACGCCGGCGAGTACGAGGCGCTGTACTGCGTCGGCTGCGAGGAGTTCAAGCCCGACAGCGAGATCGTCGACGGCACCGGTCCCTTCGAGGGGCTGAAAGTGTGCGCCATCCACTCGAAGCCGCTCGAGCTCCTCCACGAGAAGAACTACTTCTTCCGCCTCAGCGCGTTCCAAGAGCGCCTCCTCGAGCTCTACCGGGAGCGGCCGGACTTCGTGCAGCCAGAGTCGGCGCGCAACGAGGTCGTCGCCTTCGTCCAGCAGGGGCTGAAGGACCTCTCGATCTCGCGCTCGGCGTTCGACTGGGGCATCCCCGTGCCGTGGGACCCCTCGCACGTCATCTACGTGTGGGTCGACGCGCTCCTCAACTACGCCACGGCGATCGGATACGGGGCGGACGATGACGGCTTCCAGCGTCGCTGGCCCGGCTACCACGTGGTCGGCAAGGACATCCTGCGCTTCCACGCGGTGATCTGGCCGGCCATGCTGATGGCGGCGGGCCTCGAGGTGCCGCGCGGCGTGTTCGCGCACGGCTGGCTGCTCGTCGGCGGCGAGAAGATGTCGAAGTCGAAGGCCACGGGAATCGCCCCGGCGACGCTCGTCGACACCTTCGGCAGCGACGCCTACCGCTTCTACTTCCTCTCGGCGATCGCCTTCGGGCAGGACGGGTCGTTCTCCTGGGAGGACATGGCGGCGCGGTACCAGGCCGAGCTCGCCAACGGCTTCGGGAACCTCGCGTCCCGGTCGATCGCGATGACGCACAAGTACGTCGACGGCGCGGTGCCGGAGCCCGGCGCGTACACGGAGGCCGACCTCGCGATCCAGAGGACGGTGGCGCGCGCCGCGGAGGACGCCGACGCCGCGATCGGGCGGTTCCGCCTCGACCAGGCGATCGACGAGATCTGGACGATCGTCGACGAGCTCAACGGCTACATCACGGCGAACGAGCCGTGGGTCCTCGCCAAGGACGAGAGCCGGCGCGAGCGGCTCGCGACCGTCCTGTACACCTGCCTCGACGGGCTCAGGGCGCTCGCCGTCCTGCTCTCGCCCGTGATGCCGGAGTCGACCGCCAAGCTGTGGACGGGGCTCGGTGCAGACGACGCGCTCGGCGCCCTCGCCGACCAGCCGATCCGCTCCGCAGGAGCGTGGGGCGTCCTGCCGACGGGAACGCCCGTGCGCGCGCTCCAGCCGCTGTTCCCGAGGGTCGAGGCGGACTGAGCCGGATGACGCAGAACGCGCCGGCCGGCGACAGCGCGCGCGAGACGTACGTGGAGCGCCGCTCGGCGAAGGGGCGCCGCGACCTGAGCCATCCCGAGCCGCCGGAGCCGCTGCCCGTCGCGGTCTACGACAACCACTGCCACCTCGAGATCGCCGACGGAGACGATCCGCTGACCCTCGACGAGCAGCTCGAGCGCGCCGCCGCCGCGGGGATCGCCGGCGTCGTGCAGGCCTCGGGCGACGTCGAGTCGTCGCGCTGGGCCGTCGCCGCCGCCGAGCGTCACCCCCGCGTGCTCGCGGCCGTCGCGATCCACCCGAACGACGCGCCGACGTACGCGGCCGACGGGCGTCTCGGCGAGGCCATCGCGGAGATCGACGAGCTCGCGGCGCACCCGAGGGTGCGGGCGATCGGCGAGACCGGCCTCGACTACTTCCGCACGCCGGAGGAGGGCCGCCCGGCGCAGCAGGAGTCGTTCGAGGCCCACATCGCCCTGGCGAAGAAGCATCGGATCGCGATGCAGATCCACGACCGCGACGCCCACCGCGACGTCCTTGACACGCTCCGGCGCGTCGGCGCGCCGGAGCGCACGGTGTTCCACTGCTTCTCGGGCGACGAGCGGATGGCGCGCGAGGCGGCCGACGCCGGCTACTGGGTGTCGTTCGCCGGGAACGTCACGTTCAAGAACGCCCAGAACCTCCGCGACGCGCTGCGGGTCACGCCGCGCGAGCGGATCCTCGTCGAGACCGACGCGCCGTTCCTCACCCCGATGCCGCACCGGGGCAGGCCGAACGCCCCCTACCTCGTGCCGCTGACGGTGCGGTTCCTGGCGGCCGAGCTGGGCACCGATCTGGGCGAGCTGTGCGCGCAGATCGCGGCGAACACGCGCGAGGTCTACGGCGCGTTCTGAGCGCCCCGGGCGCATGCCGATCGGGGCATGCACGAGGCGGGGCGCGACGGCGCGGCGCACCGTTTGCGCGTACCCGTGTCGGGTGGCAGGATTTTGACGGTTCCGTTGCCGGACGCGGAACACCTGGTGAACAGTTCGTTCGGTGCACGGGAGCGCATCGCGCGCCGAAACGAGCCACAGGAAGGCGGCCGGTGGAAACCGCAGCGTTCATCGTGGTGCTGGTCATCGTTCTGGCACTGTTCTTCGACTTCACCAACGGCTTCCACGACACCGCGAACGCGATGGCGACGCCCATCGCGACGGGCGCGCTGAAGCCGAAGACGGCCGTCGCGCTGGCCGCGCTCCTCAACCTCGTGGGCGCCTTCCTGTCGACCGAGGTCGCCAAGACCATCTCCGGCGGCATCATCCTCGAGGACAAGATCTCCCACAGCCTGTTCCCCTCGCTGATCTTCGCCGGGCTCATCGGCGCCATCACATGGAACATGCTCACCTGGCTGCTCGGCCTGCCGTCGAGCTCGTCGCACGCCCTGTTCGGAGGGCTCATCGGGGCGACGCTCGTCGGAGTCGGCGCGACGGCCGTCGACTTCGGCGTCGTGATGTCGAAGGTGATCCTGCCCGCGCTGCTGGCGCCGTTCACGGCGGGGATCATCGCGTTCCTCGTCACCAAGATGGCCTACGCGCTCACCCGCCGCTACGACGGGCGCCCCGACGGCCGATCCGGCTTCCGGTGGGGGCAGATCTTCACGTCCTCCCTCGTCGCGCTCGCGCACGGCACGAACGACGCGCAGAAGACGATGGGTGTCATCACGCTCGCGCTCATCACCGTCGGGTGGCAGTCCTCCGCGCACCACGAGCCGCAGCTGTGGGTCATCGTCTCCGCGGCCAGCGCCATCGCGCTCGGGACGTACATCGGCGGCTGGCGGATCATCCGCACACTCGGCAAGGGGCTCACCGACGTCAAGCCGGCCCAGGGCTTCGCCGCCGAGGCCTCGACCTCGGCCACGATCCTCGCGTCGAGCGCGGTCGGCTTCGCGCTGTCGACGACTCAGGTCGCCTCGGGCTCGGTCATCGGCTCGGGTCTCGGGCGCCGCGGATCGAAGGTGCGCTGGCGCACCGTCGGCCGCATCTTCTCCGGGTGG
>JBQDDT010000173.1:0-5539 GCA_052092505.1 Microbacterium sp. | reverse complement strand
ATCCAGCGAGGAGCTGCGACAGATCACGAGCTCCTCCGGCACGACCGGCGTCCCGGTGTTCTTCGGCCTGACGGCGCACGACCTCGACCGGTGGCGCCAGTGCATCGGCAACGCATACCGCACGGCCGGGGTCCGGCCGGGCACCAGGGTGGCGCACACGACCGGCATGGCGATCGTCGCCGGCGGCCTCCCCTACGCCGACGGGATCCGCGAGGCCGGAGGGGCGCTCGCGTGGATCGGCGGACAGACGGTGCCGCGGATGGCTGTCGGCATGGAGCGCACCCGCGCGAACGTGCTCGTGTCGACCGCGTCCTTCTCCGCGCACTTCGCGAAGCGCTGCGCGGAGGAACTCGGCCGGCCGGCGACCGACCTGCACGTGCACACGGTCATCGCCGGCGGGGAGCCGGGAGTGGGCGTGCCCCACATCCGCCAGGGAATCCTCGATGCCTGGGGCGCGAGCAGGGTCAGCGAGTTCATGGGCCTCGGAGACGTCCTCCCCGCCCTGTGGGCGGAGTGCGAGGAGGGCAACGGCATGCACTTCACGGCCTCGCCGGACGTGTTCGTCGAGCTCATCGATCCGGCCTCGGGGGAGCACATCCCGTGGGAGCCCGGCGCCACCGGCGAGGCGGTGTACACGACCCTCAGCCGCGAGGCGAGCCCGGTCCTGCGCTTCCGCTCGCGCGACCAGATGCAGGTGCAGACAGTCGAGTGCGCCTGCGGGCGGACGTCGCCGACCGTGCGCTGCGTCGGCAGGACCGACGACATGCTCATCTTCAAGGCGATGAACGTCTACCCCTCCGCGATCCGCGAGGTCGTCCTCGGAACCGCGTCCGACCACCTCACGGGCACCATGCGGATCCGCAAGGAGACGGCGGAGCAGGTGCGCTTCGACGACCCGATCCCGCTGGAGGTCGAACTGCGCCCCGAGGCCGCGCGCGACGCGGCGCGCCAGGCCCTCGACCAGGCCGCCGAGGAGGTCCGTCAGCAGCTGCGCGTGCGCGTGAGCATCGAGCCCAAGGACCCCGGCATCATCCCGGTCAGCGACTACAAGAACGCCCTGGCCTACGTCGCCGACTGACACGTCGGCCCGCGTCGCACCCTGACGCGCGCCGCCCGTGCGCGGCCTGACGCGCGCCGACCTTCCCCGCCCCGTGCACAGCACAGTCGCAGCGGGTCCCCCGTCCCGGTGCGCAACGCAGTCGGAGCGGCGAGTCGCTCGCCCGTGACGCACAACGCAGTCGATCCGGGCGTGCACTCGGCAGCTCCTCCCGGAACCCCGGGGGTTCGACCAGGCAACATGGCCGGAGCGACTGCGTTGTGCACGCGGCATGCTCGACGACTCCGAGCAGACCCCCGCGACGCCCCGGCCGCCGGCCCTGCCCCCGCCGCGCCGCCCGGCCCATTCCCACCGGTCCGGGCCCGCGCACAACGCAGTCGATGCGGGGGCCCGCCCGGCGGCGCCCGCGGGCTCCCAGGGATCCGGGCGGGCGCCCCGCCGCTCCGACTGCATTGCGCACCCTGCCCGCGCGCCGCACTCCGCACGCAGCCCGCACGCCGCCCATGAGGACTGCACCAGGCCCGATTAGCGATGCTGATCCGGGAAGACCTCCGACATGCGCATGACTGGCTAGCGTGGGAACACACCCCCACGAACGAAGGAGTTCCCATGCCCGAGTCCCTCGCCGACGCGCTCGCCCGCTCCGGCGGACCCGTCGATCTCCTGCGCAACGCGCAGGCGGCCCCGACGGTGTTCCCTGTCCGCGCGGAGTTCAGCAACTGGCGCTCCGAGCAGCGCGCGTGGCGCGAGTCCGTCGCGCTCCTGGATCAGTCGCACCACATGACCGACCTGTTCATCTCGGGCCCCGACGCCCTGCGACTGCTCGAGCGCACGGGCGTCAACAGCTTCGCGACCTTCGGCGCCGGCCGCGCGAAGCAGTTCATCGCCGTCAACCACGAGGGCTTCCTCATCGGCGACGCGATCCTGTTCCACCTCGACGAGGGCTCGTTCGATCTCGTCGGGCACCCCATGGTCATCGACTGGGTCCAGTTCCACGGCGAGACGGGCGGCTACGACGTCACGTTCGAGCGCGACGGCAACTCGATCGTGCGCGAGGGCGACCCGAAGCTCTACCGCTTCGAACTGCAGGGCCCCGACGCTCTCTCCCTGATGGAGAAGGTCACGGGCGCGCCCGTGCCGTCGACGAGGTTCTTCCACATGGCGACGTTCGAGATCGCAGGGCACACGGTGCGCTCGCTCCGGCACGGCATGGCCGGCCAGCCCGGCTTCGAGCTCTTCGGACCATGGAGCGAGGGCGACGACGTGCGCGACGCGCTCGTCGCCGCCGGGGCGGACCTCGGGCTCGTGCTCGTCGGCTCCAAGGCGTACTCGTCGGCGAACCTCGAGTCCGCGTGGGTCCCCTCGCCCCTGCCCGCGATCTTCACCGGCGAGCAGATGGCCGAGTACCAGGCCTGGCTTCCCGCACGCGCGGCCGGATCACTCGCCGGCAGCCTCGCGTCAGACGACATCGAGGACTACTACGTCACCCCGTACGACCTCGACTACGGCCGGAGCGTCGCGTTCGATCACGACTTCATCGGCCGCGAGGCGCTGGAGCGGATCGCGCAGGCCCCCGACCGTCGCAAGGTGACCCTCGTCTGGAACGCCGACGACGTCGCCGCGGCCCAGCGCTCGATGCTCGAGGACGGCACGCCGGCGAAGTACATCGACTTCCCCAAGGCGCGCTACGGCCTCTACCAGGTCGACCGGGTGCTGCGCGACGGCGCCGACGTCGGCATCTCCCACGACGCCGGCTACATCACCAACGAGCAGGCGTTCGTCTCGCTCGCAAGCGTCGAGGCCGCGCACGCCGAGCCCGGCACCGAGGTCACGGTCCTGTGGGGCGAGGACCCGGTCTCCGCCAAGCCCGCCGTCGAGCCGCACCGCCAGGTGGAGATCCGCGCAACGGTCGAGCCGGCGCCGTACTCGCGCTTCGCCCGCGAGAACTACCGCCGCTGAGCGCCAGGCGCCGAGGACGACTCCGCCGCGGAGGGATCGCCACGCCCCTCCGCGGCGGGACGCATCACGCGTCTCACGCGGAGAGCGCGTCGCCGTGGATGACGAAGAACTGTCCCTTGGATCCGCGGATCGCACGCGCGACGGCGTCGTAGAGCCAGTCCAGCGCCGCGGCGTGCTGGGTCGTGACGCGTCGGTACAGCCGGAGCTCCAGGGGCGCCATCTCGAACGGGAGCGGCCGGACGACGAGGGGCCACTGCGTCGCCCATCCGTCGGCGATGGTGTCTGGCACGGTCGCGATGAAGCGGTCGCTGCGGGCGAGGAGCGGCGGGAGGGACGCGTAGTGGTTGAGGCGGAGGAACGGCATGATCCGCCCGCCCGCGCGCTGCAGCGCTGCCGAGACGTCGTGGGATCCCGAGTCCTCCGCCACGCCGATGTGGGTGGCGTCCAGGTAGGCGTCGAGGGTGAGGTCCGACGCGGCGAGCGGATTGCCCTCCGACATCGCGACCCCGTACGCCTGGGTCTTCAGGACCGTGCTCGGGAACTCCCCCGCGATGTGGCGAGGGGTCACGGCGAGGTCGACCGTGCCGCGGGCGAGCCACTCCGGCAGTGCGGCGGAGTCGATCGGGACGATCTCGATCGGCATCCGAGGCGCCTGTCGCGTCACGGCGTCGAGCAGCGTCGCCGCCCATCCGATCTCGCCGAGCTCCGAGAGCGCGATCCGGAAGGTGCGATCGCTCGTGGCAGGGTCGAACCCGTGCACCTGGTCCATCGTCCGGTCGACCGCGGCGAGCGCCTCGCGGAAGCCCGGGTACAGCGCCTGCGCGAAGGCGGTGGGCTCCATCGTGCGCCCCTGGCGCTCGAACAGCCGATCGTCGAACTCCCGGCGCAGGCGCGCGAGCGACTGGCTCACCGCGGACTGCGTGACGAACAGGCGCGACGCGGCCACGGTCAGGCTCCGCGCCTCGTGCACGGCGACGAAGACGCGGACGAGGTTGAGGTCCATCGATGAGGCGGTCATCGCGACCCCGCCTGCGCGCGGGCCGCGGCGAGCTGGCCCTCCGCGTCGAGCTCGGCGATGAAGGCGAGCGATCGCGGGGAGATGCCGACGGTCTCCGGCGCGAGCTCGCCGGTCTCCCCCGACGCCCGCACGAGGTCTCGGGCCGCGCCGATCGCCGCCGCCGTCAGCAGGTCGACGATCGGCCGGTGGGGCGCGTCGTCGTTCGGCACGATCACGGCGAGCGCCGCGATCACCCGCCCTCCGGCCCCGCGCACGGGGACCGCGATCCCCCGCGCCTCCTGATGGATGTGCCCGCTCGTGACGACGAACCCGTCGGCCCGGATCCGCGCCAGCGTCGCGCGCAGCTGCTCCGCGCTCGTGATCGTCGCCGACGTGTAGCGACGCAGCGGCGCGGAGGCCACGGCGTCGATCGCCGCCTCGTCCGCGTGCGCGAGCGTCACGAGGCCGGCCGACGAGGCGTGCGCGGGCAGGCGCCCTCCGATCATGGTCGCGTTGACGACGGCGTCCGGATGCGAGAGCCGCTCGATGTAGAGCACGTCGGCGCCCTGCAGGATGCCGAGCTGGGTGTGCTGGCGCACCCGGCGCTGGACGGCTTCGCACCAGCGCCGGGCGACCTCGCGCAGCCCGACGGCGCCCGGCGTGCGGGAGGCGTACTCCCACAGCCGCACGCCGAGCCGGTACGAGCGCTCGAGCAGGCCCTCCCTCGCGAGCTCGGACACGAGCCGATGCGCCGTGGACGGCGCGAGCCCGGCCAGCCGGGCGATGTCGGTGAGGGTCAGATACGGGTGCAGCGGATCGAACGCGTCGAGCACCGCCAGGTGCCGCTGGAGGGCCGATCGCCCCGCCGAATTGTGCGCCATCACACCTCCCCGTGCGAACGAGCCTACGGCGTGATTCGCATCAACGGGAATCGGATCCGCCCCGCGCCGGCGGGCGCATACGCTCTCGTCACCGCCGATGCGCGGGCCGTGGCGATCGACGAGGACCGCCTCCGGATCGACGCGTCCCCCGCACGCAGAGCGTTACGAAATCTGAACCAAGATTGTAGACACTTTTGGCCTCGAAGCGTAGTAACGTTCATGCGAGGACTCGCGAGGCCACCCGAAGACCGAGCGAGTCCCCGCCCGTGCTCGCAACGCCGCGACAGGAGAGATGAGGCGATGGCCGCTCGTTTGACCCTTGCAGACGTCAACCTCCGATTCGGAGGGGTGACGGTGCTCCGCGACGTCGGCTTCGACGTGGAGCCCGGCCAGGTCTTCGGCCTCGTCGGACCGAACGGCGCCGGCAAGACGTCGCTGTTCAACTGCATCAGCGGGCACTACCGCCCGACCTCCGGATCGATCAGGATCGACGGCGACGAGGTCGCCGGATCCGCGCCGTCCCGCCTGAACAAGCGCGGCCTCGCCCGCACGTTCCAGCACCCGGCGCTGCAGCTGAACCACACGGTGCTCGAGAACGTGATGCTCGGCGGACACACGCGCCTCCCCGGCGGTCCCGTGGCCTGG
>JBQDDT010000172.1:0-5578 GCA_052092505.1 Microbacterium sp. | reverse complement strand
TCGCGCTCTACGCGATCGGCGCGCTCGTCGGCGTCCCGCGCCTGCGCCGGCTCTTCGAGCGGATCCCGCTCCTGCGCGCGGACGACATCGACAGGACGGTCGCGTGGTTCGAACGGCACGGCAGCGCCGCGGTGTTCTTCGGCCGGTTCCTGCCGATCTTCCGCAGTCTGATCTCGATCCCCGCGGGCGTCGTGCGGATGCCGATCTGGCGCTTCCTCCTGTTCACGGGCGCCGGCAGCCTCATCTGGAACACGGTGTTCGTCATGCTCGGGTGGTTCCTGGGCGCGTCCTGGCCGGTCATCGAGCAGTACATGAGCGTGATCGAGAAGGTCGTCATCGTCGCCGTGCTCGTCGTGATCGTCTGGTTCGTCGTGGTCCGCGTGCGCTCCGCACGGCGGCGTCGCTCCGACGGCTGAGCAGCCGCACAGGACGACCAGCGCTCCGTGCGGGAGCCCCTGTCGGGGCGCCGCGCATCGCACGGGAACGCGGAATGATGCACGATCCGATGCCTGCTGTCCAGCCCCTCCCTTCGCACCGCGATCGCACGTAGCCTGCGGAGCATGACCGATCGACTCACCGACCCCAGGACCATGCATCGCACCGCGGGCTTCCCCGTGGACGACGGAACACAGCCGGGCCTGACCGATGACACGGATCCGGCTCCCGATCACGGAGAGGACACGTACCACGGTCACGACCGCCTGCGCGACCGGCGCGCGTTCATCTCCGGCGGGGACTCGGGAATCGGTCGTGCCGTCGCGCTGGCTTTCGCGCGGGAAGGCGCCGACGTCGCCATCGGCCATCTCCCTGATGAGGAAGAGGACGCCCGTCAGACCGCACGCCTCGTCGAGGAGACCGGCCGGCGCATCGTCCTCCTCCCCGGAGACGTCTCCACGGAGGACGGCGCGGTCGAGGCCGTCACCCGTGCCCGCGATGAGCTCGGCGGGCTCGACCTGCTCGTGCTCAACGCGGCCTACCAGAAGCAGCGGGACGACGACGCGGACATCGACACGGCGGAGTTCGACCGTGTCATGAAGACGAACCTCTACGCACCGTTCTGGATGGCGCGCACGGCGCTTCCCCTGATGCCGGCGGGCAGCTCCGTGATCGTGACGACCTCGATCCAGGCCTTCTCGCCGTCGCCGGCACTGCTCGACTACGCGATGACGAAGGCGGCCCTCGTGGCGTTCGTGGAGGCACTCGCCGAACAGCAGGGGCCGGCGGGGATCCGGGTGAACGGTGTGGCTCCCGGGCCGATCTGGACACCGCTCATCCCCGCGACCGGGTGGCCAGACAACCTGCCGCGATTCGGCCAGGACACGCCGCTCGGACGAGCGGGGCAGCCGGCAGAACTCGCCGGCGCGTACGTGTACCTCGCCTCGGACGACGCGTCGTACGTCTCGGGCACCGTCCTCGCCGTGACCGGGGGCAAGCACCTCTGATCTGATCACGGCACGCGACGTCGCGCCCTCGGGACGTGCCGGCCTCGATGCATCCGCATCCTGCGACGACTGCTCCTGCACAGACGAAGGCGGGGCGAGCCGTCCGGCTCGCCCCGCCCCGTGGGAACGCGCTTACTTGTTGAAGGCGTCCTTCACGTTCTCGACCGCGTCGCGAAGGTGGCCCTTCGCCTGGTCGCCCTTGCCCTCGGCCTGGAGGTCCTTGTCATCCGTGGCCTCGCCCGCGGTCTCCTTGGCCTTGCCGGTGACCTTGTCGGTCGCTGCCTTGATCTTGTCGTCCAGTCCCATCAACTTCCCCTTTCTTCGGAGATCTCCGGGTCTCGGAGACCAGCTCTGCGCGGCGATCGGCGTCAGCGGGAGATCCGCTTGCGCGCCTTCTCGATCGCCTTGCGTGCCTTCTTCTTCTCCCGGCGGCGCCACTTGCGCGCCTCGGGGCTCTTCCACCACCGCTCCATGCGGTGATAGGGGTCCTCGTAGTTCTTGTCGCGCGCCTTCTCGGACTCGACTCCGACGAGATACGACACGATCACCAGTGCCGCGGCGACGATCACGCTCTTCTTCATGCGCTCAGGCTCCCTCCGCCTCGTCTCCCGATCCTAACGCGCCCGTCGACGAGGTTCTCAGCTGTTGCGCAACGCGTCGATCAGCTCGGCCTTGCGCAGACGCGAGTACCCCGTCAGTCCGATGTCCCTGGCTCTGGCCCTCAGCTCGTCGACGGTCCACTCGTCATAGGGCTCAGCGCGACCACCGCGCTTTCCGACCGCCCTGCGGCCCTCACGCGCGGCCGCGTTGGCGATGCGGGCCGCCTTCTGCTCCGACGCCCCGGACTCGCGGACCCTTTCGTAGACCTTCTCGTCCTTGATGCTCGCACGTGGCATGATTCGCTCCTCTCCCGCGATGCGATCACGCGGCCCCGTTCCGGGGTCACAGGGCGATTCCATCGCGTCATGGGGGGTCTTGGCTACCCCCTTGCGCTCCGATTCCGATTCCGGAACGCGCTCGACAGCTCCGAATCGGGCCGATCGTCTCGTCAGGGAGTGACGGGGACGACGCGGATCGCCGCGGCGCCGCGCAGGCTGAGCTGGACGCTCGCGTCGCCGACCGCCACGACGACGGCCTCGGCGGCCTGATTGACCTCGTCGACCCGGATCCGCGCCCCGATCGTGAGCGAGAGCCCCTCCAGGTAGCGCAGCAGGTCCGACGAGCGGTCCGATACCCGCGTGACCCGCACCCAGGAGCCAGCCGCCGTCTCGACGAGTGACTGATCGTCGTCGCGCACGACACCGCCGGACGCGTCGGGGATGGGGTCCCCGTGCGGGTCGTGGCTGGGACGCCCGAGGGCGTCGTCCATGCGGTCGAGGACGGCGTCGGACACCGCGTGCTCCATCCGATCGGCTTCGTCGTGCACCTCGTCCCACGGCACGCCGAGCGCGTGGACGAGGTAGGTCTCGAGGATGCGGTGACGCCGCACGATGCCGACGGCGACGGCGCGTCCGCGCTCCGTCAGGGCGATGTCGCCGTAGGGCTCGTACACGATGAACTCGTCGCGGGCGAGCTTCCTCAGCGTCGAGGAGACGGTGGAGGGCGTCACGCCGAGCTGGGCGGCGAGGTCGCTGGTGGTGGGGGTGCCGCCCGGCCACTCGAAGGCCTTCCAGATGAGGGTGACGTAGTCCTCCACCACCCGGGTGACGGCTGATTCGTGCATTCTCCCCATCCTAGGAGCGCCCCGTCGAGACGGGCTCACGGGCCGGCGCCTGCCGCCGGAACGGCGCCGCGAGCGTCGGGAGGATGTCGCGGCGGTGCGCCATGAGATATCCGAGCGCGATGACGGCCTGCACGGTGCTCAGCACGTACCGTCCGCCCGTGTCGGTCACGATGAACTGCGCCGCGAACAGGACCGCGAGCAGGAGCGCCGCATGCCAGCGGAAGCGGAGCGCGACGATGATCGCCACACCGAGCAGCGTCTGGGTCGCCGTCAGCACGAACTCCTCGATCTGCCGCGCGTCCATCGGCAGGGCCGTCGTCCCGCCGCCGGCCCAGTACGCGACCGGGAGAGAGCCGACGAGAAGGCTCCACTGATTGACCTTCGAGGCGATCAGCGTGCCGATCGCTGCGGCACCCATGCCGCGCAGCGCGAACATCACGGCGATGATGAACTCCGGCGCCTCGGAGGCGAGCGGCGCGAGCCACTGCACGAGGAAGTAGCTGTCGATGCCGAGCGACGAGCCGGAGTCGACGAGCGCCTCGGCGAAGGGCTCAGCCGAGAGCAGGATGATCGCGGCCGAGACGACGAAGAGGGCGACGACGGTGACCCGGCGCGGCCGCGTGCCGAGGTCTCCGATGAGCGCCGCGGCGCCGACGAGCTCCTCCTCGCCGTCGTCGTGGACACGGCTCGCCCGCCAGAGGTAGAGGCCGAACAGCGCGATGAGCACGACTCCCAGCGCCAGCGGGATGCTCCCGAGCAGCGGGATCGCGAACGCGACGACGGCGAGGATCGCGAGGAAGCCGATGTCGATCCTGCTCTCGGCGGGAAGAGCGAGGGAACGCACCGGGCGCGTCGGCCCCGCCGTGCGCCGTGCGACGAGGAGCGCGACGAGGACGACGAGCGGCCACCCGAAGCCGAGCAGAAGCCGGTTCGAGCCGGTCATGTTCGCTGCGGCGAAGTGCGTGTAGGCCGGATCGGACCCGGCGCGGAAGGCGTAGAAGAGATCGACCGCGTACTCCGGGAGCACAGCGATCAGTGCGAGCAGCGCGATCGCGAGGGCGCCCGAGATGTCCTTCTGCGCCGCCTCGGCCGCCCAGGCGAGCAGGAACGCGGCGGCGACGACGGCCCCGCCGAAGATCAGCAGGTCGGCCAGGGGGAACAGGGAGACGCCGGCGATGCGCAGGATGATCGCCGGAGCGGCGATCGCGATGCACAGCAGGACTCGGCGCAGCAGGGGCGCGGGCATCAGCAGCTTCCTCAGAACAGGCCGGAACCGCGGAAGGAGCGCACAGCCGGATCCGCGGTCGCGACGACGTCGACCTCCGGTCTCGCTCGCCCCGCGGAGCGGGGTGCTGCACCGGGCCGCCTCCGTGGCGGCCAGCATGTCGACGCAGCGCACCCGGGCCGGACGGCGCGGGCGGAACTACTCCCCTTCGAGGATCCAGGCTCTCCCGGCGATGTCGGGTGTGTCTACGGACACCCGAGTGTTCGATCGTTCAAACAATCGCCGGGCCGGCACCCTACGCGTGCTTCTGGGGGTCGGCTTCCTGCGCGCTGATGTGCTCGGTCTCGATCTGGAAGGTGGAGTGCGGGATCGACACGGCGAAGTGCGTCTCGACGCACGTCTTGACCTGCTCGAGGATCTCCGCCGCGTGTCCGTCGCGGAAGCAGTCCTCCTCGACGACGATGTGCGCCGTGAGGTTCGGCAGCCCGGTCGCGATCGTCGTCGCGTGCAGGTCGTGCACGTCCTTGACGTGATCGACCGACCGGATGTGCTCGCGCACCGCGTCGAGGTCGAGGCCCTTGGGCGTGAACGCCATGAGCACGGCGAACGTCTCCCGCAGCAGCAGGAATGCGCGCGGCACGATCAGCGCGACGATGATCAGTGCCGCGATCGCGTCGGCCTGGTGGAAACCCGTCGCCCAGATCACGATCGCCGCCGCGATCACGCCGACGGAGCCGAGCGCGTCGTTGAGGACCTCGAGGAACGCCGCGCGCATGTTGAGGTTCGCCCCGCGCCCTGAGGCGAGCACGAGCATCGCGACGATATTGGCCGCGAGGCCCACGATGCCGAACACGAGCAGCTCCCCCGAGGGCATCTCCGGCGTCTCGAACAGCCGGCGCACGCCCTCGATCGCGGCGTAGACGCCCACGCCGATGAGGAGGACCGCCTGCCCGAGGGCCGCGATCACCTCCATGCGCCGGAACCCCCAGGTGCGCTGGGGAGTCGCCGGCCGCAGCATCAGCGTTCCGGCGATCAGCGCGATCAGCAGACCGGACGCGTCCACTACGGCGTGCGCCGTGTCGGCGAGGAGCGCGAGGCTGCCGGTGATCCAGGCCCCCACGGCCTGCGCGACGACGATGACCGCCGTCAGGCCGAAGGCGATCGCGAGCCGCCCGCGGCACTGCCCCG
>JBQDDT010000171.1:0-5590 GCA_052092505.1 Microbacterium sp. | reverse complement strand
AGAAGACCGAGGATGATGGCGGAGCGATGCGACGTTCTCATGCCCGCGAGGCTAGTGATCCCCGGGCGGCCCGGCCGGGCGGCGCGCGGCGGATCAGCGGAAGCGGCGCAGTCGCAGGCTGTTGAGCACGACGAACACGCTCGAGAACGCCATCGCGGCGCCGGCGATCATCGGGTTCAGCAGTCCGAGGGCCGCGAGCGGGATGGCCGCGGCGTTGTACCCGAAGGCCCAGAACAGGTTCCCGCGGATGATCTCGAGCATGCGCCGGGACAGCCGCACCGCGTCGGCGACGGCCATGAGCGACTCGCGCACGAGCGTGACGTCGCTCGCGTGGCGCGCCGCGTCCGTCCCGCCGCCCATCGCGATGCCGAGGTCGGCGGCGGCGAGCGCCGCGGAGTCGTTGATGCCGTCGCCGACCATCGCGACGCTGCTCCCCTCGTCGCGCAGACGCCGGATCTCGGCGACCTTGCGCTCCGGGGACGCCCCGGCGATGACGCGCTCGATGCCGACCCGCGAGGCGACCGCCGCCGCGACGGGCTCCGCGTCACCCGTGAGGAGCACGACGTCGACGCCGAGCTCTCGCAGCCGGGCGATCGCGCCGCGGCTGTCGTCGCGGACCTCGTCGGAGATCACGATCACGCCGCGCACACGCTCCCCGCCCTCCGGATCGGCCCAGCCGACCGCGACGACCGTGCCGACCGCCGATGCCGCGGTCTCGGCGAGCGCCTCCGGGACGACCGCGCCCCGCTCCTCGGCGAGCGCGATGCTCCCCGCGAACGCGGCGCGCCCCTCCACGCGCCCGCTGACGCCGCGTCCGGCGTGGCTGCGGAAGTCGCCCGCCGGGGAGGCTGGGCCGCTCTCGGCGACGACGGCGGAGGCGATCGGGTGCTGCGACCCCGCCTCGAGGGACCCGGCGACGCGCATCACCTCGTCGCGCGACGCGTCAGGCGATGTCACGACGTCCTGCACGCTCATCCGGCCGTGCGTGACGGTCCCGGTCTTGTCGAGGACGACCGTGTCGATCCGGCCGGCGGTCTCGATCGCCTCCGGGCCCGTGATGAGCACGCCCAGCTGCGCACCGCGCCCCGTCCCCACGAGGATCGCGACGGGCGTGGCGAGCCCCAGCGCGCACGGGCAGGCGATGATGACGACCGCGATCGCGGCCGTGAGAGCGGCGTCGACGCCGCCTCCGAGCAGGAGCCATGCCACCAGCGTCAGGATCGACAGCGCGATGACGACGGGCACGAACACGCCGGAGATGCGATCGGCGAGCCGCTGGACCCTGCCCTTGGCGGCCTGGGCGTCCTCGACGAGCCGGGCCATGTGCGCCAGGCGCGTGTCCGACCCGACGGCGGTGGCGCGCACGACCAGCCGGCCGTCCACGGCGATCGTGCCCCCGGTGACCGCGTCGCCCTCTCCGGTCGAGACCGGAACGGACTCTCCCGTCATCGCACTGGCGTCGACCGCTGCGCTCCCGGAGACGACGACGCCATCGGCCGCGATCCGCTCGCCGGGCCGCGCGACGAACAGCTCGTCCTCCCGCAGCTGCTCCGTCGGGACCCGCTCGCCGTCCGATCCGTCGGGGAGCGCACGGGTCACCTCGTCCGCGCCGAGCTCCATGAGCGCCCGGAGGGCACGCCCCGCCCGCCGGCGCGATCGCTGCTCGATGAAGCGGCCCGCCAGCAGGAACGTCGTCACGATCGCCGCGACCTCGTAGTAGACGTGCCCGCCGGCGAACGTCGCCCACACGCTCCACGCGAGCGCGGCGAGCGTCCCGATGGTGATGAGCGTGTCCATGGTCATCGCCCCGTGCCGCGCGTTCTGGAACGTGGCGCGGTGGAACGGCCACCCTCCCCAGACCACGACGGGCACCGTGAGCACGAGCGCGGCCCACTCCCACGCGGGGAACTGCAGCGCGTGGATCATCGACACGACGAGCACGGGAAGCGAGAGCACCGCGCTCGCGATGAGCCGGGTGCGCAGCGTCGTCGCGCCCGGCTCGTCCTCGACGTCGTGGTCATGCCCCGACGCATCGTGCCCTGCGTGGTCTCCGGCGTCGTGGCGGACGACCGCGGTGTAGCCCGCGGCGCGCACGGCGCCCACGAGCGCGTCGGCGGCGACGCCGGCCGGCGCGGTGACCTTCGCCGACTCGGTCGCGAGGTTCACAGAGGCCTCGACGCCGGGCACCGTGCGCAGCCGCTTCTCCACGCGGGCGACGCAGCTCGCGCACGTCATGCCCTCGATGTCGAGCACGACGTCGCGCGACGGGCCGGCCTCCGAATCGGTCGTGACGCTCATGGCACTCCCCTTCCCTGTCGTCGCCCTCGATAACAGGATACCCCCCTGGGGTATTCCCTGTCACCCCCCCCGTGCACCCCGCACTCCCGGTGACGGCGCCCGCCGTTAGGCTGGCGTCATGCCGCACACCTACTCCGAGGCCGAGATCGCCGCGACGATCGACCACGCCATCCTCAAGCCGGAGCTCACGGAGTCCGACGTCGATCGTGAGCTCGACATCGCCGCGGAATGGGGCGTCTGGAGCGTCTGCGTCCGCCCCTCCGACGTCGCCCACGCCGTCGATCGCCTGAGCGCTTCCCGCGTGCGCGTCGGCACGGTCATCGGCTTCCCGCACGGCACGACCTCGACGGCGGCGAAAGTCGCCGAGGTGCGTCGGGCGCATGACGACGGGGCGACCGAGTTCGACATGGTCGTCCACATCGGTGCCCTCCGCTCGGGGGACGACGACAGGGTGCGCGACGACATCGCGGCGGTCGTGCACGCTGCCTCGGGGGTCGTGACCAAGGTCATCCTCGAGACGAGCCTCCTCGACGACGCCCAGATCGCCAGGGGCAGCCGCCTCGCGGAGGAGGCCGGCGCCGCGTTCGTGAAGACCTCGACGGGCTTCGCCGGAGGCGGCGCGACCGTCGAGCACGTCCGTCTCATGCGCGACAGCGTCTCGGCGGAGGTGCAGGTCAAGGCGTCCGGTGGCGTCCGCGGCTTCGACGCGGCGGTCGCCATGCTCGACGCCGGCGCGACGCGACTCGGCACGAGCGCGGCGGCCACGATCCTCTCGGAGGCGCGCTCACGCGCGGCGGGGAACGAGGCGGCCTCGCGCGAGGACGCGTCCTCGTACTGATCGGCCGGGCTCAGGCCCCGAGGATCTCCCTGGTGCGGCCGACATCGTCGTGCATCTGGGCGACGAGCGCCTCGATGCCGTCGAACGCGACCATGCCGCGCAGCCTCGCCTGGAACTGCACGTCGACCTGCAGACCGTAGAGGTCGAGATCGACCTCGTCGAGCACGTAGGCCTCGACCTGCGACTGATCGACGTCGCCGAACGTCGGGTTCGCGCCGACCGAGATCGCCGCGGGGTAGCGGATCCGTCCGAGCTCCGAGCCGGGGCGGCGCACGACGAGCCATCCGGCGTACACACCGTCCGCCGGAACGAAGCCCTCGGTGTCCGGCGAGAGGTTCGCCGTCGGGAACCCGAGCTCGCGGCCGCGCTTCGCGCCGTGGACGACCTCGCCGCTGACGGCGGGGAGGCGCCCCAGCAGCTTGGCCGCCCGCGCGACGTCGCCCACCTCGAGGAGCTCGCGGATCCAGGTCGACGACACCCGCCTCCCCTCACCCCGGTCGAGACCGGTGCTCGCGATGTCGTCGATCACGTCGACGACGAAGCCGTGCTCGGCGCCGATCCGCTCCAGCAGCGCGACGTCGCCCTCTCCGCCGTGGCCGAACCGGAAGTCGCGCCCCACGAGCACCCGGCGTGCGCGCAGCGCGTCGACGAGCACCCGGCGTGCGAAGCCGTCGGCCGACTCCGCGGCGAGGGCCTCGTCGAAGCGGAGCATCAGGGTCGCGTCGATCCCAGTGCGGGCCAGGAGATCGGCCTTCTGCGTGTTCCCCACGAGCGGCCGCGGGCAGCGATCCGGCGCGAGGACCGCCAGCGGATTGCGGTCGAACGTCACGGCGACCGTGCGCAGCTCGCCCGATGCGGACGCCACGATCATCCGATCGATGATCGCCCTGTGCCCCGCGTGGACCCCGTCGAACTTTCCGATCGCGACGATGGACTCGCCGAAGTCTCCCGGGACCTCGGCCGTGTCGTGGAACAGGATCATCCCCGCGCCTCTGCCTCGATCTCCGCCCGCTTCGGCGCGTGCGCGGCGAGCCACCACATCCCGAGGAACGGCAGCACCAGCGGGACCCAGAAGTAGCCGGAGCCGTAGCGCGACCAGACCGTGTCGTCCGCGTGGAAGAGATCGGGCGCCGCGATGCTCAGCGTTCCGACGACGAGCACCCCGACGAGCTCGAACGTCACCGCGACCCACGCGACCCGGTACCAGGCGGGGCTGCGCGAGATGACGAGCGCGACGGTCGCCAGGATGTACACGACGGCCGCGAGGGCGGACAGCACGTAGGCGAGCGGCGCCTGGGAGAAGTGCGTGATCATCTGAGAGGCCGAGCGGCCCGTCGCGGCGAGCGCGAGGATGCCGTAGACCCAGACGAGGATGGTGCCGATGCCGCCGATGCGGCGGCGAGCTGGCGCGGTTTCGGTCATAGCGATTCGATTCTATGCGGCGCCGCCGAGGATCGGGCACCGCGGCGACCCGGCGGCGTCAGGCGATCTGGATCGTCCAGATGACGTGCATGCGCCACACCATGACGGCGAGCGCGAGGCCCACGATGCCCATGACGACCGTGCTCCAGCGGCCGCGCTCGACGAAGCCCCACACGACCGCCGCGATCGGCAGGAGCACGGCGGAGACGAGGTACATCCAGTACTCGAGGAGGTCACCGGAGGGCGGGTTCCCCGAGAAGGGGGCGACGATCGCCACGACGACCTGGGCGAGCAGCGCGAGCTCGACGACGGCCATCGCCCCGACGCTGACATCGCTCGGCACCCGTCCGGCGAAGCCGAGCACGAGGCACGTGAGCCCCGCAGCGCAGGCGAGGACGATCTGGAGGACGGTGAACCACAGGATCATGCGGGCTCCGGCATGTTCATGGCGGACTTGAGGTCGTCGCCGCGGGCCTCGACGATGCCGACGAGCTCCCCGCCCGGATCGACGGCGGCGGCCACGCGCCCCGAGAGCCTCGCCGCGGCGCCCGCGAGACGCTTGCCGTGGCGCAGGTCGCGCGCCTCGTCGGCGGTGACGTCGATGCCGCCGAGCGCGCGCACCGCGACCTCGGCCGGCGCTGTCGCGGCCGAGGCGGCGATGTCGTCCTGCCCCACGGCATCGGCGACGTCGAACGGCCCGACCCGCGTGCGCCGCAGCGCGGTGAGGTGTCCTCCGACGCCGAGATCGTCGCCCAGGTCGCGGGCGAGCGCCCTGATGTAGGTGCCGGACGAGCACTCGACGCGGACGTCGAGCTCGATCGCCCCTGGCGCGCGGCGCGTCGCGAGCCGCGCGAACCGCGCGATCGTCACCTCGCGCGCCTTCAGCTCGACCCGCTCGCCGGCCCGCACGCGCTCGTACGCGCGGCGGCCGTCGACCTTGATCGCCGAGACCGCGTCCGGCACCTACATCTGGGCGCTCGCCCAGGTCGCGGGCGAGCGCCCTGATGTAGGTGCCGGACGAGCACTCGACGC
>JBQDDT010000170.1:0-5602 GCA_052092505.1 Microbacterium sp. | reverse complement strand
ACCCTCCCACACCCCGGGGGCGCGGGTTTTTACCCCGCCCCCCCGCGGCCCTGCGTCGACCCGGATCAGCCCAGGTTCACCGCGATCTCACCGGGAGCGGCTGGCAAGGCCGGGCCCTCCGTGAGGATCTCGCCGGTGGCGAGGTCGACCGACACGATGCGGCTGTTCGCCACATCGGCGACGTATGCCGTCTCGCCGTCGGTGGTCATGGCGGGGTGCTCATCCTGCCAGTCGGCGGGGCTCTCCCACTCGTCGATCACCGGGTGGGAAGCGGTCAGCTCGCCGGTGCTCGGGTCGAGCACGTGGATGGCGCCATCGCTGCCGAGGATGTATGCGTCGTCGTTCGGGCCGCGCACGGCTCCGCGCCAGGTGTACTCCACGTCGCCGAGGTTCACCACCTCGTAGGTCTCCGCCTCGGTGTCGATCAGCGCGACGTCGTTCAGGAAGTAGCCCTCGGCATCCGGGTCGTTCTTGTAGTCGCCCACGATGATGGGGCTCGTCTCGGAGACGTACGCGTTGCCCATCCGGCCGTACTCGTCTGGCGCGTCGAACTTCGAGAACGCGCCGTCCTTGTACAGCAGGGCGCCGTCGGCGCATCCGAAGACGACCGCCTCGCCCTGCGCCGTGCCCTCGCCGTGGACGTCGGGGCACTCGTTGCTGGATGCGATCTCGTGGTAGTGGTCGTCGTGCGGCTCGAGGGCGAGTGCGCCCGAACGTGCCGTGTCGTCGCCGACGGTGGTGAGCAGGGTTCCGTCCTCCAGCACGATCGAGACGCCGTGATGGGCGTCAGGAGCCTGGTAGGTCTCGACCTCCGGCATGGCGCCTTCGGAGTCGACCAGCGCATCGGTGTCGAGGATCGTCGTCTCGCCCGTGCCATCGGCGAACAGGATCGTCTTGCCGTGGTGGCGCACCACGTGCCCGGCGGCGTCGGCCTCGAACACGGTGTCCGTCAATTCGGGTGCCGCGGTGTCGAGCACCTGGAAGCCCTCGGTTGTCGTGACCATCACGTTCCGGCCGTCGCCGACCGGGTTCACCCTGGTGAATTCGTCGCTGTCGAACTCGTCGACGACCTCGAGAGTGTCCGCGTCGAGGACGAGCACCTTGTCGGTGATCGACACGGCAAGGCGGTCGCCTGCCGCAACGTCTGCGGCGGCGCCGCCCGATCCCGAGGCGTTCGCGGGGTCGTCTGCGGCATCGGACGCGCAGCCAGCGGCGAGCACCGCGACGGCCGCGATGGAGGCGAGGGTTGCGCCCGCGCGCCAGCGTGGGTTCGTCGTCATGTGAGTGTTTCCTTTCAGGTGCGGCCTCATCGAGTGAGGCCCTGGGCGATGCGGTCGGTGTTGACGCGCATCATGTCGAGGTAGGTCGGGGCGGGCCCGTCCGGTTCTGTGAGCGACTCGGAGAACAGTTCGACGACCGCGATGTCGATGTCGACCTCGTCGGCCAGCACCTGCACGAGGCGATCGGGCTGGCTCGACTCCGCGAAGATCGCCGGTACGCCGGTGCGCTCGATGGCGGCTGCGAGCGAGTCGAGGTCTGCGGCCGACGGTGAAGCAAGAGTCGTGCCGCTCGGGATCACCGCTCCGACGGTGTCGAAGTCGAACCTGTCGGCGAGGTAGCCGAAGACGTGATGGTTGGTCACCAGCGCCCTGCGGCCATCCGGAATCGCCTCGAAAGCCGTCGTCATCTCGTTCTCGAGTGCGGCGATCTCTTCGAGGTAGGCGGCCGCGCGTTCCTCGATCGCTGCGGCGTCGACGTCGGGCAGGGCTGCGATCTCGTCGCCGAGTGCCGTGACGACGCCGGTCATCCTGGCGGGGTCCGTCCAGAAATGAGGGTCGTCGCCGGCGCCGTCGCCGGACGAGAAGCTCAGCGCGGTGATGTGATCGCCGGCCACGAAGCGCTCGGCGCCGGCATCGGCTGCGGTGACGAGGTGCTGCTCGACGTTCTCCTCGAGCCCGAGTCCGTTCGATACGAGCAGGTCTGCGTCGGCGAGCCCGGCGGCCTCCTGCGCGGAGATCTCGAATGAGTGCGGGTCGGCGTTCGGCTTCATCAGGGTGGCCACCTCGGCCTCGTCGCCGGCGATCTGCGCGACGACGTCCCCGAGGATGTTCGTGGTCGCGACGATGCGCGGGCCGTCACCGGATGTCGGTGCGCAGCCGACCAGCGCCGAGGCGGCCGCCGCGCCGACGAGCGCGAGCACGGCGGTGCGTCGGATGGGAAGTGTCATCGCCCCAGCTCCGTTGCGACGAATGGCGTGGTGGGGGTCGTGAGTTCGCGGGCGATACGGGCGCCGTCGGCGTAGTCGATCTCGTGCACCACGCCGTCAGCGGGGTCGGACAGGTAGGCGCGCTGCGTGTCGACGACGAGATCGACGACGCCGCCGGAGCGGAGGCTTTCTGCGACAAGCGGCTCGCTGACCGACAGCTCGGTGCCCTCGGAGTCGTACACGCGCACGCGGCCGTCGGTGTCGAGGGCGACGACGTGACCGTCCGCGTCGTCAGCGGCGACGACCTCGACGAGCGCCGCATCGACCGACGCGTGCGTCCAGGCGCCTGCTCGCGTGTCGAGCAGCCAGAAGCCGTTGTCGCCGGAGAGTGCGGCCACTGTCGGTCGATTCTTGCGGCCGTCGAACTCCATCGCCCGCTCGGCGGCTCCATCCGGGTACGGGATCTGTTCGATCTCGAGCGCGTCGATGCGTCCGGTGGCGAGGATCGCGCCGTCGGCGCAGCCCACGACGGTGCCGACGCGCGTCGTGATCGCACCGGACGGCGCCTCGCACTCCAACTCGCCGATCCGCTCGCCTGCGGCGTCGTACACGGACGTCTCGTCGGTGGTGGCGACGATCGCGCCGGTGTCGACGGGGGCGACGACGCCGTCGGCCGCACCCGTGGCGATCCGGAAGGACTCAGCGAGCTCGCCGTCGCCGAGCGCCTCGTTGTCGAGCAGCACGGCCTCGCCCGATCCGGAGAAGAACACGCCGGTGCCGCCGGCCGTCGCCAGCGGCGCTCCCGTCACGGCAGCTGAGCCAGCGCCCGGCACCGTGCCGAGGAGGGCAGGTTCGGCGCGGTAGTAGTGGAAGTGGTCGCCGTGATCCCAGCTCCAGCGCCCGCCGTCGACGATGGTGAGGCCGTCGGCCGTCGTCGCGAAAGCGTAGCGGCCGTCGGAGGCGAGCGCCTCGGGTGCGGCGATCTGGCCGAGCTGCGTCGTCTCGTCCGTGAGCAGGTCGTGCAGGCCGACGTCGCCGGTCTCGTCGATCGAGACGAGCTGAGGCTGTGCTTCGGCGACCTGCTCCGCACCGGCGACCGAGCCGTGACCCGACTCGGTCTCCTGCGGGGGCTCCTCGGCTGCGGTGGCGCATCCGGTGAGGACGAGCGCGAGTGCGGCGGGCGCGATGAGGGGGGTGAGGCGTTTCATCAATTGCTTTCCGTGCGGGGTGCGGCAGTGGCGGTGGTCGCTGCCAGGTGCGGGAGATGGGCCGGCACGACCGGATGGGTCGGGGTGTGTCGGGCGTTCCTGGTCCGCGTGCGGTGGACGGCGGCAGACGCGAGTGCGGAGACGGCGGCGAGAAGGATCGCCGTGCACGCGATCGTGGGACCGGCTGCGGTGGCGGCATGCCATGACACGGTCAGGCCGATCACGACGGCGGCGATGCCGAATGCCGCGGCCAGCGCCATGGTCGTGGGGATGGATCGCGTCCAGCGCCCGGCGGCGACCGCCGGGGCGAGCAGCATTCCGACCACGAGCAGGGTGCCGACGCTCTGGTAGGAGGCGATGACCGCAACCGTGACGAGTCCGGTGAGCAGCGTGTGGGCGAGGCGCGGGCGCAGACCGAGGGTGTGCGCGATGCGCGGATCGAACGCGGCGGCGACGAAGGAGCGGTGGAACGCGATCGCGATGGCCGCCACGACGGCGAGCGTCACAGCGAGGATGAGCACGTCGGTCCAGGTCACGGCGAGGATGTCGCCGAACAGCATGGTGGTCGCATCGGTGGCGAAGCTGCGCGAGTGCGACACGATGATGACCCCGAGTGAGAGCATTCCGACGAACAGCAGCCCGATGCTGGTGTCGTACGAGAGCCGGCCGCGGCGCTGCAGCAGGCCGATTGCGGCACTCATCGCCGCACCGCTGACGGCGGCTCCCCACAACGGCGGAATGCCGAGCAGAGTCGCCACGGCGACGCCGGGCAGCATGCCGTGGCTGATCGCTTCGCCGAGGAATGCCATGCCGCGCACGACGACCCAGGTGCCGACGATGGCGCAGACGGCGGCGACGAGAGCGCCGCCGACGAGGGCGCGCACCATGAACTCGGAGGCGAAGGGGAGGAACGGCATATCTGCGTAAGCGTATCGCAAATCAGAATCGTTCTCATTTAGAGTGGGAGCATGACCCCACCCCGATTGCGAGCGAACGGCATCTGCTTCGCCTACGACGGCATCGACGTGCTCCACAACGTGGACGCCGAGCTGCGCTCCGGCGCGATCACCGCGATCGTAGGCGCCAACGGTTCGGGGAAATCGACGTTGGTCGAGATCATGGCCGGCACCCGCGCGCCGCGATCCGGAACCGTCGAGCGCTCAGGCGACATCGCGCTCGTCGTGCAGCGTGCGGCCATCGTCGAGACGCTGCCGCTGTCGGTGCGCGATGTCGTGACGATGGGCACGTGGGGGCGCGAAGCCCTTGGGCGGGCACGGAACGAGCGGCGCGGCGCCGTCGACGGCGCGCTCGAGCGGGTCGGCATCGCGGGGCTGGCCAAGCGCTCGATCCACGAGGTGTCGGGAGGGCAGCGCCAGCGCGCCCTCATCGCGCAAGGGCTCGCGCGCATCGCGGGGAGGGGCGGAGTCCTCCTCCTCGACGAGCCGGGCGCGGGTCTCGACGCCGACAGTCGCGACGGGATCAGAACGATCCTGACGGAGGAGGCCGCGAGGGGGCACGCGATCGGGTGGGTCACCCATGACCAGGAGGATGTCGCGTGGGCCGACGAGGTCATCGACCTCACCAGGCGCTGCCGCCGCGGCGCCGGGTCGGAATCCGCTCCGACCGGCACCGCGACGGTCGAGCCGCTCTGACTCGTCCGGCCCGGACCGCGCGGCTCAGGCTGCCGGGTCCGTCGCCGCGTGCGTCGAGCGGATCGGGAGGATGAGCACCAAGCCGATGGCCAGCACGAGCACGATGCCGAGGATGCCGAACGCCGTCGAGCTGAAGGCCACGACGAGGATGGTCCACGCGGCGGAGGACATCCAGCTGGTGACGCGGCCGGTGGTGGCGTAGAGGCCGAAGATCTCGCCCTCGTGGCCCGAGGGTGTGACGCGGGCGAGGAACGACCGCGACGCGGATTGGGCGGGCCCGACGCAGGCGGTGAGCATGAGGCCGAAGATCCAGAACACGAGCTTGCCCTGTTCGATCAGCGCGAAGGTGGCTGCGCCTGCGACGATCATCACGCTCAGCGAGGCGATGATCACGGCCTTGGGCCCGAAGCGGTCGTCCCAGCGGCCGACGATCACGGTCGAGAGCCCCGCGACGAGGTTCGCCGCGAGGCCGAAGACTGCCAGTTCGAGGAACTCGAAGCCGAACACGGTGCCGGCGATGATGGCTCCGAAGGTGA
>JBQDDT010000169.1:0-5606 GCA_052092505.1 Microbacterium sp. | reverse complement strand
CGGCCCGACGTGCTCGTCTTCGACGACTCGTTCTCGGCGCTCGACCTGACGACCGATGCGCGGCTGCGGCAGGCCCTGTGGCGGGAGCTGCCCGACGTGACGAAGATCGTCGTCGCCCAGCGGGTCTCGACGATCACCGACGCCGACCGGATCCTCGTGCTCGACGACGGCCGCGCCGTCGGGCTCGGCACGCACGAGGAGCTGCTCGAGCGGAGCGAGACGTACCGCGAGATCGTGGAGTCCCAGCTCGGAGCGACGGAGGCGAGCGCATGAGCGAGAACCATCCGGCCACCGGGTCCCTCGACATCAGCGAGGAGGATCGCGAGGCGCAGCAGGCGATGATCGCCGCCGGCGCCGACGAGCCGGGGGCGATGGGCGGCAAGCCGAAGAACTTCTGGCCGAGCTTCCGGCGCTTCCTCGGGCTGCTGAAGCCCTATGCCTGGGTGTTCGCGCTCGCCTCCGTGCTGGGGGCGATCGGCGTCATCCTCTCCGTCGCGGGGCCGAAGATCCTCGGCGAGGCGACGAACGTCGTCTTCGAGGGCGTCATGTCACTCATGGTCGGCGAGCAGTTCGCCGGTCTCTCGCAGAGCGAGGTCGTCGCCGCGCTCGAGCAGGCGGGGCAGCACGACTACGCCAACATGGTCGCCGCCATGCAGAACTTCCAGCCGGGGGCCGGCGTCGACTTCGAGGCGCTGCGCACGGTCGTGATGTGGGCGATCGCCGTGTACGTCGTCGGCGCCCTCCTGCAGTGGCTGCAGGGCTACATCATCAACGTCATCATGGTGCGCACGATGTGGCGGCTCCGCGAGGACATCGAGGCGAAGATCAACCGCCTCCCCCTGCGGTACTTCGACAAGGTGCAGCGCGGCGAGCTGATCAGCCGCGTCACGAACGACGTCGACAACATGACGCAGACGCTGCAGCAGTCGCTCTCCGGCGCGATCACCTCGATCCTCATGGTCCTCGGCGTCGTCGGGATGATGTTCTCGATCTCGTGGCAGCTCGCGCTCGTCGCGCTCGTCTCGCTCCCGCTGATCGGCATCATCATGGGCGTGATCGGACCGCGCTCGCAGAAGGCGTTCCAGATGCAGTGGCGCAAGGTCGGCCGGCTCAACTCGCGCGTCGAGGAGTCGTTCTCCGGCCACGCGCTCGTGAAGGTGTTCGGCAGGGAGAAGGCCGTCGCCGATGCGTTCCAGGAGGAGAACGAGGAGCTGTACCAGGCGTCGTTCAAGGCGCAGTTCCTCTCGGGCGTGATGATGCCGTCGATGCAGTTCGTCGGCTACCTCACGTACGCGGGGATCGCGGTGCTGGGTGGCGTCATGGTCGCGAGCGGGCAGATCCGGATCGGCGACGTGCAGGCGTTCGTGCAGTACTCCCAGCAGTTCACCCAGCCGCTGACCGAGCTGGGGGGGATGCTCCCCGTCATCCAGTCGGGAACGGCGTCGGCCGAGCGCGTGTTCGATCTGCTCGACCAGGACGAGCAGGAGCCGGACGCGGACGACGCACCGAGCGCGCCGGAGGACGGCGAGGGCGTGATCGAGTTCCGCGACGTGACGTTCTCGTACACGCCGGAGCAGCCGCTCATCGACGGGCTGTCCTTCCGCGTCGAGCCCGGGCAGACGGTCGCGATCGTCGGGCCGACCGGCGCGGGCAAGACCACGCTCGTGAACCTCCTCATGCGCTTCTACGAGCTCGACGGGGGCGAGATCCTGCTCGATGGGCAGGACGTCGCCGCGATGACGCGTGCCGACCTGCGCTCGCGCACGGGCATGGTGCTGCAGGACCCGTGGCTGTTCGCGGGGACGATCCGCGACAACATCCGGTACGGCAACGAGGGCGCGAGCGACGACGAGGTGCGCGAGGCCGCCGACGCGACCTACGTCGACCGCTTCGTGCACTCGCTCCCCGACGGGTACGACACGATGCTCGAGGAGGACGCGGCGAACGTCTCGGCTGGCGAGCGCCAGCTCATCACGATCGCGAGGGCCTTCCTGCGCCGGCCCCAGGTGCTCATTCTCGACGAGGTCACGAGCTCCGTCGACACCCGCACCGAGCTGCTCCTGCAGAAGGCGATGGCCGCGCTGCGCGAGGGCCGCACGTCGTTCGTGATCGCGCACCGGCTCTCGACGATCCGCGACGCCGACCTGATCCTCGTGATGGAGCACGGCTCGATCGTCGAGCAGGGCGACCACGACGAGCTCATCGGCCGCCGCGGCGCGTACTGGCGGCTCTACCAGAGCCAGTTCGAGCACGCCGCGGTCGACATCGACGCGGAGGAGGCCGCCGAGGAGGCGGCGCTCACCTCCGAGATCCCTGTCGTCGGCGGCGACGCCCCGGCAGCCCCCTGAGGCGGCACGACCCGTTCCGGTGCGGGAAAGCGCTCTTCCGCCGCGACTTTGGAGCAGTTTGTCGCACCGGAACGGGTCGTCCGGCGGGGCCGAGTCGTCGAGTGAGGCGTCAGCGTCAGGCGAGGCCGAGCAGCGCGAGCGGGTGGGTCAGCCGCCACCAGAAGTCGGGGCCCTCGATGTCATCCGTGAGCACGACGTCGGTCTCGGCGCTCGCCAGCGACGCCTCGACCGTCAGGGTGCCGACGGCATCGCCCGCGCCCTGGCCGATCGCGCCGTCGACTGCCGTCGACGAGACCTTCGGCGTCTCGCCATCCCACGTCATGAGCGTGACGTCCTCCGGAGTGGCGACCTCGGCCGACTCGCCCCACGCCGTCGAGATCTCGGCGACGGTCGTCTCGGCCGGCAGCACGAGGGTGGGCTCGAGCGAGGCGCCCGCCTGATCGAGCAGGGAGCGCGCGACCTGATCGCGGCTCTCGTCGTCGGGCTGGCCGAGGATCGACGCGACGACCGTCGCGGTCTCGTCCCCGACGGTCAGCTCCTTGGCCACGACGAGATTCGAGTTGTTCAGGAGCGTCCCCGTCTTGATCCCGACGATGCCGTCCTCGCCGAGCAGGTCGTTCGTGTTCTCGACCGTTCCCGGCCCGGGGAGCTCGATCTCCTTCTGCTTCACGATCTCGGCGATCACCGGGTTCTCCATCGCGATCTCGCCGAGGCGCGCGATGTCCGAGGCGGAGGCGGTGTTGTCCCAGTCGATGCCGGTCGGCTCCACGAGCGTCATCGACTCGAGGCCGTTCTCCTCGAGCCAGGTCGGCGCGGCGGCGGCGAACTCCTCGGTCGAGCCGAACACCTCGTTGACGAGGCGGTTGGCCCAGTTGTTCGCCGATCCGACGAGGATGCCCTGCATGAGCTGGTACTGGGTGAGGGATCCGTCGACCGGCACCTCGAGGCGCGACTCCCCGCGCGAGATGTATCCCCAGAGGTCGTACTCGTCCTCCATGGTGAAGTCGTACGACGGCCCCTCCTCGCCGACCTCGAGCGGCTGGCGCTCGAGGACCATGAGGACCGACGCGAGCTTCGTGATGCTCGCGAGCGGGTGGACGTCTTCGGACGACGAGAGGATCGAGTCATCCGCGCCGACGGCGGCCACGGCCGCTCCGCCGTCGACGGGCCAGTCGATCGAGAGCTCCGGGCCCGCGAGCGCCTCCGCCTCGACGGCGTGGACGGACGGGGCGACGGCGTTCAGCGGCCACACGGCGCAGGCGACGACGTACGCCGCCGCGATCAGCACCGCCGTGACGATCGGGGCGAGGACAGGGCCCACGCGACGGCGACGTGCGGACACGAGCGGCTCCTCGGCTGAAGCGGGGGCGGGGCGGGAGCGGTTCAGTTGCGCGGGGTCCACCCAGGCGAGCGCGGCGGGGGCGTCGGATCGCGTGGCGGCCGCGGCTCCGCTCGCGGCGGCCGGTTCGTCGGGCACCGCGTCCATCGCGACGGTCGCCTCGCCCGCGTCGGCGGCGGTCGCGAGCTCGCGCGTCTCGTCGTCGGCCGACTGATCCCCGGCCGGTGTCGGCTCGGCGGGCTCGGCGTCGAGGATCGCGGCGGGGATCCCGTCGTCTCCGGCCGACGGCTCGGACGTCTCCTCGGCCTCGACGGGGGCGTCCTCCGCCGGCACCGCCGGTGCGGCTCCCTGGCGCTCTTGCCTCTCCCGCTCGCGCCGCGCTCGGATCTCGCGACGGGTCGGGCGACGGTGCCGCTCCTCGGGCTCCGGGTCCGGATCGAGGTCGCTGAGCGACATCGCGCGCAGCGGCTGATGCGAGCGCGCGTCGTCGTCGGACGGATCGATCGGACGCGGCGTCTCGTCGGAGGAGGGGACGTCGTCGGTGGGCACGGGCCTACGCTACCGCCCCGCGCGCGCGATCACCTGCGGGAACCCTGCAATTCGCGCGCATCGTCGGCGGCCGCGGCCATACGATCGGGGGATGGACGCGATCGAGCACCGCCGGGGGATGGACGGAGAGCGGCTGGGGTGGATCCAGCCGCGCGACGAGGGCTTCGTCGTGATCGATCTGCTCGGGCGCGAGCGCACGGGGGTCGTCGACTGGTTCGAGGCCGAGGAGACGCTCGACGAGCTCGGGATCGGCTACCTCGCCGACCCGTACGAGATGCGCACCGAGGCCGGCACCTGGCTGCGCGTGCGGATCGCCGAGGTGAGCGACGACCGGGTGCGCGTGAAGAAGGACGACTGGGGCGACATGACGGCCCCTCAGGTGTACTTCATGCTGCCGTTCCCCGCGCCGGAGGACGCGCTGCGCCCCCTCCGCTGAGTGGGAGCCGCCGAGCTCGAGCCGGCGGAGGCGGCGGATCGCCTATCCTGAGGAGGACAACCACGGGAGCTCGGTGCACCGAGCTGAGAGGAAGCGTCGCGCGCTTCGACCGTCGAACCTGATCCGGGTCATGCCGGCGAAGGAAGGAATCGAGAATGAACACGTCCCCCGCACCCTCGCGCCGCACCTGGCGCGTCGTCGACATCGTCGTCGCCAGCGTCATCGGCGTCGCCTCCGGCGTCATCTTCTGGCTCTGGGGCCTCGCCTGGCCCGCGTTCGACAGCATCCTGTCGTTCACCCCCGGCCTGTCTGGGCTGATCGCCGGCGGCTGGCTGTTCGCCGGCGTGCTCGGCGGCCTCGTCATCCGCAAGCCGGGCGCCGCCTTCTACACGGAGCTCGTCGCGGCCGTCGTCTCGATGGCCATCGGCACGCAGTGGGGCTTCGAGACGTTCCTGTGGGGCGTCATCGAGGGGATCGGGGCCGAGATCGGCTTCGCGATCCTCGCGTACGCGAACTGGCGACTGCTCGGCGCCCTCTCGTCCGGTCTGTTCGCCGGCCTGTCGGTCGCGATCCTCGACACGAACTTCTCCTCGGTCGCGGCGCTCGCGTTCGAGGCGCGCACGATCTACTTCGTCTCCGCCGTGGTCTCCGGGATCGTGATCGCCGGGCTCGTCTCGTGGGTGCTCCAGCGGGCGCTCGCGGCGACGGGCGTGCTCGACCGCTTCGCCTCGGGCCGCGACCGGCGCGTCGGGCGCGGCGCGACCGCATAGGGCGGCGCGCATGAGCGGATCGGCGCTCGCGAGCACGGCCGGATCCCGCGGCGGCGGGCCAGGCCGGGGCGGTGCCGCCGTCGAGGCGCACGACTGGGGCTGGCGTCATGCCGGCCGCGACGAGTGGGCGGCGCGGGGCCTCGACTTCGCGATCGCGCCCGGCG
>JBQDDT010000168.1:0-5685 GCA_052092505.1 Microbacterium sp. | reverse complement strand
GCCCCCCCCCCCCCCACCGCGGTGCCCTACTGTGCCGCCGCCTGCCGGCGTGCGCGCGCCGCGAGCAGCGCCGCGCCCGCGAGGAGCAGCAGCAGGCCGGCGCCGCCGGCGAACAGCGGCAGCTCCGATCCGGTCGCCGGCAGCCCGTCGGCCGAGGCGCCAGCGTCCGCCGTGCCGGCGTCGCCCGCGCCGGTGTCGTCCGAGCCGGCGTCGGCGGTCTCGGCGCCGCCCGAGCCGGCCCCGGCATCGCCGGAGCCACCGCCGGCCGTTCCGGAGTCACCGGACCCGTCGTCGCCCGAGCCGGTGCCGGTCTCGCCGCCGTCGCCCGAACCGCCGTCCGTGCCGTCACCGTCGTCGCCTCCGTCGCTCGGGGCGTCGGCCAGCGTGACCGCGAGGGTCCCGAGCAGGTCGCCGTCGGTTGAGACGAACGACAGGTGGTGCGCGCCGTACGCGTCGGCCGGGACCGTCACGACGACGCGGCCGTCGCGCGCGAGCGACCATCCGAGGAACTGCGGGGCGGAGTGCAGGTGCGCGCCCAGCCACGTGTTCTCGTAGGCGTCGGGGACGGCGACCGTGACCTCGCGGCCGTCGATCCCGACGAGCTCGAAGCCGCCGGTCTCCTCGCCGTCGATCGCCGGCGCCTCCGGCTCGTCGGTCGGCTCGACCGGGGCGACGCTCAGCGCCGCCTCGTCGCTCGCGACCTCGCCGAACGCGTTGGACACGACCGCGCGGTACTGCGTGCCGTGTGCCTCGACCGTGACATCCGAGAGCGCCAGCTCGGCGCCGGTGGCGCCGTCGATGTCGGCCCACTCGTCGCCCGCCTCGCTCTGCCACTGGACCGTCGGCTCCGGAGCGCCCGCGGCCTCGACCGCGAACGACACGTCGTCGCCCTCGGTGGCCTCGAGGTCGGACGGCTGCCCCGTGATCGTCGGAGCCGTGCCGGCCGTGTACGACACGGAGATGTCGCGCCCTGCCTTCGTCACGTCGGAGCCGGAGCCCGTCTGCAGGAAGAAGAGGCGCACCGAGTCGTTGATCATCGCGAGCGTCTGGTTGGAGAACGTGCCGCCCGTGTAGTCGGCCGCCCACGTGCCGGCGGCGAACTGGTCCTCGAAGGTCGGGGCGACCTGGAACGAGGTCACGCCGTCCTCGACGCCGGTCTCCGCGCCTGTGAACGTCGACACGACCACGCGCTCCGGGCCTCGGATGTCGTCCTCGACCCCCAGCAGCGATCCGAGGAACGCCGCGGTGACGTCGGCCGTGATGTATCCGTCGCCCTCCGCGTCGCGGAACACCTCGGGGTCGGCGAACGTCCACTGGTTGGCCGTGCCGCTCGAGACCTCGACCTCGCCCGTGTATGCGACGGAGCTGCTGCCGGCCGCGTCGACGACGCCCTCGCCGCCGGAGAAGACGAACTCGCGGTTCGCGCGGTCATCGACGGTCGGATCGGCGGGGAGCTCCTCCAGCGCGACGTCGCCGGAGACGACCGACTTGCCTGGGCCGGAGCCGAAGCTGATGAAGTTCGCGATGCTCCATCCGAGCGTCGCGTCCTGGATCTGCTCGACGGCCTCACCGACCTCGATCGTGCCGACGGCGGGCTCGAGGTCGACGAACCGGTAGGTGCGCTCCGCGGACTGCGACGGCTCGAAGGCCGCCTCGTCCTCTGGCACGAACGCCGCGGAGAGCTGCTGCGCGCCGCCGGCGACGTCCGCCGTGGTCACGCTGGCCGCTCCGTCGACGACCTCACCCGTGCCGATGCTCGTCTCGCCGCGGAAGAACTCCACGGCGCCCGTCGCGTCGGCCGGCTGGACGGTCGCCGTCAGCTCGACCTCGTCGCCCACGATCGCCGGCCCCGTGCTCGTGTCCTGCGGGGCGAGGGTGGTCGTCGTCTCGACGGCGGGAACGACCGGCTCGGCGAACGACACGGCGGTGTAGGCCTCGTTGGCCGCGCTCACCATGCCGTGCGCGCCGAAGCTGAACACGCCGCAGGCGTGCTCGAGGCAGTCGATCGTGTCGCCGAAGAAGCTCGGAATCGAGCTGCCGGGGATCGTGAGGGTCGCGGTCCACGTGCCGTCGGCGGCCATGACGCCGTCCGCGACCTCCGCGTCGCCCGTGCCCTGATTGGCGACGAAGATCGGGGCGCCGTACGTGTAGTCGGCCTGGCCGACGGGGCCGCTCGATCCGCCCTTGCTGCGGCGCCACTCCTCGGCGCTGTCGGGGTCGGCCTTCGTGCCGAAGCCGACGTAGACGCCACCGGATCCGGTGCCGGCCTCCACCGCGGGGCCGGGGTCGAAGCCGTAGCCGTTCAGGGTGAGCTCGACCGCGCCGGAGCCGTCGAGCTCCTCGCCGGGGGTCACCGCGATGTGCGCGTCCGTGCCCTCCAGCGGCGTGCCCACCGCTGCACCGTCCGGGTACTCCGGGCCGGCGGCCGCCGTGACCGAGAGGGTCGCGGCATCCGAGGCGACGTCATCGGCCGCGTCGTTGCTCGCGAGCGCGCGGTACTGGCTGCCGTCGTCCTCCGCGGCGACGGCCTCGACCGCGAGCTCGGAGGAGGTGGCATCCGCCACGTCCTTCCACTCGCCGTCGGCGTCGGTGCGCGTCTGCCACTGCAGCGTCGGCTCCGGTTCGCCGGACACGGCGACGGAGAACGCGGCATCCGCACCCTCGTCGACCGTGACGTCCTCCGGCTGCGTCGTGAAGGCCGGGGCGACCGCGTCCGGCTCCTCCTCCGCGAAGGTCACCGGGGTGAAGACCTCGGTGCCCTTGCTCTGCTGGCCGTGCGCACCGAAGGTGATGACGCCGCAGATGGTCTCGGCGTCGAGGCAGTCGATCTCGTTGCCTGCCTGCGACGTGAACTGGGCGCCGGGGATCGTGAGGGTGGTCTCCCAGTTCCCGTCGGCGTCCATGAAGTCGAGCCCGGGCTCGGTCTCGTTGCCCGGGTAGTTGATGAGCGACTGGTAGACGCCCGCCCCCGCGGCGTAGTCGTAGTTGACGCCGCTCACGCCCCGCTTGGTGGGTGCCCAGCTGCCGGGGTCGTCGGCGTCCTTCAGGCTCACGACGCCGAACAGGAGGTAGGCGCCGCCGAAGTTCGCGCCGAAGTCGTTCGTCGTGCCGTAGCCCTCGCCCGTGAGCGTGAGGACCGTGTCGCCCTCCGGGGTCAGATCCTGGCCGGGCGTGACGGTGAGCGTCGGGGTGAGATCGGGATGGTTCACGCCCTCCCCCGTGCTCGAGCCGCCGGGAGCGGCGAACGCGGGCGCCGACGCCAGGGCACCGGCGCACACCGCGGCGGTGACGCCCAGGGCCGCGGCGGTGCGCAGTCCGCGACCCCCGGCGCGCCATGTGATCGATCGTGTTGTCATTGCTTCCTCTTGGTTGTCGTGAGCGCGGGTGCGCTCGGCTGACCCGTCAGGGAACGGGACGGATGGGTGCGGCGACCAGGCGCCGGGTGCGGGCGATGCGCGCGGCGCCGATGAAGGCCCCGAGGCTGACGAGCAGGATGCCCGCGATGATGAGCGTGCGCCCCTCGGCGGCCGGCGCGAGGCCGTCCTGGCCGGTCGCGGCCGAGAGGCCGGACCCCGCGGTCGCGGCGTCCGACGCGCCGTCGCCGGCGCCGCCCGTCATGTTCGGGTTGCTGACGATCCCGGTGTCGCCTCCGGCGTTCGCCGGCGGCTCGTTGGAGGGGCGCTCGTCCGTGAAGTACACGGGGGTGAACACCTCGACGCCCGAGTTCGCCTTGCCGTGCGCGCCGATCGTGAGGACGCCGCACTGCTGCACGTAGCAGTCGATCTGCGTGCCGTGCACGCTCTCGAAGCGCGACGACTGGATCGGGAACTCCTCGATCTCCCACGATCCGTCCTCCTGGATGAAGGGCAGGCCGGGGCCCGTGGTGTTGCCCGGGTAGTTCACCATCGTCTGGAACGTGCCGGCGACCTCGCCGTCCGGCGCGTACGTGTAGGTGATGCCGCTCTGGCCGAGCGACTCCTTGCGGTCGTCGGGTCCAGGCCCCCAGTCGTCTCCCGCCTCCGGATCGATCCAGCCGAACAGGACGTAGGCCCCGCCCTCGTTGCTGCCGTCGAGATCCGTGGCGTAGCCCGTGCCGGTGAGGTTCACGACCTGCCCGGAGTCCGCGAGCGACCACGCGGGGGTCACCGTCATCGTCGCGCCGGTGTACGGGTTCTCGCCGGTGCTCGACCCGTAGGGCTCGCCCTTGTCCGCGTCGGCGCCTCCCCCGGAGGCCGCCGAGAGGGTGAAGGAGTCCCAGCCGACGAGCTCCTCGTCCGCCGAGAGCAGCGCGAGGCGGTGGTCGCCCGCGTCGAGTCCGCCCGGAAGGTCGACGCGGATGCGGCCGTTGGCCGGCACGAGGTGCCAGTCGACGAACTGCGGGTCGGAGTACGCCACCGAGGCCACCCAGGTGTTCACGGCGCCGGCCCCGGCGAAGACCGTGGCCTCGCCGCCCGAGACCGACACGACGTCGACGTCGCCGCGGTTCGCCGCGGTGAGGGAGCTCTGCGCGGGCAGCGCGCTCGGCGCGCCCGTCGGCTTGTCCGGCGTCACCGGAGGGACGGGCGTGGCGTCGTCCCCGCCGGGGTCCGGCCAGTCGCTGTCGTCCTGCCCCAGGAAGAAGACGGGGGTGAACGCCTCGTTGGCCGCGTTGACCGACCCGTGCGCCCCGAAGCTGAAGAAGCCGCAGCCGTTCTCGACGCAGTCGATCGTGTCGCCGAAGAAGCTCGGGATCTCGCTGGCCGGGATCTCGATGTCGAACGACCAGTGGCCCTCGGAGTCCATCACGGCGTCGGCCACGTCGGCGTCCGCCGAGTTCTGGTTGCCGACGAACCGCGGGACCCCGTAGGTGTAGTCGGCCTGTCCGACCGGCCCGCTCGACCCGCCGTTGCTGCGGCGCCACTCCTCGGTGCCGGGGTTCTTCATCGTGCCGAGGCCGACGTAGATCCCGCCGGAGCCGGTGCCGGGCGCGGCCTCCGGGCCGGGGTCGTACCCGAAGCCCTCGACCGTGACGGTCGTCGCGCCGTCGGCGTCCAGCGCGTACCCCGGGGTGACCGTCATGTACGCGGTGGTGCCGGTGAGCGGGCTGCCGGTGCTCGTCCCGTAAGGGCCGTCGGCCTCGCCGGCCCCGTCGTCGTCCGCGCCGTCGCCGTCGTCGTCGCCCGGCTGCTCCTCGTCGTCGCCGGGCTCATCGGATCCGCCGTCGCCGAACGACAGCGAGAGCACGAGCGGATCGGTGAAGTCGGTCGGGGGACCGTAGGTGGGACCGCCGTAGCTCGGCAGGTGGTCCCGCCACGCCGCCTCGGTGAACGCGCCCTCCTCGGTCGTCAGCTCCAGGGCGTCGTCCTCGATGACGAGGTCGCCCTCGCCGATCGGGTACGTCGCCAGGACGAAGTCCTCGACCGGCTCCTTGACGTTGTAGCTCTCGATGAGGTCCACGACGACCTCGGCCTCCGAGCCGTCGATCTCGATCCGGACGTCCTCGAAGTAGAGCCAGTCCTCGCCGAAGCCGAACATCTCGAGGCTGCCGTCGAACGCGAGCGATGCCGTCCCCGCCGCGGGATCGACCGTGCCCCCGGCGGCGGGGAACACCGCGCCGTCGTCGCCCTTGGCGTAGGTGGCGCCGCCATCCGCGGCGATCCACCCCTCGGTGTGGCCGAAGTTCTCGAGATAGTTGCGGATCGACTG
>JBQDDT010000167.1:0-5740 GCA_052092505.1 Microbacterium sp. | reverse complement strand
GATTTCCTGATGATCGGCCGCGGGCCTCTCCATGGAGCAGGTCAGGACACCGGTTCGTCCCCTCCTCACGATAGGAGCGTCGTGGCAGCGGACGACTCCCTCCCCACCGTCTCCGGCGGCCCTTCGGCGACGCACGATCCTGACGAGTTCGCATTCCTCCCCGCCCAGGCCGCGGCCATCGGCGCCGCCGAGCCCCGCGGGCGACGCCTCGACGCGAGCGCGCCGGACGGCCGCACGCTCAGCGCGATCGCGTACGGCGACACGGCTGCGCGCGCCGTCCTCCTCCACGGTGCCGGCCTGAACGCCCACACGTGGGACGCGACGGCCGTCGCCCTCGGCGCCCCCGTGCTCGCGATCGACCTGCCGGGCCACGGCGACTCCTCATGGCGGGACGACGCCGACTACTCCCCCACCACGCTCGCGCCCGACGTCGTCCGGCTCATCGAGGAGGGGGCGGAGGCGCCGGTCGTCCTCGTCGGCCAGTCCCTCGGCGGGCTGACCGCGGCGGCCGTCGCCGCCTCCCGGCCCGACCTCGTCTCCCGCCTCGTGCTGGTCGACATCACGCCGTCGATCGGCCAGGGCGGCCCCGACCTCCTCCGCCGCTTCTACGAGCGACGGGAGTTCTCCTCGCGCGAGGAGCTCGTCGACTACGCCGTCTCCTTCGGGCTCGGCGGGTCCAGGGAGCAGGCGAGACGCGGCGTGCATCTGAACTCGCGCGTGCGCGAGGACGGAGTCGTCGAGTGGAAGCACCACTTCGCGCACCTCGCCGGCACCGCCTTCACGGGAGGGCCGGCCGATCCGTCGCGCGGCTGGCGCGACCTCGAGGCGACGAGCGCACCCGTGACCCTCGTCCGCGGGACGAGCGGCTTCGTCGACGAGGACGCGCTCGCGACGTTCCGCGCGCGCCTCCCCCGCGCCGACGTCGTCGAGCTCGACTCCCCGCACAACGTCCAGGAGGTCGCGCCGGCGGCGCTCGCCGAGCTGATCTCCGCTCTCTCCCCCACGCCCTCCGCGAAAGGCACCCCATGACCACGTCCCCGTCGCGCGGCAGGACGCGCCGCCTGCTCCTGGCCGCCGGGATCGCCGCCGGCGCGCTGGCCCTGGCCTCGTGCACCGGCGGCGGGGACGAGCCGGCCCCGCCGGCCGACGCGAACCCCGACGCGACGCTGCGCGTCGGCCTCGTGCTCGAGCCTCAGAACCTCGACATCCGGCGCACCTCGGGCGCCGCGCTCGAGCAGATCCTCGTCGACAACGTCTACCAGGGGCTCGTCACCCGCACGCCGGACGGCGAGATCCAGCCGGCGCTCGCCACGGACTACGAGGTCTCGGACGACGGCCTGACCTACTCCTTCGTGCTCTCCGACGGCGTCACGTTCCACGACGGCGGCGAGCTGACGGCGTCCGACGTCGTCTCGTCGCTGCAGGCCGTGGTCGACGACGAGGCCCTCCAGGGGCACGACGAGATGGCCGACGTCGCGGACATCGCCGAGACGGCGGACGGCGTGACGATCACGCTCAGCGAGCCGAACCAGAACTTCCTGTTCACCCTGACCACCCCGGCCGGACTCGTGTTCGACGAAGGCGACGAGACCGACCTCAAGACCGACGCGAACGGCACCGGCCCGTTCTCCCTCGATTCGTGGGAGCAGGGCGACAGCCTCACGCTGACGCGCTTCGACGACTACTGGGGCGAGCCGGCCGGCGTCGCGGAGGTCGTCGCCTCCTACATCCCCGACTTCTCCTCCGGCGTCAACGCGGCGCTCGACGGCTCGCTCGACGTGCTCACCCCCGTCCAGCCCGATCTCGTCTCCCAGCTCGACGGCGTGAACGGCTTCGAGCTCGAGTACGGCCGCACGACGGACAAGTACCTCCTCGGATTCAACAACACCGCGGCGCCGCTGGACGACGTGCGGGTGCGCGAGGCGCTCCGGCTGGCGATCGACCACGATGCCCTCGTCGAGACGATCGGCGCCGGCGTCACCCAGTACGGTCCCGTCCCCGAGCTCGACCCCGGATACGAGAATCTCTCGGACATCGCCCCCTACGACCCGGATCGCGCGAAGGAGCTGCTCGCGGAGGCCGGGCAGGAGGACCTCTCCCTGACCCTCACCATCCCGAACCACTACGAGACGACGATCTCGACCTTCCTCGTCTCGGCCTTCAAGGACGTCGGCGTGGATCTGACGGTCGACTCCGTCGAGTTCTCGACCTGGCTCAACGACGTGTACACCAACGGCGACTACGAGCTGAGCATGGTGAACCACGTCGAACCGCGCGATCTCGTCAACTGGACGAACTCCGACTACTACTTCCACTACGACAACGAGACGGTGCGCGAGCTCTACGCCCAGGCGATGACGACGACCAACGCCGAGGAGTCGCACGTCCTCCTGGCCGAGGCGGCGCGGACGGTGTCGGAGGACCACGCGGCCGACTGGCTGTACACAGCCGAGCAGATCTCGGCGATCGGGCCAGGCGTCGCGGGCTTCCCGACGGACTCGCTGAACGCTCGACTGCCGCTTGCCGGAGTGACGCTCGCCGACGGATGATCCGGCGCCCACCGTTCGCATGATCCGCTACGTGCTCACGCGCCTCGCGCTGCTGGCGCTGGGCCTTCTGGTCGCGAGCGCGATCATCTTCCTCGCGCTGCGCGTGCTCCCCGGCGACGTCGCCCAGCTCATCGCCGGCACGAAGGGGACGGCGGAGCAGGTCGCGCGGATCCGCGAGGATCTGGGACTCGACCGACCCCTGCCCGTGCAGTACGCGGATTGGCTCGGCGGGGTCATCCGCGGCGACCTCGGCTCCTCCCAGCTCACGGGGACGCCCGTGGCGAGCGAGCTGATCGAGAAGGCGGCCGTGACCGTGCCGCTCGGCGTCCTCTCCCTCGCGATCGCGCTGGCGATCGCCCTGCCCTTCGGCGTGCTCGCCGCCGTGCGCCGCCGCCGGTGGGACGGCCAGGCGATCGGGTTCGCCGCTCAGGCTCTCGCGGCGGTCCCCGTCGTGTGGGCCGGGATGATGCTCGTCGTCGTCTTCGCGGTCGGGCTCGGCTGGCTGCCAGCACAGGGCTTCCCCGTCCGCACCGGCTGGTCGACCCCCTGGCTCGCGCTGCAGTCGCTCATCCTGCCGGCGCTGACGATCGGCGTCGTCGAGGGCGCGATGCTGCTGCGCTTCGTCCGCAGCGCGACGCTGCAGGCCGCCGGCCAGGACTTCGTCCGCACGGCGGCGGCGCGGGGTATGACCAGGACCCAGGCGCTGCTGCGCCACGGGCTGCCGAGCGTCGGCCTGTCGGTCATCACCGTCCTGGGGCTGCAGATCGCCGGGATCGTCGTCGGCGCCGTCGTGATCGAGCAGGTGTTCACGCTGCCGGGGATCGGGCGGATGCTGGTGTCGGACGTCGGGGTGCGCGACCTCGAGAAGGTGCAGGGCGAGCTGCTCGTCCTCACCGGGTTCGTCCTCGTGATCGGCTTCGTCGTCGACCTCGTCCACCACGCGATCGACCCGCGCCAGAGGGAGACGGCATGAGGACCCTCACGCGCCTGTGGCGCATCCCGGCCGGCCGCTTCGGGCTCGTCGCCACCGCCGTGCTCGTCGTGTGCGCCGTCGTGTCCCTGTGGTGGACGCCGTTCGACCCGGTCTCGATCGACACGTCCGCCCGGTGGGCCGGGCCGAGCTGGCCGCACCTGCTCGGCACCGACAACACCGGAAGGGACATCCTCAGCCTCCTCCTCGTCGGCGCGCGCACGACGCTCGCCGTCGCGGTCGGCGCCGGTGCGATCGCCACCGTGTTCGGCATCGCCCTCGCCTGCCTCGGCGCCCTCACCCCGCGGTGGGTGCGCGAAGCGGTCGCCGTCGCGATCGACATCCTCGTCGCCTTTCCCGTCCTCATCATCGCCATGATGATCTCGGCCGTGTGGGGCGGATCGATCTGGGTCGTCGTATGGGCCGTGGGCCTGGGCTTCGGCGTGAACATCGCCAGGATCACGCGCCCGGAGCTGCGGCGCATCCAGGGCGGCGACTTCGTGCTCGCCGCCCGCGCCTCGGGGCTCACGCCGCAGCAGATCCTCCGGCGGCACCTCCTGCCGAACGTCGCCCCGATCTTCATCGTGCAGCTCTCGTGGGGCATGGCCGTCGCCGTGCTCGCGGAGGCCGGCCTGTCGTACCTCGGGTTCGGCGCCGCGCCGACGGAGCCGTCCTGGGGACTCCTCCTGTCCGAGCTGCAGCGCTACATCGCGGTGCATCCGCTGTCGGTCGTCTGGCCGGGGCTCGCGATCGCGGTCGCGGCGCTCGCGTTCAACCTCCTGGGCGACGCGCTGCGGGATGCCACCGATCCGACCCTGCACGCGAGCGGGCCGCGGCGGATCCCGCACGACGGACAGGGGGTCGTCGCATGAGCCTCGCCGTGCGGGACCTGCGGATCGCCGTCGGCGGCGACACGGTCGTCGACGGCATCTCGTTCGACGTGCCGGACGGAGCGCGCGTCGGCCTCATCGGCGAATCGGGGTCGGGGAAGTCGATGACGGCGCTGGCGATCCTCGGTCTCCTCCCCGACGGCGCCGAGGCCACGGGATCGATCGCCTGGGACGGCACGGAGCTCATCGGGATGCCCGACCGCGAGCTAGCGCGCCTGCGCGGCGACGAGCTCGCGATGGTGTTCCAGGAGCCGCAGACGGCGCTCAACCCGATCAGGACGCTCGGGCGCCAGATCGCCGAGTCGGCCCGGCTGCATCGCGGCGCCTCGCGCGCCGATGCCCGGCGGATCGCCGTGGAGGCCGCCGAGCGCGTGCGGCTCCCCGAGCCGGAGCGGATCGTCCGCCGCTACCCTCACCAGGTCTCCGGCGGGCAGCGCCAGCGGGCGGCCATCGCCGCGGCCCTGGCCGCCCGCCCTCGCCTGCTCATCGCCGACGAGCCGACCACGGCCCTGGACGTCACGATCCAGGCCGGCATCCTCGACCTCCTCCTCGGCCTCGTCGCGGAGGAGGGGATGTCGCTGCTGTTCATCACCCACGACCTCGCCGTGCTCTCGCAGGTCGCCACGCACGGGATCGTGCTGGAGCGCGGGCGCGCGGTCGAGGAGGCGCCCGTCGCCGAGCTGCTGTCCGCGCCGCGCCATCCGGTCACCCAGGGCCTCCTCCGCGATGCGACGGCCACCCTCTGGCGGGGCTCCGGGCCGGAGGACACCGGGGTGGGAGGAGCGACATGACCGAGCCGATCCTCCGCGCCAGCGGGCTCTCCCGCGTCCATCGTGGGCCACGGGGAACGCAGACCGTCGCGCTGCACCCGACCGACCTCGACGTCGCCGCGGGCGAGGCCGTCGGCGTCATCGGCGAGTCCGGGTCGGGCAAGTCGACGCTCGTCCGTCTCCTCCTCGGCCTCGATCGCCCGACGATGGGCTCGGTCGAGGTCGACGGTCTCGCGGTCGACGCGCGCGCCTCCGCGCGCTCGCTGCGCTGGCTGCGCCGCCTCTCCGGCGTCGTGTTCCAGGACCCCTACGGCTCCCTCGACCCGCGCATGAGCGTCGGCCGCATCGTCGGCGAGCCGCTGTGGGCGCTCGGCGGCGATGCGGGGGACGGCCCAGACGCGCGCCGCTCCCGCGTGCGCGCCGTGCTCGCCGAGGTCGGCCTGGACGCCGACGCGGCCGATCGCTTCCCGCACGAGTTCTCCGGCGGCCAGCGGCAGCGGATCGCGCTCGCGCGGGCGATCGTCCACCGGCCGCGGATCCTCGTCGGCGACGAGCCCCTGT
>JBQDDT010000166.1:0-5794 GCA_052092505.1 Microbacterium sp. | reverse complement strand
TCGGGGTCGACCAGGGCGACGGCAGCTCCCGAGGGGAGGTACGACGGGAGGGACACGAGCGGACCCGCCACGGCCGGACTCAGGGACTCCATCCCCTCCACGGGGATGCCCTGGGCCATCTTCTCGAGCATCTGCGCGATCCCCGGCATCCTCTCCTGGAGCGCCGCGGCGCGCTCGCGCACGCCGCCCGTCAGGAGCAGCTCCCGGCTCGGCACGAGCTCGACGACGTCGACGTCGCCGGGGAGGGAGCGCTGATCCGCGACGGAGAAGGCGCGGATCTGGTCGACCTCGTCGCCGAACAGCTCGATGCGGAACGGGTGGTCGGCGACCGGGGGGAACACGTCGACGATCCCGCCGCGCACGGCGAACTCGCCGCGGCGCGAGACCATGTCGACGCGCGAGTAGGCGCGCTCCACGAGGCTCGCGACCAGCTCGTCGAGATCGAGGGCCCTCTCGCCCGTCCTCAGCACGATCGGCTCGGTCTCGCCGAGGCCCGGCGCGATCGGCTGCACCGCGGCGCGCACGGAGGCGACCACGACGACCGGCTCCTCGCCGTCCCACCGTGCGAGGGACCTCAGGACGCTGAGCCGACGGCCCACCGTCTCGGCGCTCGGGCTCAGCCGCTCGTGCGGGAGCGTCTCCCACGCGGGGAACGCGAGCACGCGCGCCGACGGGAGCAGCGAGGCCAGCGCCTCCCCGAGGGCGTCGGCGCGGCGCCCGGTCGGGGCGATCGCCAGCAGGGCCGGCGGGTGGCCCGCCTCGCGGCGGCGCTCGAGCATCGCGGCGAGGAGCGGGGCGTCCAGACCGGGGACGCACGAGAGGTCGGCATCGACGGCCGACGCGGACAGAGCGTCGCGGAAGGTCTCGGAGCGTTCCAGGGCGCGGTCGATCCCGTGAACTGTCACCGGACGAGTCTACGCGGGGCCGCCGACATGCCCGCACCGGCCGGCCCCGCAGACGACGCGGGCCCATCTGCCTACGATGGGGGCATGACCGACACGGGGGGACCAGGGCGGGCGCCGTCGTACGCCGCGCCGTACCGTGCGCCGTCCGATCCGCGCTACGCCGCCGTCGTCGAGCCGCCGAGTCCCGTGAGGACGCCCCGACTCGGGCGCATCGCCTGCGTCCTCGCGATCGGGGCGTTCGTCATCGCCTCCGTGCCCGTCGCTCTCGCCGCCTGGGTCTGCGGACAGGCGATCGCCGACGCCGGCGGGGCATGGGACTGGGCCGCCCTCTCCCCTGTCCGCTCGAGCGTGATCTTCGGCGAGGCCGGCTTCTGGACGGGGACGGTGCTCGGCCTGTGGGCCCTCGTCCAGGGGATCGTCGCGATCCGCACCGGCCGCGGCCGCACGGGCGGGGTCTGGGCCGTCGTCGTCGCCGCGCTGGCGCCCGCGCTCATCGTGATCGTCAGCGGGGCGCTCCTGCTCGCCGCGCTCGCGGGCGGAGCCTGACTCGCGAGCGGGCCGAACCGCCGGAATCCACACCGGATCCGCCGATATCCCGTAGCTTTGTGACCAGAGCATCCGCGACAGCAGAAAAGGACAGGGCCATGTCGACTCCTCCTCCGTACCCTCCGGAGCAGAACCCGCAGGGGCAGAACAGCTACCCGGGCAACCCCGGTCCCGCCTACCCTGGCGCACAGCCGCAGCAGCAGCCGCCGCAGCCCCAGCCGGGGTACCCCGGACAGGCGGCTTATCCCCCGCCGCGCACGCCGCGCCCGAAGGGACCAGCGACCCTCGGCGTCATCGCCGCCATCGCCGCCATCGTCGGAACCGTGGCCGGCGCGGTGATCGTGGGCATCTCCGGGACCATGCTGGGAGACTTCATCAGCACCGAGTCCCAGAAGGCGATGGAGGACACCAGCTACGTCCTCGAGGACTCGTCGTTCGTCGGGTACATGATGGGCATCGGGCTCGGCTTCGGGCTCTACGGCCTCCTCGGCCTGTGGGGGCTCATCCAGGGCATCATCGCGACCGTCCTCAACCGCGGGCGCGGCTGGGGCATCGCCGCGATCGTCATCTCGGTGCTCGGCGTGATCCCCGTCATCATCGTCTACGCCACGACGTTCCTCGCGGCGCTCGACCCGTCGATGATGACCAGCTGACGCCAGCACGTCGAGAAGACGCCGGTGGTCGGATCCCTCTGACCGCCGGCGTCATCTTCTGTCAGGGGCGCGGTGCGTGGGCCCGCTGCTGCGCCGCGGTCAGCCCGTCCTCGACGACGAGCTCCACGGCGTCGGCGGCCTCGGCGAGCACCGTGCCGAGCGCCTTCCGCTCCCCGGAGGAGAACGGCGAGAGCACCCAGTCGGCCGGGTCCTGCCGTCCCGGCGGCCTTCCGACGCCGACGCGCACGCGGACGAAGTCCGCCGTTCCGAGCGCCTTCGCCACGTCGCGGACCCCGTTGTGGCCGCCGTGGCCGCCGCCGGATTTGAGCTTGAGCGCGTCGAAGGGGATGTCGAGCTCGTCGTGGATGACGACGACGCGCTCCGGAGGCACCGAGTAGAACCGCGCGAGCGAGGAGACGGGACCACCGGAGACGTTCATGAACGAGTTCGGCTTCGCGAGCACGAGCTTCGCTCCACCGGGACGCACCCAGGTCTCGGCCACGCGGGCGTTCGCCTTGTGCGCCGCCAGCCGCTCGCCGCGGCGATCGGCGAGCTCATCGATCACGAGCTGTCCGACGTTGTGCCGGGTCAGCTCGTAGCGCGGGCCGGGGTTCCCGAGCCCCACGATCAGCCAGGTGTCGGCCATCCGGTTCCCTTCGGAGACGAGCGAGGGGTGCGATGGTCATTCATCATCGCACCCCTCGCCGCAGCAGGACGTCCTACTCGTCGGACTCCTCGGAGCCCTCCTCGGACGACGCGTCGTCGCCGCCCTCGGCGCTCTCCTCGCCCTCGGCTGCGGCCTCCTCGGCCTCCGCCTCGATCTCCTCGAGCTCCTGCTCGATGCGCGGCGTCTCCACCGACACGAGCAGCAGCTCCGGGTCCTCGGCGAGCTCGACGCCCTTGGGGAGCGTGATGTCGCCGGCGTGGATCAGCGTGCCGTCCTCGAGGCCCTCGACGTCGATGACGATGTGCTCCGGGATCTGGGTCGCCTCGGCCTCGACCGTGATCGACGACGCGGCCAGCGTGTGGATCGTGCCGGGGAAGGTCTCGCCCTCGGTGAGGTACGGGACCGCCACCTGCATCTTCTCGCCGCGCTTGACGATGACGAGGTCCATGTGCTCGATGATCTGACGGACCGGGTCGCGCTGGATGTCCTTGACGAGCACGAGCTCGTTGCGCCCCTCGATGTCGAGCTCGATCAGTGCGTTCGCGCGACGGACGATGAGGCCGGTCTCGTGACCGGGGAGCGCGACGTGGACGGGGTCCTTGCCGTGCCCGTAGACGACGGCGGGGATCTGACCCGCGGCGCGCAGGCGGCGGGCGAAGCCCTTGCCGAACTCGGTGCGGACGGATGCCGCGAGGGTGATGTTGTCAGCCATGGTTCTCCTCGTACTCGCGACGATGCTCCCGTCGCGGTGGTCTGCGGTGTGTGCCTCGACTCGAACGCGACGCGCGAGGAGGGCCGGAGAGCCCGCTTCGCCGCGTCGATCACGGACGCCGCGCGCACGCGCACGATCGTCCCTCGCCGAGGTCTCCCCCATCGTACCCGACGAAGCCGCTCGACAGAATCCGGGGCCGAGCGGCACCCTGTCACCCGGTGCGCTCGGCGCCCCCGGATGCCATTAGCCTTGGGGGCATGAGTGCGAATATCGGAGTCGTCGGACTTGCCGTGATGGGGTCGAACCTGGCCCGCAACCTTGCCAGCCGCGACGGGAACACCGTCGCCGTGTACAACCGGAGCCGGGAGAAGACCGACGCCCTCGTGTCGGAGCACCCCGAGGCGGGCTTCCTGCCGGCGTTCTCCTACGAGGAGTTCGCCGCGACCCTGTCGAAGCCGCGCACGGCGATCATCATGGTCAAGGCCGGCCGCGGGACGGACGCGGTCATCGACGAGCTCGTGAAGGTGTTCGAGCCGGGCGACATCATCGTCGACGGCGGGAACGCGTACTTCCCCGACACGATCCGCCGCGAGCGGGCGGTGCGCGAGACCGGCATCAACTTCGTCGGCGCCGGCATCTCCGGCGGCGAGGAGGGCGCCCTCAACGGTCCGTCGATCATGCCGGGCGGATCGGACGAGTCGTGGGTCACGCTCGGGCCGATCCTCGAGTCGATCGCCGCGGTCGCCGAGGGCGAGCCGTGCGTCACGCACATCGGCCACGACGGTGCGGGCCACTTCGTGAAGATGGTGCACAACGGCATCGAGTACGCCGACATGCAGCTCATCGCCGAGGCCTACGACCTGATCCGGCGCGGCACGGGCAAGACCCCCGCCGAGATCGCCGACGTGTTCGCCGAGTGGAACACGGGCGAGCTCGAGTCGTACCTGATCGAGATCACGGCCGAGGTCCTCCGCCACAACGACGCCGCGACCGGCAGGCCGCTCGTGGACGTCATCCTCGACCAGGCCGGCGCGAAGGGCACGGGCGCCTGGACGGTGCAGACGGCCCTCGCGCTCGGCGTCCCCGTCTCGGGCATCGCCGAGGCCACCTTCGCCCGCTCGCTCTCCTCGCACCCCGAGCAGCGCGCCGTGGCGTCCTCGCTCCCCGGTCCCGACGAGGAGTTCCGCGTCGACGACGCCGACGCCTTCATCGAGGACGTGCGCCAGGCGCTGTTCGCCTCGAAGATCATCGCCTACTCGCAGGGCTTCGACGAGATCCGCGCCGGCGCCGCCGAGTACGACTGGACGATCGACCTCGGCGCCGTGTCGAAGATCTGGCGCGCCGGCTGCATCATCCGCGCGCAGTTCCTGAACCGGATCGCCGACGCGTACTCCGAGCAGGCGGATCTCCCGGTGCTCGCGACGGCCCCGTACTTCGCCGACGCGCTCTCGCGCGGCCAGGCCTCGTGGCGCCGCGTCGTCGTCGCGGCGGCGCAGGCCGGGATCCCGTCGCCCGCGTTCAGCTCCTCGCTGGCGTACTACGACGGCCTGCGGGCCGATCGCCTCCCCGCCGCGCTCGTCCAGGGGCAGCGCGACTTCTTCGGTGCGCACACCTACAAGCGCATCGACAAGGAGGGCACCTTCCACACGCTCTGGTCCGGCGACCGCAGCGAGATCGAGGCGGAGGACACGCACTGACCTCGTGAGGCACCCGAAGGCGGCGACGGATGATCCGTCGCCGCCTTCGTCGTCCCCGCGCGTCAGTCCCGCGTGATGTCCGCGACGCGCCCGCTCCCGAGGCGCAGCCGGCGCCTGGCGCGCTGGGCGACCGCCGAGTCGTGCGTGACGATGATCAGCGTGAGCCCCTCGGTGTTCAGGCCCTCCAGAAGGGCCATCACCTCGTCGCGCGTCCGCTCGTCGAGGTTCCCCGTCGGTTCGTCGGCCAGCAGCACGCTCGGCCGCTTCGCGATCGCCCTGGCGATCGCCACGCGCTGCTGCTGGCCACCCGACAGCTCGCTCGGGAGGTGCTCGCCGCGCTCGGACAGACCGACCTGGTCGAGCGCCGCCGTGACGCGGGCCTCGCGCTCGGCCGCCGCCAGGCGCAGGGGCTCCAGACCCATCGCGACGTTCTCGCGGGCCGTGAGCGTCGGGATCAGGTTGAACCCCTGGAACACGAACCCGATGCGGTCGGCGCGGATCCGGCTGAGCACGCCGCTGCTGGCGCGCGACAGCTCCGTGTCCCCGAGCCGCACCGTGCCGGAGCTAGGGGTGTCGAGCGCGCCCAGCAGCTGCAGGAACGTCGACTTCCCTCC
>JBQDDT010000165.1:0-5888 GCA_052092505.1 Microbacterium sp. | reverse complement strand
GATCCTAGACGACTAGCACACTGTGCCGGCACAGTGTGCTAGTCGTCTAGGATCATCGGAGGAGGATCGTCATGAGCACACGCGATCGCATCATCTCCTCGGCGACGGCGATGATGCAGGAGGGCGCTCCCCGGCTGAGCGTCCGGGCGGTCGCCGCCCGTGCCGGCGTCGGCGCGAGCACGCTGCGGCACCACTTCCCCACGCAGCGCGACCTGATCAACGCTGCCCTCACCGCCACCTACGACACGGCCATGCCCGACGAGAGGATCCGTGACACGACGGTGCCTCCGCGCGAGCGACTGCTCGAATGCCTCCTGCGACTGCTGGACCCCTTCGCCACGCCGACGGAGGCACGCGACGTGTGGACCAAGCTGCTTCAGACCTTCGCCGCAGCCGACATCGATCCGAAGACCCGAGCCGCCTACGGGGTGCTCGTCGACCATGCCGAGCGCCGGGTCGCCGTCTGGCTCGCGATCCTCGAGGAGGAGGGAGCCCTGCCTCCCGGAGACATCGCCAGGAGGACGGACTTCCTGCTCACGATCGTCGACGGTCTGTCGATCGCGCGCGCGCTTCCCCCGAGTGACGGGCAGCTCGAAGACGAGATCACGACGCTGACCTTCGCCGTCGACGCCGTCTTCGACACGACCACCCCTGCACGACCGACCCCGTAGAGGCCGATTTCGGACGCTGCGCGCGAGCGATCGTGTCCGAACGTTCTGTCGCACCGGAACGGGTCGTGAGGACGCCGGGGGCCTCCCGAGCGTCTCGCGGCACCTGGCGTTCATCTGTGATCGGTAGACCGGACGCGCCGCCTAGCGTCGGTGCCATCGGCGGACATCCGCACGGGCATCACGGAGAGAGGATCGACATGGGGCTGTTCGGACGACGACGCGAGCAGAAGGCCGATCCGGCCGTGGCCGCGGCGCTGGAGCGCGAGGCCGTCCCGGAGCTCGCTCGGACGACGTCGCCGCTGCGCGAACCGCTGCAGTCCGCTGTGTTCGCGGTCGACCCCGCGGCAGCCGACGCGGTGTATCGCCGCGCGACGACTCCCGAGGAGCGCAGCTGGGTGCTCGACCAGCTCGGACGGATGATCGCGGACAGCGCGCGAGTCGCGGACTGGGCGCGGGCGGGCGCGGACCCCACGGTCTTCGGCCTGCTCAGCGAGGCATTCGCGCACGAGGCGATCGGCTGGCAGACACGCGGCACCGGCAGGGCTTCCACGGTCGGCCAGGACTCGGCGGATCGGTTCGCCGAGTCGCTCCAGCGCGGGTTCGTGCGGATGATCGAGGCGTGGCGGCTGTCCGGAGAAGCGGACACGGCGATCCTCGCCGCGGCGCAGACGATGCTCATCGCCTCCGACCCGGAGACCGTGTGGGCGCACGCCCAGCGGTGGATGCGCGACGACCCGTGGAACATGGCCGGCTGGACGAGCCTCGTCACCCAGCTCGACGCGCGGTGGCACGGCACCGACCAGTCTCAGCTCGAGCTCGCCTTCCGGATCAACCGCGACGCACCGGAGGGCGATCCCGTGCACGGGGTCGTTCCGATGCTGCTCTTCCAGCGCTGGAGCTATCTTCTGCACTTCGGCGATCTCACGTACTCCGAGGCTCGCGAGCAGTTCTGGGTGCTCGAGCCCGTGCGCGAGATCCTGCGCACCGCCTACCGCAAGCTCCACGAGACGGGTGCCTACCGGCCGGGTCCGTACGAGCTGTCGGAGCGCAACTTCTTCGCGTTCGCCCTGTATCAGTGCGGGTTCGACGCGGAGGCGCTGCGCGAGATGCGCGCGCTGAACGGCCGCGTCACGCTCGAGCCGTGGGACACGCGCCAGCAGGGCAACCCTCTCGGGGACTTCGCCGAGTCCCGGGAGCACGTGATCAAGATCGTCGACTTCGGGATGCCGCTGCAGGACGGGAGGCGCTGACCCCGGCCCACGAACATTCTGTTCAGGCCGCGGGTGTACGCTCGCCGCGTGCAGGAATCGATGAGCGCCGCCACGGCGCGGATGGGGGTCGCGGGCGCGTTCGGCGCCGGCGGCAGAGGCTGACGACCGGCCGGAGGCGGAACACCCGTCGCCGGCGTCTCGCCGAGCGCCCGTTCGGGCGCCGTCCCTCCCTGACATCGACCCGCGTCCATCGTGGGCAGAGAACGAAAGCACACCTCACCATGCGTCCCCTCGACGAGCGCGCGATCCGCGCGTCCTTCATCAACACCTCCCGCAAGGAGGCCTCCTCCGCCTCCGTCCCGCCAGAGCTCGAGTCGATCGACTTCGAACGACACGACTATCTCGGCTGGCCGGATGCCCGCTTCGCCCGCCGCGCCTACGTCGTCACCTGGGTCGACGACGAGCCGGTCGGGATCCTGCTGCAGCGCTCCGAGCAGCGCGTGCTCGCCCGCGCCCAGTGCTCGTGGTGCGATGACGTCACGCTCCGGCACGACGTGCAGTTCTTCTCCGCGCGGAAGGCGGGGCCGGCCGGTCGCCGTGGCGACACGATCGGCACCCTCGCCTGCTCGGAGTTCTGGTGCTCGGATAACGTCCGCAAGCTCCCGCCGCTGGCGTACGAGGGCTACGACCGCGAGGCGGCCCGCGATCAGCGCATCCTGCGCCTGCAGGAGCACGTGACCGCGTTCATCCGCGAGGTCGCGGCCTGACACGACCCGCTCCGGTGCGGGAAAACGCTCCAAGACGGGCGTTTCAGAGCACTTTCTCGCACCGGAAGGGGTCGTTCGGGTCAGGAGAGCGGGGCGCCGAGAGTCATCATCAGGCGGTTGGCCCACGCGAAGAGCGCGGCGGCGGCGAGCGCGTCCGCGATCTCGGCGGATGAGAGTCCCTCGCGCTCGAGCGCCGCCAGGTCGGCTCCCGACAGGCGCGAAGGCGTGAGCGCGACGTGCGAGGCGAGCGCCGCGAGGGCGCGCTGCCGGCCGGTCGTGAGAGCGCCCTCCCCCACCTGGGCGAGCCGCACGGACGTCGTCCTGTCTCCCGACAGAGTCACCTGACGGCGCCCGTGGACGCTCGCGCAGTACTCGCACCCGGTCGTCAGGGAGGTCGCGAGCGCGACGAGCTCACGATCCTCCAGCGCGAGCGCGCCATCGCCCGTCATGATCTCGTCGTAGAGCGCCGTTCGGGCGGCGAGGATCTCGGGCTCGTGCGCGAGCGTGCGGTAGAAGGGCGTGAGCTTTCCCGGCAGTCCGTCGCCCTCCGCGCGGACGACGTCGGCCGGCTCCATCCACGGCTGCCAGACGAGCACCGGGAAGCGATCCGCCTCCTCGGGCAGGATCGCCCGCAGGGGCGCGATCGGTTCGGCCTCTCCGCCACGGTCCGAGCTGGCGAGAACATCGGCACCCGCGTCCAGGCGCGCCCGGAAGCTGGCGTACGCGACCACCTGACCCGCGGCCACGATCGCCGCGTCGGAGAAGCCATGATCGAGGAGACGGCGGATGTCCTCCCCGCCCAGGTCGGACGGGTCGACCGCCATCTGGTCGGCGAGCTCCACGAGCGCGGCCTCTGCCTCGCCCAGCTCGTGCCAGCGGTCGGGGTCCGCGATGATCGCGGCGTCCTCGGCGGCGAGGCGCCCCGTCAGCCTCGCCGCGAGCGGACGCGCGTCGTTCACGAGCGCCGTGCGCAGCGCGACGCGCAAGCGCGTCCGGGCGGGCAGCGCCGACGCGTCTCCTTCCGGAAGCACGAGCGCGTCGACGGCGTCGACGAGCGGGGCGAGGGTGGATCTGAGAACGGTCATGGTGCGTCTCCTTCCGAGAGGGCGGCGTGCGACAGGACGGTCTCCAGTGTCCCCTGTGCCGCCGCATCCGTCTCCCGAAGGAAGCGCGACGCGGCGCGCGGGACGGGACTGATCACGCTGTGCCCGATCTGCCCGTCGGAGGGGATGCCGACGGACCGGATCGCACGCGAGGGCACGCCGATTGCGCCGATGACCGCGCCGTCGGACGGATCGACGTGCAGCGCGCCCGTGACGGCCTCGCCCGTCGCGTCGCGCGCGACGAAGGCGGTCGCGGCCCCGCGATCGCGCAGCGCGCGCAGCAGCGGGTCGGCCGTGCGCCGGAGCGTCGGGCGATGCATCCACGACTCGACGACGTGCGACACGGTCCCGTGCGTCCCATCGGCGTCCCTGACGGCGTATCCGTCGCCGTCCGGAACGGGCACGGCGCGCACCCCGGGCCCGAGGAGCTCGACGACACCCGCGTCGATCAGGGCGAGGAGCTGACGAATGCGCAGCGCGGGCGGCCCTCCACCCAGGCGCGGCGCGAAGGCGTGGTACCACCGGTAGCCGTCCCCGAGTGTCGCCGCCGAGACCCGTCCGGCGGCGATCGCTGTGGCCAGCGGGGCGCGCGCGCCCGCCAACGACGTCAGCGCCCGCACGAGGGGGCTCTCGTCGCCCCGCTCCGCCTCGGAGAGCATCGCGTCGTACCGCTCACGCAGCCAGGCCGCGCCTCCGGAGGCCGGGGGCATCCGACCCGTGAGATCGTCCGCACGGAGGCCGTCGGCCGGGTCGCGCAGGACGGCGAGCGCGAGGTCCCCGAGCCCGTCGAGCACATCCTCGTCACGATTGGCGAGCGCATCGAGCGCGGTCTCGACGTCGGCGTCGGGCGCGATCGCGCCGGGCCGCTGCCCCGCGAGGATCCGCAGATACTCGGCAGCAGCGTCGGCGACGAGCGCGGGCCAGATGTCGCGGTCGAAGTCGAGCAGCTCGTCGCGGGCGAGCACCGCCTCCAGCCGGCGGCGGTCCTGGGGCGCCGCCGGCGCATCGAGCTCGGGCTTCGGCCAGTACGGGCGCCCCGAGGCGGACCCGACGAGAAGACGCGGCTCCCGTTCGCCCTGGCGATAGGCGAGCGACCCGTCCGCGCGAACGGCGAACGTTCCGCCGCGTCCCTCGGTGAGCCGGGCGATGTTGTCGAAGACGCTCATCCCGAGTCCCGTCAGGAGCACGCGCTCCCCCGGCCGGATGCCCGAGAGCGGCTGATCGAGCGGATTGTCGGGACCGATCCAGGAGTCACGCACCGGCCGGTCGTGCTCCGCATCGAGCCAGCCCAGGGCGAGCACGACCGCATCGGCGCGAGTCGTGCCGCCGTCGGCGTCGAGGATGTCCACCCCGACGGCATCTTCGCGGACATCGTTCACGCGGTGCGGCAGATGGCGAACGGCCACGTGCGCGGGGAGCGCCGCCACCACTCGTCGGTACGCCCATGCCAGGTAGGCCCCGTAGAGCCCGCGTGTGACGAAGGCCATCCGGTTAAGGCCGCGGCACTCCTCGCGCTGCTCGGATGCGAGGTCGTCGGTCGACGGCCGCCCGAGCCACGCCCACTCCGCTCGCCAGGGCTCCTGCCCCACGACAGCGTGCGCCCACTCGAGGAGAGTGGGTCCCTCACGCAGCGGGAGCCGAACGGGAACCGTCGCATCGGCGAAGATCGTCACCTCGCCGGCCCGGGTGTTCATGAGCAGCTCCCGCGGCTGATCGGGACGCCAGATCCGCCCCGCGCCCGGCGTGCCCGGCTCGAACAGCACGATCTCGGCCCGCTCGCGCGAACGGGCGAGCCCGGCGACGATGCGCTCGACCAGCGAGAGCCCGCGGGGTCCTCCGCCGACGATCCCGATCCGTGCCGTCACTCCCCCTCCAGCGCGACGAGCAGCCGCTCCGCCCTCTCACGACCCGCCGTCCGCTCCGCGACGGAGGCCGCATCGCGCGGGAACGCGTCCGGCAGCTCGGTGAGCACGGCGTCGAGAAGCCGCGCCTTCGCTCTTCCCCGCTCGCCGGCGCCCATCCGGAACAGCGCGGCCTCGAACCGGTCGTACCAGGCGGGCGGGAACACCTCATCCCAGGCCTCGCGCTCCGGGCCGAGAGCGAATGCTCCGGCGTCATCGTCCGCGATCAGCCGAG
>JBQDDT010000164.1:0-5912 GCA_052092505.1 Microbacterium sp. | reverse complement strand
CGGGCGTCCAGGTCCTGCGTCATGGTGCTTCCCTCTCTCGATGACCCCGTTCCGCTGATGCTCCCCGGCGGCGGAGCACGATCGACTCCCATGGGTCCAGGACCGCGACGGCACGGTCACGTCGATGGGACGAGAGGACGACGTCGGCCGCCTCCCATCCGGCGGCCGCGTCACCGGGGACCTCGAGGGGATCACCGGAGACGTTCGCCAGCACGAGGAGCTCGCCGCCGTCGCCGGTGCGGGTGAACGCCCACAGCCGCGGGTGCTCGCCCGCGATGAGCGCGAAGCGCCCCTCCGTCACGAGCGGATCGGCGTGACGCAGCGCGATCAGCTCCCGGTAGTGGCTGAGCACGGACTCCGGATCGTCCCGCTGCACGGCGACGTTGACGTGCGCCGCGTCCGGATTCACCGCGATCCACGGCTCACCCGTCGTGAACCCCGCGTTCGGACCGTCGCTCCACTGCATCGGGGTGCGGGCGTTGTCGCGCGAGCGCCTCGCCAGCGCGGGCCAGACGACCTCGGGGTCCTCACCCCGGCGCCGCCCGTCCGCGGAGCGGCGGATCGTCTGGACGTCGCGGAACTGCGACGGGGAGGAGAAGGGGAAGTTCGCCATCCCGATCTCCTCGCCCTGATAGACGAAGGGCGTGCCGCGATGCAGGTGCAGCACCGTCGCGAACAGCTTGGCCGATGCGGCCCTGTGCTCGCCGTCGTCGCCCCAGCGCGAGACGACGCGGGGCTGGTCGTGATTGCTCAGGTACAGGGAGTTCCACCCCGCGTCGGCCAGGCCCTCCTGCCACCGCGCGAGCGAGCGCTTCAGTCGCGGCAGCTCGAAGGCTCGCTCGTCCCAGCGGTCTCGGCCGCGCTGGTCGATGTCCATGTGCTCGAACTGGAAGAGCATGTCCGTCTCGCCACGGGCCGGATCGGTCAGGAGGACGGCGTCGTCGACCGTCGCCGCCGGAGTCTCGCCGATGATGAGCGGCTTCTCGTCGCGCCCCGCGGACACCTCGGCCCTCAGCTCGCGCAGGAACTCGTGCAGTCGCGGCCCGCAGGCGTAGAAGCGCTCGGCATTGCCGAGTCCACCCGGCGCGACGCCCGGCACGTCCGGGAGAGCGACGTCCTTCGAGATGAAGTTGATCACGTCCATCCGGAACCCGTCGACGCCCCGATCGGACCACCACCGCATGAGTTCGTGCACGGCCCGGCGGACGTCGGGGTTCTCCCAGTTCAGGTCGGGCTGCTGGCGCGCGTAGAGATGCAGGTAGTACTCGCCAGAGGCGTCGTCGAACTGCCAGGCGGAGCCCGAGAACCGCGACTCCCAGTTGTTGGGCGGTCCGCCGCCGTCCGTCGGCGGACGCCACCAGTACCAGTCGCGCCGGGGACTCGCCGGCTCACGGGACTCGACGAACCACGGATGCTCGTCGGAGGTGTGATTGACGACGACGTCCATGACGATGCGCATGCCGCGCGCGTGGATCTCGGCGACGAGCTCGTCCCAGTCGTCGAGCGTCCCGTACATCGGTGCGATGCCGCGGTAGTCGCTGACGTCGTAGCCGTTGTCGTGCTGCGGCGACGGGTACACCGGGCTCAGCCACACGACGTCGATGCCGAGCCACTCCAGGTGGTCCAGGTGCGAGAGGATGCCGCGCAGATCGCCCTGGCCGTCGCCATCGGCGTCGGCGAAGCTGCGGGGGTAGATCTGGTAGCCGACGGCGTCACGCCACCAGGGCGCGGCGGCCCCCTGCCCCGCCATCAGGCGACCGGGGCCGGCTGGCCGGTGCGCAGCGATTCGTACGCGGCGAGCGCGATCGCCATGCTGCGCCGCCCGGATCGTCCGTCCGGCTGCGGAGCGTCGCCGGTGGCGACCCCGCGCAGGAACTCGTCGATCATCGGCACGTTCGCGTCGATCCCGATATCGATCCGGATGGGGCCCCTGTCGGTCTCCGAGAATCCCGTGATGTGCTGGGCGTCGAACGCGTCCATGTCCGCGATCCCCTCCGTGCCGAGCACCTGCATCCGGAGCCCTCCCCAGACGGGATTGTGCTCGGGCATCGACCAGCTGCAGTCGATCGTCGCGATCACGCCGTCGCCGTACGCGATCGAGACGAGTCCGCCGGTCTCGGCGCCGGCGCGGTCGGCGTGCATGATCCGGTTCGCCCTGGCGTAGACGCTGGTCGCCGTCGTGTCGGGCATGAGGACGTCGAGCAGGTCGGCGATGTGGACCGTGTGGTCCATGACGGCGCCGCCCCCGGCGAGCTCCGGATCGGAGAACCATGCCCGATCAGCAGGCAGGCGGCCGTTGTTGGCCCCCATGACCGAGCGCACGGCTCCCAGCGTCCCGGTGTCCACGGCCTCCTTCAGCGCCGCGAACGCGGGCGAGAAGCGCACCGGATACGCCGTCATCAGGATGACGCCCGCCCGTTCGCACGCGGCGATCATGGCATCGGCGTCCTCGGTGCTCGTCGCGAGCGGCTTCTCGCACAGGACATCCGCCCCGGCTTCCGCCAGCGCCTCGACCGCGGAGCGGTGCGCGGCGTTCTCCGTGCACACGATCACGCCGTCCGGCTCCCAGGCGAGGAGCGCATCGAGGTCGTCGGCATACCGTACGCCGAGCACCGCGGCGGTCTCGGGCCCGCCGGCCTCACCCGGACGACGTGCGTGGTCGGGATCGGTCACGCGCAGCTCGACGTCGGACCTCACAGAGAGTGCGCGGATGTACCCGAACGCGTGCGGATGCGCGAACGACAGGATTCCGATCCTCATGCTGCCTCCCCCTCGATCTCGCCCCCGTCGACCGCGACCGCGGCCCCGGTGCGGATGGACTCGTTCGCCGCTGCGGCGATGGCGATCGCCGCGATGCCGTCCTCCGCCGAGACGCGCGCCGGCGTCCCGCCGCGGATCGCGCGGAGGAAGTCGCGCAGTTCGGTCACGAACGGGTTCTCGTTGAACGCGGTGCGCGGCAGGAGACCGCCCCGTTCGCTCCCGGCCGCCGGCACGTCGAGCTTCAGCGGCGAACGCTCTCCCGAGTCGTGCTGCACGTACCCGGCCGAGCCCGCGATGGCGTGCTGCGTGCGGAAGACCGTGCCGTCGGACGCCCACGCGCCGTAGATCGACGTGATCGCGCCACCCGCATGCGTCAGCATCACCTGCGCCGTCGTCACATCGGCGCCCGCCCCGTCGATTCCGCGCGCGAAGACCTCGACGACGGCTCCGGCGGTCCAACGCGCGAAGTCGATGTCGTGGATCATCTGGTCGAGGATGATCCCCCCGGACAGCGCCGGGTCCCGGAACCACTCCTTCTCGGGGCGCGCGCCGATCCGCACGAAGCGCTGCACCGCGACCTCGCCGATCCGTCCCTTCGCGATCTCGTCGTGCAGCGGCGCGTACTCGGGGAAGTAGCGGACGATGTGGCCGGGAAGCAGCCGCACGCCGGCGGCACGGCACGCCTCGGCCATGGCGCGCGCATCGGCGACGCTCAGCCCCAGCGGCTTCTCGCAGATCACGTCGCGCCCCGCGGCGGCCGCGCGCTCGACGAGCTCGCGATGCGTGAACGTCGGCGTGCAGACGTCGACGATGTCCGCCTCCTCGAGCAGCTCCTCGAGCGACCCGGCGACGCGACCGCCTCCGTGCTCCGAGACGAGCACCGGCGCGTTGTCGTCGATCGACCAGATGACGACCTCGACCCCCAGCTCCAGCCATGAGGGCAGATGCTGATCGGCGATGCCCCCCGCGCCGATCATCCCGACCGTGATGTCGTCCACCGGATCTCCTTCTCTCGGTTGCGTCGTGCCGTCCACGCCGCTCAGCCCTTCAGTCCCGAATGCGCGAGGCCCTCGATGACGCGCCGCTGCATGATGATGAACAGGATCAGAATCGGTGCCATCGCCATCAGCGACGCGGCCATCATGACGGGGTAGTCGATCGCGTACTGGCCGTTGAGCGCCGCGATGCCGACGGAGAGGGGCCGGTTCTCGGCGCGGCTGGTGACGACCAGGGGCCACAGCAGGTTGTTCCACGCCGCCAGCACGGTGATGATCACGAGCGCGCTGATGGACGGGCGTGCGAGCGGCAGCATCACCTTCCAGAAGATCTGGAAGGAGTTCGCCCCGTCCAGGCGAGCGGCCTCCTCGAGCTCGCCGGGCAGGTTCACGAAGAACTGTCGCATGAGGAACGTGCCGAACGCGCTGAAGATCGCCGGGATCACGATCCCCGGGACCGTGTCGAGCCAGCCGAGGTTCTGCACGATCTGGTACTGGGGGATGAGGTACGCCTGATTGGGGATCATCAGGATCGACAGCATCACCGCGAGGATCCCGGCGCGGGCGACGAAGCGCATCCGCGCGAAGGCGTATCCGGCCATCGAGCAGAGCACGACCTGGCCGATGACCGTCGCCACGGTCACCCACACCGAGACCCAGAACTGATCGACGAAGGGGATCTGCCGGAAGACCTCGGCATAGTTGTCGAAGCGCAGCTGCTCCGGCCAGAACGTCGGGGGCACCGAGGTGACCTCCGCCTTGCTCGACAGGGACATGACGATCTGCCACAGGAACGGGAACACCATGACGAGCCCGCCGACCGACAGGATGACGTGCGCCCATGCGTTGCTCCCGCCGCGCCCCCCGCGTGGCGATCGCACGGAGCGGGTGCCGGTCGTGATCGCCTGCGTCTCACTCATAGGTCACCCACCGCTTCTGCAACCGGAACTGCACGGCGGTCAGCACGCCGATGATGAGCATGAGCAGGATCGCGATCGCCGCGCCCGTCCCCTTGTCGTTGCTGATGAACGCCTCCCGGTAGAACAGCGAGACCATCGACTGCGTGTCGCCCTTGATCGGGTTCGATTCCCCGATCAGCACGTAGATCAGATCGAACAGCTCCATGCCGTGGATGACGCTCAGCACCGACAGGAAGAAGATGCTCGGGCTCAGCAGCGGCACGGTGATCGAGATGAGCTGCCGCCAGTTCGATGCTCCGTCGATCCGCGCCGCCTCGTACACCTCCGCCGGGATGCTGCGCAGACCCGCACCGAGGATGATGATGTTGAACCCCAGCGACGACCACACTCCGACGATGCCGATCGCCACGAGCGCGACCCACTCCGTCGACGTCCAGTGGACGGCCGGGATGCCGAACACGCCGAGGAACTGATTCAGGATGCCGTACTGGCTGTTGAAGATCATCCCCCAGACGAGGGCGATCGCCGCGGGCATCGAGACGAACGGCGCGAAGAACAGCACGCGGTAGAACGCCGCGAAGCGCAGGCCAGGACGGTTCAGCAGACTCGCGATGTAGATCGAGATCGGGATCCCCACGAGCAGGATCGCGGTGTACAGCAGCGTGTTGATGAGGGCCCGCGGGACGACTCCGGAACCGAGGAGGTCGATCCAGTTCTCGAATCCGACGAACTCCGATCCGCCGAAGACGCCCCACTTCGTCAGCGAGTAGTAGGCCGTCTGGATGACGGGCCAGAAGTAGAAGATCGCGAGCCCGAGCAGGGTGGGCAGCACGAACAGCCACGGCCACAGCCCGTCGGGGTTGGCGACGCGACGGGCTCCGCCGCGTCGACCCGGGGCAGCCGCTCCCGGCGGCCGGGCCGACGTGGCGGAGAGCGTCACAGGTCGCCCTCCTCCGCGAGCAGGGCGTCGATCTTCTCGTCGAGCTGCTCCGTGCCCTCTTCGACCCCCAGGTCGCCGGCGAGGATCTTCGGCACCATGTCGCTCTCGACCTCGAGCCAGGCCTGCGTGTTCGCCGACACCGGGTACGGGAAGCCGTACTCCTCGGCGGCGTCGAGGAAGATTCCGAGGTCGTACTCGGGATGCGCATCGACGTACGCCTGCTCGGTGCCGCCGTACGCGGGAATGGACGTGCCGGAGGACCCGATGATCTCCTGCGCCTCCTCGGTGCCCGTGTAT
>JBQDDT010000163.1:0-5928 GCA_052092505.1 Microbacterium sp. | reverse complement strand
CCCCCCCCCCCCCCCGCCGGACATCATCCCCCGGCGACCCCCGAGATCTTCACTCTGTCGCAACCCGACGCTCTTCCGATCTCGGCGGTCCTCGAGCGTCGATGTCGGCTGCTCGATGCCGGTCGTGCCGGCGCCTGGGTGGTCGTAGGTGAGTCGGATGTCGGTGATCGTCCGGCCGTGGAAGCCGGCGAGGTCGACGCTGACGCGGTTCCACTGGTCGGGCCACAGCTTGTTCGACGCGCCCTGCGTCGCGGCGGAGACGCCGTATCCGAACGCATCGACCGCGTCGCTCGAGGACAGCGTCGTCCCGTCGTCGAACGTGAGGTCGACGGCGACGAACGTGGCCGCGTAGCTCTGGTCGCCGTCGAGGACGGGGAAGATCGCGTAGGACAGCTCGCTCGCATCGTCGACGGCGATGTCGAGCTCGTCGTAGAGGACGGTCGTCGAGTGGGCGGCGCCCTCGCCGAGCTGGCGGCCGGAGTAGCTGAGCGCGTGCGTGCCGTCGAAGCCGACTCCCGTCTTCGCGGTCTCGGAGGCCGTGGGCCCCTGGCCGATCTCGACGGCGAGGTCGGAGGCCTCCGGTGCGGCGTCGGCATCGGAGAGGGGCTCGAAGCCGGCCAGCTGGAGAGTGCTGCCGCTCTGCACGGCGGTCACGTCGAGGCGATAGTAGAGGTAGGGGTCGGTCTGGGCGTCGAGCGCGAAGGTGCGGGTCGCGCCGCGCCCCTCGAAGGACTCGCCGGAGCGCGCGTCGAGCTCCGTCCACTCCTCGCCGTCGTTCGAGCCGAGGATCCGGAAGTCCCGCGGGTCGCGCTGGGCGGCGTCGTTGCCGGAGGTCAGCGTGTACGCGCCCAGGGGCTGGGCCTCGTCGAGCTCGTACTGCGCCCATCCCTTCGCGGCGAAGACGAGCCACTTCGAGCTGCTGCTCCCGTCCGCGAGGTTCGCCGCGATCTCGTTCGGGTCGTTCTCGTCGGATGCCGTGACGTCGACGACGCCAGGCAGGAGGCTGCCCGGCGCGAACTGCCCTCCGGCGACATTGGCGTGCTCGTCCGTGCCGCGGAGCACGGGAGTCGCATCCGCCGTCTCGAAGGACGAGGTGAACTCCGTCTCGCCCGCGGCCTGCGCGGCCGTGGCCGGGAGGATGGCGGTCGCCACGACGGCCAGCGCCGCGAGGATCGCCGGTGCCCTGCGGGGCCGACGGACAGGGGGATGATCGGGCCGGACGTGTCGGAACACCGTTGCTCCTCGCTCGCTGCTTCGCGTTTCTGACATCGCTGTCATATGATGTGGGGACGCTACCACAGCAGGAGGCCCAGCCGTAAGGGTCGCCTGCCCCGGGGAAGTCCGGAATCCCGGTGGCTCACCGAAGACGACGCAGACGCAGCACGAGGGAGTGCCATGGAGACCCACCCCGCCGACACGGCGCCGACGCGGGCGACGCTCGCGCAGGTGGCCGAGCGCGCCGGGGTGAGCCTGAAGACCGCGTCTCGCGCGCTGAGCGGAGAGAGCTACGTCAGTGCGCAGACCCGCGATCGCGTCATCCGCGCGGCCGGCGAACTGGACTACCAGCGCAACTCCGCGGCGAGCCTGCTGGCGAGCGGGCGCCTGGCCGACACGATCGGGCTGATCACGGGCGACTTCACGAATCCGTTCTACTCGGCGCTCGCTCAGGCGATCGAAGACGAGATCCGGCCGCACGGCGTCCACCTGTCGGTCGCGAACTCCGGAGAGTCGATCGACCAGGAGCGGCGGATCGCCGAGGACATGGCGGACCGCCAGACGAAGGCGCTCATCGTCGTCTCCGCGACCAGGGACCACGGGGCGTACGCGGCGCTCGTCGGGCGGGGCATCCCCGTCGTCTTCGTCGACCGCCCTCCCGTGGGGATCGCGGCCGACTCGGTCGTCTTCGACAACCGCTCCGGCGGGCGGATCGCCGCGACGCACCTGCGCGACGCCGGCCACGAGCGGATCGCGTTCATCGGGGACTACAGCTGGCTGCCGACGTTCCGCGGGCGCCTCGAGGGAATGAGCGACGTGCTCGACCCGGCGATCGGCGACGGCTGGCACGCGCTGCAGCGTCCGGACGCGCACGACGCGGAGTCCGCCAGGCGGAAGGCGGCCGAGCTCACCGGCCTGGCGGAGCCCCCGACCGCGATCGTCGCGGGGAACAACCGCGTGCTCCTCGGCGTGATGGAGCACCTCTCGTCCCTTCCCATGGCGGATCGCCCCGTCGTCGTCGGATTCGACGACGACCGCTGGGCCCGCGTGCTGGGGATCACCGTCGTCACCGGCGATGTCGAGGCGCTCGGGCGCCGCGCCGCCGGCCTCGCTCTCGGGCGCCTCGCGGATCGCACGCGCCCGCCGGAGAACGTCGAGCTGCCCATGCGCCTGGTCGCACGGGCATCGTCGAAGGGGGAGCGGTCGTGAGCCGCGCCCTCGGCCCGCAGGGAGTCTCGGATGGATCACGATCCGCGGCGCGCACCTGGCGCGCCGGAGTGAGCGATCCCGTCCGGGTGTTCAATGTGGGTGCACCGGGCCATACGGCCCACGGATGCTCTCACCCGGAGCTGTCCCGATCACAACACTCCAGACGATGAAGGTGGAGAACCCCATGAAGAGAACTCGCATTCTGACGATCGCCGCGGGCGCCTCCGCCCTGGCGCTCGGGCTCGCCGGCTGCGGCGGCGATGGCGGCGGAGGCGGAGAGGGCGGCGCCGACGAGGTGGAGGTGTTCACCTGGTGGGCCGCCGGCAGCGAGAAGGCCGGGCTCGACGCGCTCGTCGAGGTCTTCGACGAGCAGCACCCCGAAACGGAGTTCAAGAACGGCGCCGTCGCCGGCGGCGCCGGCTCCGCGGCGAAGGACCTCCTGCAGTCGCGGCTGCAGCAGGGCGACCCGCCGGACACGTTCCAGGCGCACGCCGGGGCGGAGATCCAGGACTACATCGACGCCGCGCAGGTGGAGGACGTCTCCGACCTCTATGACGAGTTCGGCCTGACGGACGCGTTCCCCGCCGATCTGGTCGACCGTCTCACGGTGGACGGAGCGATCTACTCGGTCCCCGCCAACATCCACAGGGCGAACGTCGTGTGGGGCAACCCCGCCGTCCTCGAGGAGGCCGGCCTCGACCCCGAGGCGACCTACGACTCCATCGACGACTGGATCACCGCGCTCGAGGCCGTCGACAAGACGGGCAAGACGCCGCTGTCGGTCGGCATGGCGTGGACGCAGGTGAACCTGCTCGAGACGGTCCTGCTCGCGGACCTCGGACCGGAGGCCTACGAGGGCCTGTGGTCGGGGGACACCGACTGGACGGGGTCGGACGTCACCGAGTCGCTCGAGCACTTCGAGACGCTGATGAGCTTCACCAACGACGACCGCGACGGCCTCGACTGGCCGGACGCGACGCAGCAGGTGATCGACGGCTCCGCCGCGTTCAACGTGATGGGCGACTGGGCTGAGGCCTCGTTCCAGGAGGCTGGCGCGGAGGCGCCGGCCGACTACGTCTACTTCCCGGTCCCCGGGACGGACGGCGTGTTCGACTTCCTCGCCGACAGCTTCACCCTCCCCGTGGGCGCGCCCCACCCCGAGGGCGCCAAGGCGTGGCTCGAGACGGTGTCGTCGGCCGACGGGCAGGCCGCCTTCAACAAGGCGAAGGGCTCGATCCCGGCCCGCACCGACGCCGACACCAGCGACTTCGGCGACTACCAGCAGACGGCGATCGAGTCGTTCGAGAGCGACACGATCGTCTCGTCGCTGGCGCACGGAGCCGCGACGCCCGTCTCCGTCCTGAACAAGATGACGGACGCGACGAGCAAGTTCACCAGCGGCGCGGGCGACCTCGCGACGTTCCAGGAGGAGCTGGCCGCGGCCGCCGCGGACAGCTGACCATCACACCCTCGTAATCGGCACCGGGGCGGTCGAGCGACCGCCCCGGCGCTGTGGGGAGAGGAGGCATTCCCGAGATGAAGGGGATCCGCAGAGTCGGGCCGCCGCTGCTGCTGCTCGCACCGTCGCTCATCCTGGTGGCGGTCTTCGTCTACGGACTCATCGCGGCCAACTTCGCGACGTCCGTCACCGACAACCACTCGGCCGCTCAGGCGACGGGACAGAAGCCGTCCGTCGTCGTGTGGTTCGACAACTACATCGCGCTCCTGAAGACGGGGGACTTCCAGCACTCGCTGATGAACCTCGTCCTGTTCACGGTCGTGTTCCTCGCCGGCGCGATGATCATGGGGTTCCTGTGGGCCTGGATCCTGGAGCGCCCCGCCAAGGGCGAGGGCGTGTTCCGCTCGATCTATCTGTTCCCGATGGCGGTGTCGTTCGTCGCGAGCGGCGTCGTCTGGCGCTGGCTGCTCAACAGCAACGAGGGCGAGAGCGCCTCCGGGCTCAACCGGCTCTTCCAGATGATCGGGCTGGACGGGCTGCAGAACCCGTGGTGGAACCACATCACGTTCGGCATCATCGCGATCGCGATCCCGGCGATCTGGCAGCTGGCCGGGTACGTCATGGCGCTGTTCCTCGCCGGCTTCCGGGGCATCCCGGACGAGCTGCGTGAGGCGGCGCGGATGGACGGTGCCACCGAGTGGCAGCTGTACCGGCACGTGCTGTTCCCGCAGCTGGCTCCCGTGGCGCTGTCGGCGCTGGTCATCATCGGGCACATGTCGCTGAAGTCGTTCGACCTCATCATGTCGATCTCGAGCCACTCCAACTACCAGACGAAGGTCCCGGCGATCGACATGTTCGTGTTCAAGAACAGCTTCGACTACGCCAACTCGGCGGCGGTGGGCACCATCCTGCTCGTGATCGTCGCCGTCGTGATCGTCCCGTATCTGTGGTGGACGAACCGGAAGGAGGACAGCCGATGAGCACGACCGCTCTCGTGACGACCGGCGGAGCCGCTCCGCAGGCCAGCCCGGCGGCCGGCCGGGCCAAGGCGGGGCGCGCGACGTGGCGGACCATCCGCTACGTGCTCGCGATCGTCTTCATCATGATCGTCCTCATCCCGGTCTACGTGCTGTTCATCACGAGCTTCAAGGCACCGGGGGACGCGTCGCCGGCGCGCGCCTGGGCGCTGCCGGAGCTGTGGACGCTCGACAACTGGAAGAGCGCGTGGACGGCTCTGTGGCCGTCGATCCTGCGCTCGTTCCAGGTCGTGATCCCGTCGGCGATCATCTCGTCGATGCTGGGATCGCTGAACGGCTTCGTGCTCTCGCGCTGGTCGTTCCGCGGGGCGAACGTCGTGTTCGCGTTCATCCTGTTCGGCATGTTCATCCCGTACCAGGCGGTGATGATCCCGCTGTCGCAGCTGATCACGAACATGCACATCCCGAACGGCGTGCCCGCGCTGATCCTGCTGCACGTGGTCTACGGGATCCCGATCACGACGCTCATCTTCCGCAACTACTACGTGACGGTGCCGCACGAGCTCGTCGAGGCGTCCCGCGTGGATGGGGCGGGGATGCTTCGGACCTACTGGTCGGTGATCCTGCCGATCTCGATCCCGAGCTTCGTGGTCGTCCTGATCTGGCAGTTCACGAACGCGTGGAACGACTTCCTGTTCGCCGTGTTCTTCTCGTCCAGCCAGAACGGTCCGGTGACGCTCGCGCTGAACAACCTGGCCAACGGGTCGATGCTCCAGAACTACGGGGTCTCGATGGCGGGCGCGCTGCTGGCGTCGCTGCCGCCGCTTCTCGTCTACATCGTGCTCGGGAAGTACTTCGTGGGCGGTCTGATGTCCGGGTCCGTCAAGGGCTGACGCGGGGAGTGAGGGGCGGCGGGGCCAGACCCCAGGAACGCGCCGGCGCCCCCAACGAACGGCAACAGGCCCGGGGCGGCCGAGGCCCCCCAGATACCCACCCCGCCGGCCCCCCGCCCAGGCCCCCCCCGCCCCGCCCCACGCCCCACGACACCCGCCTGCCCCCGCCGGCCAC
>JBQDDT010000162.1:998-5952 GCA_052092505.1 Microbacterium sp. | reverse complement strand
AGGGCTGGCTCGACGACATCAGGATCCAGCCCGCCGCCGAGCGGGACACGTCCGACGGGCTCGTGTCCTACGTCGACACGCGCCGCGGCACCAACTCGACGGGCGGCTTCTCCCGCGGCAACAACATCCCCGCCGCCGGCGTGCCGAACGGGTTCAACTTCCTCGTGCCCATGACCGACGCCGACACGACCGGATCGATCTATCAGTACCAGCGCGCCAACACCGCGCAGAACCGCCCGGCGCTCGAGGGCATCGGCTTCTCCCACGAGCCGAGCATCTGGATGGGTGACCGCAACCAGCTCGCCGTCCTCCCCGCGGCGGACGCGCAGCCGACATCGACGCTCGAGGACCGCCGCCTCGCGTTCGGACACGAGAACGAGACGGCCCGACCCGACATCTACTCGGTCGAGTTCGACAACGGGATCACGACCGACGTCACCCCGACCGACCACGGCGCGATCTACCGGTTCGGATTCGATGGAGAAGCCGGATCCGTCCTCCTCGACGAGGTCGTCGAGTCATCGTCGCTGCGCGTCGAGGGCGACACCGTCTCCGGGTGGGTCGACGGCGGATCGGGCTGGCCCGGCCGCACGCGGATGTTCGTGTACGGCACGTTCGACGCGTCCCCGATCGCCTCCGGGGAGGCCCCGAAGGGCGACCGGACCGACACGGCCCGCTACGCCGCGTTCGACACGTCGGGCGATCCGACGGTCGAGCTGCGCATCGCCTCATCCTTCCTCTCTCAGGAGCAGGCGGAGCGCAACCACGCCCTCGAGCTCGACGGGGTCTCGTTCGACGACGCGCACGCCGCTGTGCGCGACGCGTGGAACGATCGGCTCGGCGTCGTCCACGACGTCGAGGGAGCCACGGATCACCAGCTCGTCACGCTGTACTCGAGCCTGTACCGACTGAATCTCTATCCGAACTCGCAGTTCGAGAACGTCGGCTCGTCCGATGCGCCGGAGTACGCGTACGCGAGCCCGGTCTCGCCCACCTCGGGCGACGCGACCGACACCGAGACGAACGCGAAGATCGTCGACGGGAAGATCTACGTCAACAACGGCTTCTGGGACACGTACCGCACGGCGTGGCCGGCCTATTCGCTCCTCTATCCCGACGTCACGGACGAGCTGGTCGACGGCTTCGTCGAGCAGTACCGCGACGGCGGATGGATCTCGCGCTGGTCCTCCCCCGGATATGCGGACCTCATGACCGGCACAAGCTCGGACGTCGCGTTCGCGGAGGCCTACCTCGCCGGCGCGCTCGACACCGAGACGGCGCTCGAGGCCTATGATGCCGCGCTGAAGAACGCGACGGTCGAGCCGGAGACGAACGCGGTCGGCCGCAAGGGGCTCGAGCAGTCGATCTACCTCGGCTACACCGAGGAGTCCACCCACCAGAGCGCGTCGTGGGGGCTCGAGGGCTTCATCAACGACTTCGGCATCTGGAAGATGGCCGAGGCGCTCGCCGACGACCCGAACACGCCGGAGGATCGGCTCGAGGCGCTGCAGGACGAGGCGACCTACTTCGAGTCCCGCGCCCAGCACTACGTCGAGATGTTCAATCCCGACGCCGGCGTCTTCACCGCTCGGAACGCCGACGGCACCTGGCCGGTCGGAGCGGACTTCGACAAGAAGGAGTGGGGCGGAGCCTTCACGGAGGCGAGCGGATGGACGTTCGCGTTCCACGCCCCGCACGACGTCGACGGCCTGGCCGCGCTCTACGGCGGCCGGCAGGGGCTGGTCGACGAGATCCACGCCTTCCTCACCGAGCGCGAGAAGGCCGACTACTCCGGGATCCACGAGGCGCGGGAGGCGCGCGACGTGCGGCTCGGCATGCTCGGGATGTCGAATCAGGTCGCCCATCACATCCCCTACGTGCTCGCCGAGGCCGGGGACGTCTCCGGCGCGCAGGAGCTGATCCGCGACATCCAGAACCGGCTCTTCGTCGGCAGCGACATCGGCCAGGGCTATCCGGGCGACGAGGACAACGGCGAGTTCTCCGCCTGGTACGTGTTCTCGGCGCTCGGCTTCTACCCGCTCGAGGTGGGCTCCGGCGACTACACGGTCGGCACTCCGCTGTTCGACTCGGCGACGCTCTCGATCGGCGATCGCGACATCACGATCAGCGCACCGGGCGCGTCCGACGGGAGGACGTACGTCGACGGCGTCACGATCAACGGCCAGGAGGTCGAGGACACGACGTTCGACGGCGACCTGCTCCGCTCCGGAGGGGAGATCGCGTTCTCGATGAGCGACGAGCCCTCCGAGTGGGGCGCGAAGGACATGGGCGAAGAGCTCGAGGTCCCCGAGACGATGGTCGACGCGACGAAGCGGGGCAGGGGCGAGCTCACCGCCGCCGATGGCACCGCGACCGGCGCCCTCGTCGACGACACGATGAAGACCTCGGCGACGTTCTCCGGAACCGACGCCGACCTCACGTGGACGTCGACCTCCGGACCGGTCAGGGTCGGCCAGTACACGCTGACGGGGGTCGATCCGGCGACCGCGCCCGAGAGCTGGACCCTGTCGGGATCGGTCGACGGGCGCACGTGGACCACGCTCGACGAGCGCTCGGGCGAGGAGTTCCGCTGGGACACGCAGGCGCGGCCGTTCAGCGTCGAGGAAGCAGGCGCCTTCACCCGTCTTCGGCTCGAGCTGGCCTCGTCCGAGAAGCCGCTGCAGCTCGCGGAGGTCGAGCTGTTCGCCTCCTCCGACGGCGTCGACGAGCTCAGCGTGAGCGGAGCGGCGGACCAGGAGGTCCCCGTCGGCGAGGAGTTCGACGGCATCGTCGCGACGATCGTCGGCGCCGAGGACGACGCATCCGGCTACGACGTGTCGGTGGACTACGGCGACGGCACCGGACCGGCCGATGCGGAGCTCGCGCACGACGACCTCGGCGGATGGCAGGTCACCGCGCCGCACACGTTCGAGCGCCCGGGTGCCTACGACGCCGCCGTGACCGTGCAGGACTCCAGCGGCGCTGTCGGCAGCGCGACGACGCGCATCACGGTCGTCCGCGACGACAGCTTCACCGGCGGGTTCACGAACGCCTGCATCGGCGACCTCGGCGAGACCGCCGCGAACTGCGACGGGCAGGGATCGGGCTACGATCGCGCCGCGCTCGCGGAGGACGGCTTCGTCCAGGGCGAGACGCATGAGCTCCCCGACACGGATCTGACCTACGACCTCCCCGCGATCCCGGCCGGCGAGCCGGACAACCTCACCGGCGAGGGCCAGACGGTCGCACTCGACGCCGGAGAGGGTGCGACGCGGATCGCGTTCGTCGGAACGGCGACGGAGAAGGCGCGCCAGCCGGAGGCGACGCTGCGCTTCGCCGACGGCACGGAGCAAGTCGTCCCGATCTCGTTCGGCGACTGGGTCGGCGCCGCGACCGATCCGCAGTTCGGCAACACCGTGCTCGCCGTCACCGACGGCCGCATGGCCGGAACGGGGCATCAGGGCAAGGACGCCGCGATCTACGCGACGGAGTCCATCGCCCTCGACACCGACGAGAACGGCGATCCGAAGGTGGTCGAGGCGCTGACGATGCCGGACGAGCCCGGCTCCCTCGCCTCGGACGGGCGCGTGCACGTGTTCGCCGTCGCCTCCGACGGCCAGCGCGAGGACTCCGCGCCACTGGAGGTCACGGCGGGCGAGGTCGGCGAGCAGGTCGCCGGCGAGCCCTTCGACGAGGTCGTCGCCACCGTCACCGGCGGCGGTGACGAGCAGACCGCCGTGATCAACTGGGGCGACGGCGCATCGGTGTCCGAGGCCGAGGTCGCGGACGGCCAGGTGCGGGCGGAGCACACGTACGCCGAGGAGGGTGCCTACACCGTCGACGTGACGGTCGACGACGGCGTGCGCTCGGCGTCCGCATCGCTCGAGATCGCCGTCCGCGCGGACGGGGAGTCGTACTCCCCCGCGATCTCCCTGGAGCCCGCCGAGGCGGCGCCCGGTGACGACGTCGCCGTCGCCGGCGAGGGCTTCGCACCGGACGAGGCGGTGGCCGTGCGGCTCGGCGACGGCGACGCGGTCGAGACCACCTCGGACGCCGATGGAGCGGTCGCGGAGACCATCACGGTCCCGGAGGACGCGGTGGACGGCACCTACCCGGTCATCGCCCTCGGCGAGGTCTCGGCGACCGAGGCCCGCGCGGACCTCGCGGTGCGCGCGCCGCAGCCGGGGCCGGAGGACACGAGCGTCGCGCTGTCGACGGATGCGGCCGACCCGGTCGCCGGCGAGTCGATCACCCTGACCGCCGCCGTCTCCCCGGAGCGCGCGGCCGGGTCGGTGGAGTTCGTCTCCGGCGACGCGGTGGTCGGCTCGGCGACGGTCTCCGGCGGCACCGCCTCCGCGGAGGTGGCGGTCGAGACCTCGGGCGATCACGTCTTCGTGGCGCGGTTCGCGCCGGACGACCCCGGCGCCTTCGCGCCGTCGGAGTCGGCGCCGCTGACCGTGACGGTCGGCGACACCCCGGTCCTCGACGCCGAGATCGTCGTCGGCGCGTCGAGCGTGGTCCAGGGCGGATCCGTCGAGGTCACCGGCCGCGGCTTCGGCGCGGACGAGACCGTGACGCTCACGCTGCACTCCGATCCGCTCGAGGTCGCCGAGGTGCGCACGGACGGATCGGGCGCGTTCCGCGATGCCGTGACGATCCCCGTCGAGGCGGAGCCGGGCGATCACACGCTCGTCGCCGTGGGGGGCGCGTCGGGGCTCGAAGCCGATGCCGCCCTCGCGGTGACGGCGCAGCTGCCGGACGATCTCCCGACGACGGGGACCACGATCCCGGTCTGGCTGATCGTCATCGTCGTGGCGCTCATCGTCGCCGGCGCGGCCCTCCTCCTGGTCTCGCGCCTCCGCCGGAGGCCCTGACCCCGCGCACCCGCCCTCACCCGCGAGATGCATCGAAACTCGCGAGATGCATCGAAACTGGACCAGGATTCGATGCATCT
>JBQDDT010000162.1:0-988 GCA_052092505.1 Microbacterium sp. | reverse complement strand
CCCCCCCCCCCCCCCCCCCCGCTTTTTCAATCTCACCCCGCTCGATCCATCTAACCGGCCCCCGTTTTCGATGCATCTCGCGAGGCCCCGTGCATCTCGCGGATGGCGCTGTGCCCGTCAGAGGGCGAGCGACGCGGCGATCGCGATCGCCGTCGCGGGGAGGGCGACGGCCGGCACGAGCGCATCCCGCCAACCGAACGGGACGGGGCGCCAGATGGTGCGGGGCCCGCTGCCGAGCCCGCGCGTCTCCAGCGCCAGCGCGATCCGCTCCGAGGAGCGGACCGCGTCAACGAGCAGCGCGAACGCGCTCCGCCCGAATCCGCCGATCCCGAGTCGCGGCCGTCCGTCCCTCCCCAGCGGCGCGCGCACGGCCTGCGCCGCGCGGATCGATTCCCACGCCCTGGGCATCGCCTGGAGCATCCGGTGCCCCGCGAGGATCGCGTGGGCGTAGCGGGGGCTGAGGCGCGATCGCTCCATGAGGCTCACGAGGAGATCGCGCGGAGGGGTCGTCGCGATGAACCCGATCGAGAGGACGCCGATCACGAGCGCGCGCAGCGCCAGCGCGACCCCGATGCTCAGCCCCTCGGCGCTGATCCGGAACGGCAGATCCGGCGTCAGGTCGGTGCCGGGCCGGCTCATCGCGTTGACGAGCACGAGCCCGACCCCGAACGCGAGGAACGGGAGGTGCCCGCCGAGCATCACGCGCCACGAGAGCCGCGCGGTGCACGCCACACCGACGAGCGACGCCGCGTACAGGGCGAGGACGGGGACGTGGTGCCACAGGAGCATCAGGGCGAGGGAGACGACGAGCAGGGTCGCAATCTTCACGGACGGGTCGCGACGCGCGAGCCACGACGCGGTGCTCACGACGTCCCCCGCGCCGGGTGCCCCGCCGCGAGCTCCACCGGATCGGCCGTGGCAGCCAGCGCCCGCTCGTCCAGCGCCTGCAGCACCGAGCGCAGGCGGGGGTCCGACCCCGCCCGATCCG
>JBQDDT010000161.1:0-6028 GCA_052092505.1 Microbacterium sp. | reverse complement strand
CCTCGTGGCGTCGATCGTCCCCGAGAGTACGGTCCGCACCGGCGGCAGGGTCGACGTGGTCGGAGTCGTGGGGCTCGCACTGGGGTTGACCGGGGTGCTGCTGGCCGTCTCGCGCGGCAACGACTGGGGCTGGACCTCCCCGCTCACGCTGTGCCTTCTGATCGGCGGCGTGATCATCCTGCTGATCTGGGGCTGGCTGGAGCTGCGCATCCACGCGCCCCTCGTCGATCTGCGCGTCAGCGCGCGGGGCCCCGTGCTGATGACCAATCTCGCGTCCGTCGCGATGGGCTTCGCCCTGTTCTCCTCGCAGATCGCGTTCCCGCAGCTCCTCGAGATGCCGACCCAGCTCGGGGGGATCGGGCTGACCTTGCTGCAGGCGAGCTTCATCCTGATGCCGTCCGGTCTCGCGATGCTCGCGATGTCCCCGGTCGCCGGCCGTCTCGGGCACCGCTTCGGGCCCAAGCCGCTGCTGGTGGTCGGCGCGTCGATCATCGCGGTCGGATACCTCGTCTCGGTGCTGTCGGATCTCGGCGCCTGGCACATCCTGGCCGTGAACGTCCTCATCGGCATCGGGATCGGTCTCGGGTACGCGGCGATGCCGACGCTCATCATGCGGGCTGTACCCGAGTCGGAGACGGGCGCGGCGAACGGACTGAACACGCTCATGCGCGCTCTGGGGACCGCGGCCGCGTCGGCGGTCATCGCGGCGGTGCTCGCGGGATCGACCACGACGGTCGGCGGTGCCGCGGTGCCGTCGGCCGACGGGTTCCAGCTGGCATTCCTCTTCGGGCTTGTCGCCGCCGTCGTGTGCACGATCCTCGCCGTTCTGATCCCTCGACCCCGGCATCACGTCGGTGAGCAGGAGGCGCTCAGCGACAGCGAGGTGTGACTCGGGCTCCTCGTCCTCGGGCGGGTACGGGGTGGAGGGTCGTGAGACAACGTGACCGGACCTGGTCGCGTTGGGACAGGACACCAGCGGATGTCGGAAGTCGGCCGTACGCTCGCACCATGTTCGAGGATCAGGTCATGCGGGCGGTGGCGAGTGCGCCGGTGGCGGAGCTGCAGCGCACGTATCCCTGGATGCGCGAGATGTCACCGGAGATGCGCGACGAGTGTGTGGTCCACCTGCGTGAGCTCGCTCAGAGGGGCGATTTTCCGGCGCTCGCGAGTGCGATGCTCACGTACGCGCAGGAGCATCCCGTGCCGTCTCTATACTCGGACGACGGCGAGCTGCTGATTGAACCCCGGGGCTGACCGCTCTGCCGTTCGCGAGCAATCGCCCCTGGTATACTTGGTCCGGTTCTCAAGAGGCCGCGGGTCCACATCCTGGTCGCCCGAGCTCCTCGTCGGATCCCTTCCCGTTCGGGGCCTTAGCTCAGTTGGTAGAGCGCCTGCTTTGCAAGCAGGATGTCAGGAGTTCGAATCTCCTAGGCTCCACAATCTGTCGGTCATCCGCCTATGTCTGACCGCGCCCTGCAAGGGGTCGTCTTCGTCTACGGGATCTCGCTCCCGACGCGCAGCGAGAGAGCCCCGGTCACCCAGCAGTGCGCCTGGGTGAACGGAATGTACCTTCATGTTGCCTTATATATAACAGCATGTGACACTGAAGGAGTTGGGGAGGACCCGATGCAGATCATCGGGTCCTGATCGCCGCGGTCACCCTGTTCACGGTGATCGTCCTCTGGCGGAGACTGCCAAGCGGAAACGTAACGACGGTCGCGATTGACGGAGAAGGGGCTCTGGCGGCCGCTCGTCGTCGAAGCCCCACCCTCGGACGAGGAGAAGCATTCCATGGAAGCACTCGGATGGGTCATCAGCATCGCGGCTCTTGTCGTGAGCGTGGCCGCGCTCATCATCGCGATCCGCGGATCACGGCGATGAATTACGAGCCCACTCTCCGCGACGCCTCGGCCCGCATTCGCCAAGCCACCGCCGACCGTGACGCGGCAATCGTCGGCGCCGTGCGCAGTGGCATGTCCAAGACAGCGATCGCTCACGCGGCCGGGCTCTCCCGCATGCAGATTCACCGCATCGCGGAGAACAGCGATCTCCTCACTGAGGAAAGGACGCCCCGCACGACGGGCTACACGGTTGCCGTAGAAGCCGCCGAGGCCTACACACTCGAACGTGCCCAAGACGCCGCGAATGCGCTGAGGAACTTCATCCCGGTCCCCATCTCGAATGTCTCGGAAACGCTCACGCTGATACTGAAGATCATCGCGTCGAGTCTTCCTGCCGCGGCGGCTATCGCACTCCGTGCTGTCGAAGACGACGCGGGACTGCAGGCTCGAGCCCTCGAGTTCGTCGAAGGCAGCAACACTCTCGTCCGCGCTCGGCCCTGAGCGCACACAGTGACAGCGCCGCGGCCGCCCTTTCGAAGGACGGATGACGATCGTGCCGAGCTGCCTCGGCACGTCGACGGGGTCGGAGCGTCGTTCTCGAACGTCTCCGCCGCCAGGCCAGACAGGAGTTCACCGGGATGAGTGAAGATGACGGTATGGGATCGACGCGGCGCGGCGAGGACACCTCCCTCGTGCAGGCAGGGCAGTGGCTTGTGTTCGTTCCGGGAGGGGACGGCGACGCGACCGTGCTCTCGGTGGAATCGAGCGAACAGGATGCGCTGGACTGGCGCGCAGAGCTCGTACGGAGGATCATCGCGACGCCGGACAGCGGCTTCCTCGTGCTGAGCACGACCGACGGCAGGGTGCTGTTCTCGTCCGACCTGCGCAGCGTGCACCGTAGCGTTCAGCGCTTCGAAGGGCTGCCAGGACCACGCGAGCTGATCGTCGCGCGCGCCGAGACGCCCCTTCTCCCCCTGCGGTGCTCGGACAGTCCTCTTCACCAGCTGCTTCCCGGTCGCTTCCCGGCGTGACGCGGTTCCTCGTCCGGAACTCGACCTCGGTCGTGGAGGGCCAGGCGCGGCCCGTCTCGGTGAGGTCAAGCAGTAGTAGACTGCAATCACTTGGAGGAGGGGTGATGACGGGTGCGCCACGGTCGGGCTGCGCGATCAACGCCGCGGTCGAAGTCCTGGGCGACCCCTGGGCGGTGCTGGTGCTCAGGGACGTCATGTTCGGTGATCGTCGCCACTTCCGCGAGCTGCTCACCGGCTCGGAAGAGGGCATCGCCAGCAACATCCTGAGCAGCCGGCTCAAGCGCCTGACCGAGCAGGGACTTCTCAGCCGTGCGACCGCGCGCCGCGGCCAGCGTGCGCTGTACTCCCTGACCGAGGCGGGGATCCAGGTCCTGCCGATCATGGTCGCCCTCGGAAACTGGGGCCTCGACCACCGCGACGGCGATCGGCGTCTGCGCGTTCGCGCCGAGCTCCTCCGCGACGGAGGGCCGGCACTCGTCGAGGCGATGATGGACGAGCTCCGGGAGGCTCATCTCGGGATCCCGAGACCGGACCCGAGCGCCCCGCGCCCCAGCGAGCAGCTCCAGGAGGCCTACGCCGCCGCGCTGTCGGAGAGCGCGGACTGAGCCGGGCCTTCCGGGCCGCGTCCCGTCACGCCGGCTGCGGCACGGGCCGATATCGCAGGGCCGTCGCTCCCGAACGGAACTCACGGCGATCGACGAGCTCGAGCCGGACCCGCTCGCGCAGTCCGGCGAGCAGGGTCGGCCCGTGGCCGGCGAGGATCGGGTGCACGACGAACTCGTACTCGTCGATCAGTCCGCGATCGGCCAGGAACAGGGGGAGCGTGACGCCCCCGACCAGGAGGTCGTCGCCCGGCTCCTGCTTGAGCCTTCGAACCGCCTGCTCCAGGTCGCCTCGCAGCAGATCGGAGTTCCAGTCGACCGCCTCCAGGGTGCGGGAGACGACGTGCTTCTGCGCCCGATCGATGGCTTCGGCGAAGGGGACCTCCCATTCGCCCATCCACTCGGGCCACGTGCCCGTCGTCGGCTTCCGCCACGCCGACTCCATCATCTCGTACGTGACACGGCCGTAGAGCAGGGCGCCGGCGCGCTCCATCTCCGCCGTCCAGTACTGCATCAGCTCCAGATCCGGCGCCACGCCGGCCTCGTGATGGCAGCAGCCGTCGAGAGTGACGTTGATCGAGTATCGAAGGGTTCGCATGGGAGTGCTCTCCGTGTGGGTCAGCGGGTGGTGTTCGTCGTCGTGCCCGGCACGGCGTACCGAAGCAGGACGCCTCCGGTGTCGACGGCGCGCGCCTCGACGAGCTCGAGGGGTCCGGAGAAGGACGCCGGCGTGAACAGCGGCGTGCCCGCGCCGAGGACCACCGGCGAGATGCCGACGAGGAGCTCGTCGACGAGGCCGGCTCGGAGGAGGGAGTCGGTGAGCGTGGCGCTGCCGAAGACGTAGATCGGTCGTTCGTCCGCCCGCTTGCGTCGAGTGAGCTCGCCGACGATGTCCGCCGTGATCTCGGTGTTGTTCCAGGTCGCCTCGGTGAGCGTTCGCGACGCGACCAGCTTCGGGACGGCGTTCATGTACTCGGCGATCTCGGGGTCGTCCTCGTCGTTCGGCCAGTGGGTGGCCATCCCCTCGTAGGTGACGCGACCGAAGACCAGCAGGCCCATATCCTCGCCGAAGCTCAGGCTCAGGCGCCTGAGGTCCTCGCCCCAGATGTGCTCATGGAGGCGGAGGTCCCATTTCTCCGTGCCCTCGAAGAAGCCGTCGACGGACATGATGTTCCAGACGATCAGTCGTCCCACGATCCCACCCTTCTGATTGCAATCCGCAACCTGTCTCACCGTGCAGGTTAGGGCATGGAGTTGCGAACCGCAATCACTTGCATGCGCTCCTGCGGAGAAAGAGGCGAACTGCGGACGGAGTCAACGGATCTGTCCGCAGTTGTGGCGGTCGTCCGCAGGCGCGGGGTATCCGCGCGGGCTTCCGCGCCACGAAAGACGCTCCCGGCCCGCCGCGGGAGCGACGGGCCGGGAGCGTGAGGGAGGGGCGGACTACTCCGCCGGGATGGCCTCCTCGAACAGCGGGGTGAGCTCCTCGACCGCGTAGATCGCGGCCAGCGGCGTGCTGGCGGAGAACGCGTCGGAGATGTCGCCGTCGAGGACCACGGCACGGCCGTCCTTGACGGCGTCGAGCTGCTTCCACTGCGGGTCGTCGGTGATCGCCGTCGTCTCGAGGTAGATCGGGAACGCGACGATCAGGTCGGCCTCCAGCTGGTCGAGCTCCTCGCTGGAGATGTCGACGGAGAAGCCGCTTTCCGAGGCGGGCAGGGCCGCGATCGTCGGGTTCTGCACGAAGCCGAAGCGGCTGAGCGTCTCGATGCGACCGCCACCCTCGATGTAGGCGCCCCATCCTTCGCTGGTCTTCGCCGCAGCGGAGACGGTCTTGTCGCTCCACCCGGGGTGGGCTTCGGCGACCTCCTCGTAGGCGGCGTCCACCTCGCCGAGGAGCTCCTCGCCCTTCTCCGGGACGCCCAGCGCGGTGGAGATGATGTCGACGTGCTCCTCCATCGTGGTCATCCAGTTCTCGCCGCCCTCGGGGATGCTGACCGTGGTCGTGATCTCGGAGAGGCGGTCGTACCGCTCCTGGTCGCCGCCGCCGCGCACGTCGAGGATCAGATCGGGCTCGAGCGCCGCGATGGCCTCGTAGGAGGGCTCGAGCGTCTCGATGATCTCCGGCGCCTCGTCGTAGAGTCCCTCCGCCCACGGCCCCTGCCCGTCGCCGCCGAAGTCGAGCCAGTCGGAGGCCCCGACCGGCTGCACGTCCAGCGCGAGGGCGATCTCCGCGTCGCCCCAGCCGAGCGCGACGACCCGCTCGGGGGCCTTCTCGACCGTGACCTCGCCGAAGGCGGTCTCCACGGTCGCGGGGAACTCGCCATCGGCGGCGGACCCGGATCCGCCGGCGGGCTCCTCGTCGCCCCCGCCGGAGCAGCCGGTGAGCGCGAGGACGGCGGCCGCCGTGGCGGCCAGGGCGATGCGGTGGTACCTCATGTGATGCGGGGCCTTCCGTGAGGCCGCGGAAGCGGCGAGGACGGGGTGGGGGATGCGGCGTCCCGGTGCGGGGACACGCCTGCTTATGAGGTTAACCTAAGATAAATCCGTGCCC
>JBQDDT010000160.1:0-6058 GCA_052092505.1 Microbacterium sp. | reverse complement strand
CGGGCACGGCGGTGAGCGAGACCATGTCGGTCCCCTGCTGCACCCACACGCCGATGCGCTCTCCGGTGCGGCGGGCGAGATCCTGGACCACGGGGGCGGCGGCCGAGGCGATCCGACGAGGGATCGTCGCCCGCGCTCCGAGCTCGAAGAGCCGCATCCCGAGCCCGACGCCGTCCGGCTCGCGCGCCAGATAGCGCTGGCCGACGAGCTCGCCGACGAGGCGAGCGGTCGTCGATCGGGGGATGCCGGTCATCGCGGCCGTCTCGGCGATGGTGAGCGCGCGCCCCGCGCCCTTGACGACGTCCAGGATCGAGAAGACGCGCTCGAGCACGGAGACGGGACCCGCAGGGAGGTCCTCGTCGTCACGCACCTGGTCCGGACTCGTCATCGAGCACCCCCTCGTGAAGCGACGCCGCTCTTCCTCGTTCATCTGAATGTACTGGGTCGTACACAGCGGCCGCAATGCATTCGGCAGCCGCTGCGCCGAGGCAGGGCGAGGCCGGCGCCGTGCCGACCCCGCCCGATCGGTCATCGCGCGGAGCAGAACCTCGATGCGCCCATCGCGCTCTCGATTCCGTTCATGACGTGCTTCTGGAAGACCTCGCCGTTCTCGACGCTGCCCGGGTCAGCCCACAGGTCGGGCGAGTGCCCGAGCGTGGTGAGCCAGGCGCGCCCGCCGTCGTAGTAATGGCACCAGCTCAGCGGGTAGTCCTTCCCCATGCCCGGGTGCCCGGAGGAGCCGGACGCGCTCGTCGAACGCGTCGCCTCGAGCAGCACGTTCACGTACGTGGGCCGCGGGTAGAGGTTGTAGAACTCGTCCGTGAACGACCAGGTCTTCGCCTTCATGAACTTCGTGGACGTGTCGTGACGGTCGACCACGCGGATCGCCCCCTCGCGATTCGGTCCGTGATCGAAGAAGTTGGTGCCCCCGAGCAGCCCCTCGTACCAGTCCCAGTGGTACTCGGCTCCGAAGGCGTTGTGGATGCCGACGAAGCCTCCGCCGGCACGGACGTACTTCTGGAGCTCGGTCTGCGCGGCGTCGTCCAGCGTGTCGCGCGTCGGGCTGAGGAAGACGACCGCCTGATAGGCGGAGAGACCCCTGAACGCGGCGAGGTCCTCCGTGTAGTCGACGGAGATTCCGCGCTCCGCTCCCCACTCGACCAGCGCCGTCTGGGCGAGGTTGTCGTCGCCGAGCTCGGGATTCAGCCCCTCGCCCAGGGGAGTCCCGAGGTGCTCGTGACGCGGGCCGGCCGTTCGGCTCCAGACGAGGATCCGCTTGTCCTCGCCCTTCTCCCAGCCGTTGCCCCAGTCGTTGTAGCAGTCGTCGTCGAGGCCGCGGCAGACCCCGTAGTCGCGGATCTCGTCCTGGTAGACCTGCGCGGCCGTGACGGATTCGCCCGTGCCCCCGCCGTGTCCGTTCGAATGGCCGGCGAACAGGGAGAGTCCTCCGGCGGTGAGCCCGGCCCCGAGCGCGATCGCCGCCGCCATGGACAGGGCCGTGCGCAGTATCGACTTCACGATGATCTCCTTCGATCGTCCGCACCGGAGCCGGGATCCCGGCCCGAGTCGGTGCGACCGTACCGCGGGTCGCGAGGGCGGATGCGCGGCGTTCCACTCAGTGGGCCGCGGTCGACGTCGGCGGCCCGGGGGCGCCACACGCGCTCAGCGGGGCGAGAGCGTGAGGCGGCGCTGGTCGAGCCCGCGGGGGCGGCGGGCGAGGCGGGCCGCGAGCGCGGTGATCGCCCGCGCCGCCGGGTCGTCAGGGCGGGCGACGACGACCGGGTCGCCCGAGTCGCCCGAGGATCGCAGCGGAGGACTGAGCGGGACGGAGGCGAGCAGCTCCACCGTCTCGTCCTCGGTCGAGAGCGCAGCGGCGACCTCCGAACCGCCTCCCGCGCCGAACAGGTCGAGCGTCGTGCCGTCCGGCAGGGTCATCGCCGCCATGTTCTCGACCACGCCGAGGACGCTCTGCCCCGTCTGGCGCGCGACGAGCCCGCTGCGCACCGCCACGTCGGAGGCGGCAGCCTGAGGGGTCGTCACGACGAGCACCTCGGCGTGGGGGAGGAGCTGGCCCACCGAGATCGCGATGTCGCCCGTGCCGGGCGGCATGTCGAGGAGGAGCACGTCGAGATCGCCGAAGTGCACGTCCGTGAGGAACTGCTGCACGGTCCGGTGCAGCATGGGGCCCCGCCACGCGACCGCCCCGCCCCTGTCCGATCCCGGCTGCAGGAACATCCCGATCGAGATCGCCTTCACGTCGTGGGCGACGGGCGGGAGCATCAGGTCGTCGATCCTGGTCGGCTGCGCCGTCTTCCCGTCGTGGACGAGTCCGAGGAGCGCGGGGATCGAGAAGCCGTGCACGTCGGCGTCGACGAGGCCGACCCTCAGCCCCTCGCGCGCGAGCGCGACGGCGAGGTTCGCGGTGATCGTCGACTTCCCGACGCCGCCCTTTCCGCTCGTGACGGCGATCACGCGCGTCAGCGAGTCCGGGCCGAAGGGCATCACCCGCCGGGAGCCGCGCAGTCTCTCCGTGAGCGCCCTGCGCTCCTCCGGTGTCATGACGCCGACGTCGATCGTGACCTCGCCGACGCCGGGCACGCCCTCGGCCGCCTGGCGCACGTCGGCCTCGATGCGATCGGCGGCGGGGCAGCCGACGATGGTCAGCGCGATGCCCACGCGCACGTCGGCGCCGTCCGCCTCGACCCCGCGGACCATGTCCAGCTCCGACAGCGGGCGCCGCAGCTCCGGGTCGCTCACGCGACCGACGGCCTCGCGCACGTTCTCGGACAGGGTGGACACCCCTCGAGGCTAGCCCCGCGACCTGGGGCCGGCGTGAGCGTTCGCGCACGGTGCGCGCACACCGGACGGAGAGGATGCCCTGAGCGAACGCCGGGCCGATTCCCGCGTCGCGCGGGGGCCCGCGTGCGACACTGAGGGCATGACGATGATGGGCGGGATCCCGCGCACGCCGCAGAACGTCGGCGAGACGATCGCGACGTACGGCGAGTACGAGGCGGCGCAGAAGGCCGTCACGAAGCTGATCGAGTCCGAGGTGCCCGCGCGTCAGATCTCGATCGTCTGGGCGAACCTCCGCGCCGTCGAGATGGTCACCGGGCGCCTCGGCTACGGCCGCGCGGCCTGGTCGGGGGCGCTCAACGGCGCTATGCTCGGCCTGCTGTTCGGGGCGATCTACACGCTCCTCTCGCCCGAGGCGTCCCTGCAGCTCCTCCTCGGGTGCATGCTCGTCGGCACGGCGCTCGGCATGGTCATGCAGCTGCTGAGCTACCGGATGGTGCGCCGGCGCCGCGACTACTCCAGCACGACGCAGCCCGTCGCCGACCACTACGAGGTGGCCGTGTCCGCGGAGCACGCCTCGACCGCTCGCCGGATCCTCGGCCAGCAGCCCCGCACGCGCGAGGTCGTGCGCCCGAGCGGTCCGCTGCCGCCCCCGCAGTTCGGCATCCGCATCGATCCAGAGACGAACCGGCCCGTCGACGAGATGCCGGCGCCGCCGGCCGCTGCCCCTCCGGTGCCGGACGTCCCGGCCTCCGAGGCCGCGGCTTCTCCTCCCGCCGACGGCGCCCCGGAGAGCGAGGACGGCGCGCCAGGCGACGGTGCCGCGTCCGAGGACGGCCAGGCCTCCGACCCGCCGGATGCGCGCGGATCCGCCTGAGGACGCACCCAGGAGATGTGACGACATGTTTCGTCACATTCGGTGACCCCGCGCGCGAGTCCGGCAGGATGGACCCCGTGAGCCTCACCTGTCTGTGTTGTCGCTGAGCGCCCTGAGGGCGCCGCTCGCGGCCGCATTCGACAGCATCACGCGCGATGACGCGTGAGGAAGAGGACATCACCGTGCGCTATGCGCAGCACATCTCCGACCTCGTCGGGAACACTCCGCTCGTCCGTCTCGACAGGGTGACGGACGGCATCGACGCGACCGTGCTCGCGAAGGTCGAGTACTTCAACCCCGGAGGATCGTCGAAGGACCGCATCGCGGCCAACATCATCGACCAGGCGGAGCGCGAGGGGAAGCTCCGGCCCGGCGGGACGATCGTCGAGCCCACGAGCGGCAACACCGGGGTCGGGCTCGCGCTCATCGCGCAGCGTCGCGGCTATCGGACCGTGTTCGTCGTGCCGGACAAGGTCGCGGAGGACAAGCGCGCGGTCCTGCGCGCGTACGGGGCGGAGGTCGTCGTGACGCCCACCGACGTCGCGCCGGAGGATCCGCGCTCGTACTACAGCGTCTCCGACCGCATCGTCGCCGAGACGCCCGGCGCGTACAAGCCGAACCAGTACGACAACCCGCAGGGGCCGCTCAGCCACTACGCCACGACGGGCCCGGAGATCTGGCGCGACACGGACGGGTGGGTCACCCACTTCGTCGCCGGCGTCGGCACGGGCGGCACCATCACGGGCACCGGGCGCTACCTGCGCGAGGCGTCGGGCGACGCTGTGCGGATCGTCGGGGCGGACCCCGTCGGATCCATCTACGCGGGCGGCCCGGTGCACGGGTACGAGGTCGAGGGCGTCGGCGAGGACTTCTGGCCAGGCACGTTCGACCCGAGCGTCGTCGACGCCTACGAGACGGTCTCGGACGAGGAGTCGTTCCGGATGACGCACCGCCTCGCGAAGGAGGAGGGGCTCCTCGTGGGCGGGTCGAGCGGCATGGCCGTGGTCGCCGCGCTCCGGGTGGCGCGCGGACTGCCCCCCGAGGCGGTCGTCGTCGTGCTCCTGCCCGACCACGGGCGCGGCTACCTCAGCAAGATCTTCGCCGATCCAGACCAGACCGACCCCACGAGCACCGACCGACAGGAGAAGAGCACATGACCACGACGGATCACGAGCAGGGCCTCGCCACACGGGCGGTCCACGCCGGGCAGGATGCCGACCGCACGACCGGAGCGGTGATCCCGCCCGTGCACTTCTCGTCGACGTACGTCCAGGACGGGATCGGCAACCTCCGCGAGGGCTACGAGTACGGCAGGGCGGCGAACCCGACGCGCACCGCGCTCCAGCGTCAGCTCGCCTCGCTCGAGGGCGGCTCCCACGCCTTCTCGTTCGCCTCGGGACTCGCCGCGGAGGACGCTCTCCTGCGTGCGGCGCTCGCCCCGGGCGACACGGTGCTGCTCGGCGACGACGCGTACGGCGGAACGCACCGGCTCCTCGACCGCGTGCTCGGTCCGTGGGGCGTGAAGCTCGTCGTGACCGAGCTCGGCGACGAAGCGCGCGTCGCGGAGGCGCTCCGCGCGCACGCGCCGCGGATCGTGTGGCTCGAGACGCCCAGCAACCCACTGCTGCGCGTGGTCGACATCGCCGCGCTGTCGTCCGCCGCACACGCGCACGGCGCGCTCGTCGTCGTCGACAACACCTTCGCGACGCCGGTGCTCCAGCGTCCGCTCCCGCTCGGGGCCGACGTCGTCGTCCACTCGACGACGAAGTACCTCGGCGGCCACTCCGACGTGATCGGCGGCGCCGTCGTCCTGAGCGACGACGCGCTCGCCGAGAAGGTCGAGTTCCAGCAGTTCGCCGGGGGCGCCGTCTCCGGACCGCTCGATGCCTGGCTGACGACGCGGGGGATCAAGACCCTCGCGATCCGCATGGAGCGCCACGGGCGCAACGCGCAGGCGGTCGCAGAGTTCCTCGCGGGCCACCCCGCGGTGTCGGCCGTGCACTACCCGGGGCTGGAGGACCACCCGGATCACGCGATCGCGGCGCGGCAGATGTCGGGCTTCGGCGGCATCGTGTCGCTCTCGCTACCCGATGCGGCGGCGGCGCGGCGCTTCGCCGAGAGCACCCGCCTGTTCCAGCTGGCCGAGTCGCTGGGAGGCGTGGAGTCGCTCGTGAACTACCCGGACGCGATGACGCACGCCTCGGTCCGCGGCACCGAACTCGCCGTGCCGCCGGAGCTCGTGCGCCTCTCCGTCGGCATCGAGGACGCGGCCGACCTCATCGCCGACCTCTCGGCCGCCCTTCCCTGATCCCCAACGACCCGTTCCGGTGCGAGAAACTGCTCCAGAACCGCCGGTTTAGAGCATTTTCTCGCACCTGAACGGGC
>JBQDDT010000159.1:0-6083 GCA_052092505.1 Microbacterium sp. | reverse complement strand
GACGTCACGGGGTTCGCGATGACGCTCGCGAGGTCCTCCGCCTCGGAGTCGCTGTACGAGGGGACCTGCTCGACGGCCTGATCGAGGCCGTCGGCGAGGGTGCCGGCCCCGTCGCCGAGCTCGCCCACGCCGTCGCCGAGCTCGCTCACGCCGTCGGCGACCTGCGTCGCGCCGTCCTGGAGGCGCGGGACGTTGTTCGCGGCCTCGCCGATGCCGGTCGTGAGCTGACCGACGCCGTCCGCGAGGCCGGAGGCCCCCGTCGCGAGCTGCGATGCGCCGTCGCCCAGCTGCGACGTGCCGCCCGCGAGCTGGGACGCGCCGGATGAGAGCTGCTGCGCGCCATCGGACAGCTTCGGCAGGTTCGACCCGAGCTGGTCCGCGCCGGAGGCCAGCTTCTGAGCGCCCGTCACGGACGGTGCGAGCTGGTCGGCGATGCCGTCCTGTGTGGCTTTCGTGACTCCCGTGATCATGGCGGGGATCTGAGCGTCGAGCTGCGTGCAGAAGGTCTCGGTCGACTGAGCACGGCATTGTGCCGAGAGCTGTGCGAGCTGCGCCTGCATCTCGGGAGACTCGAGGGCCGCACCGGGATCGGCGTTCTCGATCCCGTCCACGCCCTGCGCGAGGCCATTCGCCAGCTGGTGCGCACCGGCCGCGAGGCCGCCGTCGCCCGTGACACCCGCCTCGACCTGGTCGATCCCGCTCGCGAGGTCGCTCGCCCCGCCCGCGAGCCCGTTCGCGCCGTCGGTCAGCGCCGGTACGCCGTCGGCGAGCTCCTGCGCGCCGCCGGCCAGCTCCTGCGCGCCCGTCGAGGCGGAGCCCGCCCCGTCGGCGAGCTGGTCGAGCCCGCTGTCGAGCTCGCCGATCCCGTCGGAGACCTGTCCTGCCCCGTCGGCGAGCTCCCCGGCGCCGTCGGCCGCATCGTCCGCGCCGTCGGCCAGCTCGCGCGCGCCGTCGGCCGCGTCGCCGAGCTTGTCGCCCATGGTCGAGAAGCCGATCAGGAGGTTCGACGTCACGCCCTCCGAGAGCGTGTCGCCCATCGTGTCGGCGGCGGTGTTCGCGACCTGGCCCGTGATCGCGTCGTCGGCGACGAGCGCGTTCGGCGCCGTGTTGACGTCGATCGTGGCCTGCTCGGCCTTCTCGTCCGACCCGTCGAGCGACTGCGCGGACGACATCGCGGCGGCGGAGAAGTTCTCCGGGATCGTGATGACGGCCTGGTAGGTGCCGTCCTCGAGGCCGTCGGCGGCGTCCTCGTCGTTGGAGAGGACCCACGAGAGGTTGCTGTCCTCGTCGTCGGATCCCTCGACGAGCCCGGCCGCGAGCTGGCGGCCGAGGGGCGTGTACTGCCCGTCGATCGTCACGGGGTCGTCGTCGTTCACGATCGCGGCCCTCATGTTCTCGAGCCGGTCGGTCGGGCTGTGAAGCGCCGCGATGAGGACGCCGCCGATCGCGACCGGCAGGAGCAGGAGGCCGACGACGGTCAGCCAGGTCACGGGCTTGCGCGGGCGCGCGCGCTCGAGCAGGGTCATGCGTTCACCTCGGAACGAGTCGGGGTCACATCGAGAGTCGGGACGCCGCGCCAGCCGGCGGCGGCGAGGACGTCGTGGGCGGCCTGCGCGTCGTGCGCGGTCGCGACGACCGCCATCGGACGGGCCGGATCGGCGGCGTACGCGGCGTCGCGGATGGCGGCGCCGAGCTGGTCGCGCTCGGCGGGGGAGAGCAGGTCGATCCCGTCGAGGAGGACGAGCGGCGGAGATCCGCGCAGTGCGGCCTTCGCCTCGCCGGCGTCGCCCGCGATCGCGAGGCCCACGTGCGAGCGGACCCAGGAGGCGCGCGAGGGCAGCAGGTGCCCCGCGACGCGCACGAGCCCTTCGGCCGGGGTCCGCCCGGCGAGCGCGACGGCGACCGCGCGGGCCGACGCCGGGTCCTCGGACGTCAGCACCAGCGCCTCGCCCGGCTCGACGCGCAGGTCGACCCCGTCGGCGAGCACGCGCTCGCCCGCGGCGACGCGCAGGCCCTCCGCGGCGACCACGGCGGTCGAGTCCGGCTCCGGCCACGCGGCGAGCTGGCGCTCGCGCTCGACGGCCTCGCCCTCGACGTCGAAGCGCGGGAGGATCCGGTCGAGCCACGCGGGCATCCACCAGGCGTGGCGCCCGAGCAGCGCCATCACGGCGGGGACGAGCGTCATCCGCACGAGGAACGCGTCGGCGGCGATCCCGACCGCGAGCGCGAGCGCGATCGGCTTCAGGTTGCTGTCGCCCTCGGGGACGAAGGCCGCGAACACGGCGAACATGATCACCGCCGCCGCCGTCACGACGCGCGCCGAGGCGCTGTAGCCCGAGCGAACGGCCTCGATCGCGACCTCGCGCGCCGCGCGTCTGCCCTCGCGGCCCGTCACCGGCCCGAGCCGGCGGACGGCGTGGACGTAGTCCTCCCGCATGCGCGAGACGAGGAACACCTCGTAGTCCATCGCGAGGCCGAACAGGACCCCCATCACGACGATCGGCATGAACGCGATCACGGGGCCGAGCTTCGCCACGTGCAGCAGGTCGGCCGCCCACCCCCACTCGAACACCATCGTCACGACGCCGAACGCCGCGAGGATCGACAGCAGGTAGCCGAGCGCCGCCTTCAGCGGCACCCAGATCGAGCGGAACACGATCATGAGCAGGATGAACGACAGCCCCACCACGAACACGCCGAAGGGGAGAAGGGCCTGCCCGAGCTGATCCGAGATGTCGATCGAGACCGCGGTGAAGCCCGTCACCTTGACGTCGATGTCGTACTCGTCGAGCCATTCGTCGTGGTGGGAGCGGATCTCCCGCACGAGGTCGGCCGTCTCGGGGTCGGACGGGCCGGTCTCCGGCACGACCTGCACGATGCCCGTGTCGATCGTCTCGTTCGGCGTGGCCATGACGACCTGCGCGACGCCGTCGAGCTGCTCGACCTCGTCGCCGAGATCCTCCATCAGCTCGAGCGGATCGTCGGAGGTGACGATCGTTCCCGTGAGGATCAGCGGACCGTTGAACCCCTCGCCGAAGTGCTCGCCCGTGAGCTCGTACGCCTGCCTGGCCTCGCTGTCCTTCGGGAGGACGCCGGCGTTGGGGAGGGCGAGCTGGAGCTGGGTGGCGGGGATCGCGACGAGCCCGAGGCCGAGGACGACGGCGACGGTCGTGATGATCGGGTGCTTCGTGACGAGCGTGACCCATCGGCGGGCGAACCCGACCTTCGGCCCGCGCCCCGCCTTGGCCGGCCTGCGCTCGTGCCGCGGGGGGCGCCCGGAGGCGCGGCGACCCACGAAGCCGAGGAAGGCCGGGGTCAGCGTGATGGCGATCGCGACGGCGACGGCCACGGCGACCGACGCCGCGATCCCCATCGTCGTGAGGAACGGGATCCCGGCGAACCCGAGCCCGATCAGCGCGATGAGCACGGTCACGCCGGCGAAGACGACGGCTGATCCCGCGGTGCCGGTCGCGCGGGCGACGGACTCCTCCAGTCGGACGCCGGCGCGGACCTGGTCCTGATGTCGCGCGGCGATGAACAGCGAGTAGTCGATCCCCACCGCGAGCCCGAGCATGAGCGCGAGCAGCGGGGTCGTGGCGCTGACGGTCGCGAACCCCGTGGACGCGACGATCCCGAGCATCGAGACGCCGACGCCGAGCAGCGCCACCCCGAGCGGCACGCCGGCCATCGCGACCGCGCGGAAGGCGACGATGAGCACGATGAGGGCGACGATCACGCCGAACGCCTCCGTGATGGTCACGGTCGGCAGCTCGGTGGCGAACAGCTCGCCGCCGAGCGCCGCGGTGGCGTCGGCCGGCAGCTGCTCCTTCAGCTGCGCGAACGCGTCCTCGATCGCCTCCGTCGTCTCCTCGGAGACCGTCGTCATCTGGCCCTCGAGCTGCACCTGGACGATCGCGGCCGTGCCGTCGTCCGAGACGGTGCCCTCCACCGTGTCGTCGTAGGGCGAGGTCACGGCGGAGACGCCGTCGAGATCCGAGACCTCGTCGACGAGGTCCTCGATCGGCTCGCGGTACGCGTCGTCGGCGACCTCGGCGCCGTCCGCCGCCACGACGATGCCCTGCGCGCTCGTGCCCGCCGCCTGCGGGAAGGTGCGCGAGAGCTGTTCGATGCCGTCCTGCGACTCGGTTCCGGGGATCGTGAAGGAGTCGTCGAAGCCCTTGTTCAGCCCGAGGGCGCCGCCGCCGACGACGAGAAGGAGGAGGACCCAGGCGCCGAGGACGCGCCAGGGGTGGCGGAAGGACCAGCGGCCGAGGGAATAGAGCAGTGTGGACACACACGCCTCCGAGCAGACAGGTTTGCGGTGATTCGATACAACGGTGTATCCGATACGTAAGTGTATCGTAAGGGGTGATGCCGGCCCTGTGGCTGGGCATCGGGTGAGAGAGGATGGACGTGGGCACAGAGACGACGCGCAGCCGCGAGAACACGAGGGCGCGGCTGCTGGACGCCGCCGCCGAGGTCTTCGCGGAGGTCGGGATCGGGGAGGCATCGGTCGAGGCGATCTGCGAGCGGGCCGGCTTCACCCGCGGCGCCTTCTACTCGAACTTCGCCTCGAAGGATCAGCTCTTCCTGGCGCTCTCGGAGCGCAACGGCGAGCGGCAGCTCGAGCTCGTGCGTCAGCGCATCGCCGAGCTCGAGGACGATCCGGACTTCTCGGACGACACCGACTTCGGCTCGCTCTTCCGGCTGCTCGACACGCTCGGGTCGAGCCGTGACGAGATGGTCCTCCTCGCGGAGAGCCGAGTGCGCGCGATGCGCGACGAGACCGTCGCGCGGGAGCTCGTCGCCCAGAACCGGCGCTTCCTCAGCGAGGTGACGGCGATCATCGAGCACGTCGCGCAGGTGCGCTCCCTGACGCTGCGTATGGAGGCGGCCGAGGCGGCGGAGCTGATCACCTCGGTCTGGGAGACGAGCGCGGACCACGCGATCATCGCGGGCATCACCGACGAGGAGCGCGACCGCCGCTGCCACGAGAAGGTCATCCGCATCGTCCGCCTGCTGGTCGCGTAGCGGCGGGTTCCCCGCGTCAGGGCAGGAGTGCGCGCGCCGCGCGGATCCGCTCGTGCCACGAGGCCGTCCGATCCGGCGCGGCGGCGTGCCGGTCGACGAGACCGGGGTCGGGGGCGATCCGCCCGGCGGGGATCTCGCCTCCCCGCGGCTCGAGGCGGGGCTCGGCGACGTCGGCGGCCAGGAGCGCGGCGGTCCCGAGTCCGCAGTCGTAGGCGAGGTCGTCGAGCGACGCGGCGAGGGCGGCGCCCTGGGCGAGGCCGACGCTCGTGTCGAGCGCCGAGGACACCACGGCGGGGAGCCCGGCCTCGGCGATGATCTCGAGCGCCCGCCGGACGCCGCCGAGGGGCTGCGCCTTCACGACGAGGATGTCCGCCGCCCCGGCGCGCGCGACCGCGAGCGGATCGGACGCCTTCCGCACCGACTCGTCGGCCGCGATCGGGATGCCCCAGTCGACCAGGCGCGAGCGGATGTCGGCGAGCTCCGCCACCGTGGCGCAGGGCTGCTCGATGTACTCGAGGTCGAACCCGCTCAGGGCGTGGGCGGCGTGCTCGGCCTCGTCGACGTTCCACGCGGCGTTCGCGTCGACGCGGATCCGCCCCTCGGGGCCCAGCGCCTCGCGGACCGCCCGCACCCTGGCGACGTCGTCGGCGAGGACCTGGCCGCGCTCGGCGACCTTCACCTTCGCGGTGCGGCAGCCGTCGAAGCGGGCGAGGATCGCCGGCACCTCGCCCGGGTCGACCGCGGGGACGGTGGCGTTCACGGGGATCGTCGCGCGGCGCGGGGCCGGCTGGTCCGTCCACGCGAAGTCGATGGCGGCGGAGAGCCAGACGGCGGCCTCGGCCGGCTCGTACTCCAGGAACGGCGAGAACTCCGCCCACCCGGCGGGACCCTCGATGAGGGCGGCTTCGCGATGGGTGACACCGCGGAACCGGGTCGCCATCGGGAGGGAGACGACGCGGGTGCGGGCGACGATCTCGTCGGCGTCGGGGAGGGGAGCCGTGAGCTGCGGTGCCATGGTGCCGAATCTATGTCCCGCCGGGCCGGGCAGGATG
>JBQDDT010000158.1:0-6176 GCA_052092505.1 Microbacterium sp. | reverse complement strand
TCGCCGACCCGAGGGTCGACATGCCGAGGCTCGTCATCGTCGTCGACGAGTTCGCCGCCCTGCTCCAGGACCACGGCGACCTGAACGCGGTGTTCACCGACGTGGCCGCGCGCGGGCGCGCGCTCGGGATGCACCTCGTGCTCGGCACGCAGCGCGCCGCCGGCGTGCTCAGGGACGCGCTGCTCGCGAACTGCCCGCTGCGGATCTGCCTCCGCGTGGCCGACGCGGCCGACAGTCGCGCGGTCATCGGGGGAGACGAGGCCGCCCTCCTCCCGGGGGATGCGGCATCGCGCGGCCTGGCGCTCGTGCGACGCGGGGGAGACGTCGCCGCCGAGCAGGTGCGGATCGCCCGCACCGGCGCCGCGATGCGCGAGGCGCTGGCCGGCGAGGCGAAGGGACGGCGCGGGCCCACTCCGCGCGCGCCGTGGCTGCCTCCGCTCCCCTGGCGGATCGGCGTCGACGAGCTCCGGGAGCGCGGCGGGCGGGACGGCGCGATCCTGCTCGGCCTCGCGGACGAGCCGGACCGCCAGCGCCAGCCGGTGATCGAGCTCGTGCCCGGCACGGACCGCGGCCTCGCCGTCATCGGCGGCGCGGGAAGCGGCAAGTCCGAGACGGTCCGCCTCATCGCCCGGCAGGTGACGGGCGCCGTCGTCATCCCCGGCGATCTCGAGGCCGCCTGGGGCGCTGTCGAGGAGGCGGCGCGCTCCCTCCCGCCGCTCGTCGCGATCGACGACGTCGACGTGCTCCTCTCCCGCTACCCGATGGAGTACGCCCAGGAGTTCGCTGCGCGGGTGGAGGCGCTCGTGCGCGACGCGTCATCCGCCGGCACGATGATCGTGCTCACGGCATCGCGCGTGACGGGCGCCGTCGAGCGGATCCTCAGCGGGCTCCCGCGCCGAGCGCTCCTGCGACTGTCTTCGCGAGCGGACCACGTGCAGGCCGGCGGCGACGGCTCCGCCTACGATGCGGAGCGGCCCCAGGGGCGCGCCGTCGTCGCCGGCAGGGAGCTGCAGTTCGCCCTCGCCGATCCGGCACACGCCGATTCCGGCGAGGTCGCTTCCGAGGCGCTCTGGGAGCCGGGAGCCGCGCCGTGCGCCCTCGTGACGCACGGCGCGGCCGGGCGCGCGGCGGCTCTGGCCGAGGCCTGGGGGCGGCGGGTGCGGGTGGTCGCGCTCGATGCGCTCGATCCGGGGACGGCGCTCGCCGACCTCGCAGCCGGCGCGTGGGGGCTCGTCGTCGTCGGCGACGGGGAGAGCTGGATGCGGCACGCGGGTCTGATGCGCCGGATCCGCACGGAGGGCGAGCTGCTCGTGGCCGCCGAATGCGCGAGCGAATTGCGCACCGTCGCCGGGGAGCGCGCGCTCCCGCCGTTCGCGCGCGCACGAGCCGGCAGGGCGTGGCGCGTCAGCACGGTGCGCGCCCCCGAGCGCGTCGTGCTGCCGGCATGAGCGCCGAGGCGCGGCGCGAAGCCGACCGCCGCAGGCCCGGTCAGACGGTGGGCCGGAGGCGGCCCACCTCGCGCCCGCCGCCGGCGATCGCGTAGAGCGGGTGCGACGAGAGGAACTCGGCGACGCCGGCCGCCGGCAGCGCGCCCGCGCGGGCCAGGAGGGACAGCGCCACGGCGGAGCCCGCCCGGCGGGAGCCGTCGAGGATCTTCACCGCGACGGTCGTGCCGTCCGGCGCGATCATCGTCTGCACGCCCTCGGCCCCGAACTTCGAGAACACGCCGAACTGCTCGATCGCGATCGTGTCGGGCCGACCAGGCCCCTCGATCGCCCACGGATGCTCCCGCGCGGCGCGCACGATCGAGCCGGCCACGCGGTGCAGGGCGAAGGGGGACCGCTCCGACGACGTCCCGATCCGGTGCAGCCCATGCGCCATGGCGCGAAGCGAGAGCGCGTGCACCGGCGCGCCGCAGCCGTCGACGACGGTCGCGACGATCTTCGCCCCGCCGCACAGGCGCTCGATCGCCTCGCGGATGTGGAGCTGGAGGGGGCTGTCGGGGGAGAGGTAGGTCCCCGTGTCCCAGCCGTTCGCCGCGCAGGCAGCCAGCATCGCGGCGTGCTTGCCGGAGCAGGTCATCCGCGCGCGGGAGGCGGGGACGTGCTCCCGGATCATCTCGGCGCGCGTGGCGGGGTCGTCGGCGTAGCCGGCGGGGCACGCGAGGTCGTCCTCGGTGAGGTGCGCGTCGAGCAGCATCGAGCGCACGAGCTCCACGTGCCGGTCGGTTCCGCTGTGGCTGGCGGTCGAGAGCGCCAGGCGCTCGCCGTCGAACGTCGCTCCCGCCGTGGCGCAGGCGATCGCCTGGAACGGCTTCATCGCGGAGCGGGGCAGCACGGGGGCGTCCGCGTCGCCGAAGACCAGCGTCTGCTCGCCCTCGGAGGAGAGCACGACGGCCGCGCCCGCGTGCCGGGACTCGACGAACCCGCCGCGATCGACGACCGCGAGCTCGGCGGAATCGGAGACGGAGAGGGTTTCTGGCATGCCCTCCAGCGTATTCGCCTCGGGGCCGGTCCCCGTCCGTCTGGCCTACGCTCGGGGGCATGACGAGAGAGCATCGCTACGCGCTCACCGCGACGTGGACGGGCAACCGGGGCACGGGGACGAGCGGCACGCGCGACTACGACCGCAGCGTGACGCTCGCCGTCGATGGCAAGCCCGACCTGCTCGGATCGGCCGATCGGCCGTTCTTCGGGGACCAGGCGAAGTGGAACCCGGAGGACATGGTCGTCGCCGCCCTGGCGCAGTGCCACCTGCTGTCGTACCTGCGCGCGTGCGTCCTGCGGGGGGTCGTCGTGACCGCGTACGAGGACGCCGCGACGGGTTCCCTCGTCCAGGAGGAGGACGGGGGTCGCTTCACCGAAGTCGTCCTCCGCCCGCGCGTGACCGTCGCAGAGCCGGCGATGATCGCCGACGCGGAGGCGGCTCACGCGGAAGCGCACTCCTGGTGCTTCATCGCGAACTCGGTGAGCTTCCCCGTGCGCCACGAGGCCGTCGTCGTGGCGGCCTCCGACTGACCGACGCTCAGCGCCGCTCGTGGGGGAGCGCGCGCCGGATCCTCTCGACCGCGGTCTGCGCCGGCAGCTCGTTGTACGTGCCGGCGAGCTCCTGCCCCGAGAGCTCGTGGATCGCGTGCATGATCTCGTCGGTCGCCGCGCGGCGGGCGCGGCCGGAGGTCGCCGCCCCGTGGCGGGCGACGTCGATCGGCTCGCCGAAGCGCACGACGACGCGCTCCGACAGCTTCGGCATCCGCGCTCCGACCGGCATGACGCGATCGGTGCCGATGAGGCCGATCGGGACGACGGGCGCCCCGGTCTCGAGGGCGAGGAAGGCGACGCCCGTGCGTCCCTTGTACAGCCGTCCGTCGCGCGAGCGGGTGCCCTCGGGGTGCAGGGCGACGGCGGCGCCCGACGCGAGGATCTGGCGCTGGCGCTCGAGCGCGTCGAGGGCGGCCTGGCCGGCGCCGCGGTCGACGGGGACGGCCCCGATCGCCGTGAACAGGGTCCGCGAGAGGGCGCCCTTGAGTCCCGTGCCGGTGAAGTAGTCGGACTTCGCGAGGAAGTGGACCGGCCGAGGGGCGGCGGCCACGGGGATCGCGATCGAGTCGATGAAGGAGAGGTGATTGCTCGCGAGGATCACGGCGCCCTCGCGCGGGATGTTCTCCCTGCCCTCCACGCGCGGCCGGTAGACGAGGCGCGCCAGGGGTGCCAGGAGCATCCGGCCGATCGAGTACGCGGCGCTCGGCCGAAGCGGCTCTGAGGGATCGGCCGGCTCCGGTGCGTCGGTCGACGGGCCCTCGGAGATCATCCTTCCAGCTTAATCACGGTGTATGCGGCTGCCGGCATGCGGCACGTGAGTCAGGGCGCGCCCTGGTCGCCTCACCGGCGCCGGGGAATATCAGCACGCACATCGGAAGATGCGAGAGGATGGAGCGTCCGCCAACGAACGAGGTCCCTCTTGCGTCTCCGATCCGCCGTTCTCCTGTCCGCTGCAGCGATCGCCGCCCTGGCTCTGTCCGGGTGCTCCGGCGGATCGGGGTCCGAGGAGTCCGACGCCGATCCGCTGTGCGCCGCGGCCGGCTCCACGGGGAAGGCGGTCGAGTCGCTCGACGTCACGGGCACGGCCGACGACGGCGCGCCAGACGCGCTCGAGGTGTCCGACCCGCTCGAGCCCGAGGAGTTCGAGCGCGAGGTCGTCACCGAGGGCGACGGCGACCAGCTCGCCGAGGGCGACATCGTCACCTACGCGCTCGCCGCGTACGACGCCGCGACGGGCGAGCAGATCGGCGTGAACGGCTACGAGGAGGGCGAGGCGCTGCCGCAGCAGATCGCCGCGGACAACGCGCTCGGCTCGGTCATCGGCTGCGCCACGGTGGGCTCGCGGATCGCGACCGTCTACCCGGCGTCGACGGACCAGACGGGGCAGCAGACCGACGCGCAGATCCAGATCGTCGACATCACGGGCACGGTCCCGGCCGCCGCATGGGGCGAGGAGCAGGAGCAGGCCGACGGCGCGCCCGTCGTCTCGGTCGCCGACGACGGCACGCCGAGCGTGGAGATCCCCGACGGCCTGACGATCCCGAAGACGACCGAGGTCACGGAGACCAAGGCCGGCGACGGCATCACCGTCGAGGAGGGCGACTCCGTGCTCCTGCAGTACCTCGGCGTCAAGGCGAGCGACGGCGAGGAGTTCGACTCGAGCTGGTCGCGCGGCACGCCGTCGACGCTGCAGACGAGCGGCGTCGTCGAGGGCTTCTCGAAGGCCCTCGTCGGCCAGAAGGTCGGCTCGCAGGTCGTCGCCGTCATCCCCAAGGAGGAGGGGTACCACGCCGAGGGGCAGGAGGAGCACGAGCTCTACGACGAGGACCTCGTCTTCGTCGTCGACATCCTCGGCACGCGCCACGACGCGGCCCTCGCCGAGGCGCAGGGGTAGCAGGCCATGCGACGGATCCTCGTCCTCGGCTCGACCGGGTCGATCGGCACCCAGGCGCTCGACGTCGCCCGCCGGCATCCCGACCGCTTCGAGATCGTCGGGCTGGCCGCGGGGCGCAGCGCCGACGCGCTCCGGGCGCAGGCGGAGGAGTTCGACGTCGCGCACACGGCCCTGGGCGCGGACGAGGCGGAGCGCCTCGTGCGCGAGGTGCCGGCCGACGTCGTGCTCAACGGCATCACCGGTTCGGTCGGGCTCGGGCCGACGCTCGCGGCGCTCGAGGAGGGGCGCACGCGCGCGCGCGCGACCAAGGAGTCGCTGATCGTCGGCGGCCCGCGCGGGACGGCGCGCGCCGCGCCCGGGCCGCTCGGTCCCGGCGACAGCGCGCCTTCCGCGCTCGCGCAGGCGCTGCGCTCCGGGACGGCCGACGAGGTGCGCCGGCTCGTGGTGACGGCGTCCGGAGGCCCGTTCCGGGGGAGGGCGCGCGGCGAGCTCGCGGACGTCACCCCGGCCGAGGCACTCGCCCATCCCACATGGGACATGGGCCGCGTCGTCACGACGAACTCGGCGACCCTCGTCAACAAGGGGCTCGAGGTGATCGAAGCCCACCTGCTCTTCGACGTGCCGCTGGAGCGCATCGAGGTGGCCGTCCACCCGCAGTCGATGGTGCACTCGATGGTCGAGTTCGTCGACGGCTCGACGATCGCCCAGGCCTCACCGCCCGACATGCGCCTCCCGATCGCGCTCGGGCTCGCGTGGCCGGAGCGCGTGGCCGGCGTCGGCGCGCCGATCGACTGGACCACGGCGGCGAGCTGGACCTTCGAGCCGCTCGATGACGCCGCCTTCCCCGCCGTGGCGCTCGCCAGACGCGTGGGCGAGGAGGGCGGGACCCACCCCGCCGTCTTCAACGCGGCCAACGAGCAGGCCGTCGACGCCTTCCACGATGGGCGGCTGTCGTTCCTCGGCATCGTCGACACGATCGAGCGCGTCGTCGAGGCCCACTCGGCGCCGGCGGAGCTGACGAGGGAGTCCCTCGCGGCGGCGGAGGAATGGGCGCGCACGGAGGCGGATCGCGTCATCGCCGGCTGAGCGGGCGCTCAGGGCAGCTCGGGAGGGGCCACGCGGTCGCCGCCCGGCCCGAAGAAGTGCAGCAGCTCGACGGCCGGCTCGCTCGCCGGCCCCTACCAGTGCGGCGTGGACGCGGCGAACACGACGGACACGCCAGGCCCGAGGATACGCGCGCGCGC
>JBQDDT010000157.1:0-6180 GCA_052092505.1 Microbacterium sp. | reverse complement strand
TGCTCGAAGCCGGCGGTTTCAGACCTCGACTACACCCTCGTTCGTGAAGAGCCACGTATGTGCCGCTGGCTAAGCCGGGGCCCGCCTCGAGCCGACAGGTGCGCAAGGTGCTGCCAGGAACTCGCGCGGCGTCGTAGACCGCCAAGTTTGCGGTGATCCGCTCGATCCGGTTCGCGAGCGCTTCGGAGTCAGTGGCGGCTTCCTCCCAGAACGCGGCGATGGCGAGGGCGCTGTCAACGAGCCACAGTTCCGGGACCGCACCCGCGTCCGGGATAGACAGTCCCGCGCCGGCGCCACCGGCGAACGGCTCCAGCCACACCTCGAGGTCCAGCACTATTGACGTCTGCTGTTCGAGCATGGCAGTGAGCCAGCGCGCCATCGGTGCTCTTCCGCCGGGGGAAAATCGTGTCCGCCAGTTGGAGGACAGACAGATATCCCGTTCATCAATAGGCTTTTGGGTGCAACGCGTGGGGCTCAGATACTGGTGCTTAAGTACCGCGTTGCTAACTGATAATCCACTCAGGTGAAAAATATGCGAAACAAGGGATATATGCGAAACTCACGCATGAAAAAGTTCTTGACTACCCTGTCCGCCGTTGCTGCGGCGACCCTCTCGTTTTCTTTGCTGGCGGTCCCGGCGCATGCCGCGGATGCTAGCGACGACGGACGGGCCGGACAGACAGCCTCCACGACGTACGACACCATGTTCGACTCGCATGGCATCACCGATGCGATGTGGGAAGAGGAGCAGCAGCGCCTTATCGACAGTGATCTGCCGCGCGAGCAGACGCAGACGGCCGCTGGCACGCATTACGTGTTCACTCTCGACCCTCAGCTCGACGGTGAGTTCGAAGGCTTCACTGTCGATTTCGCGTTCACAGTTGGCGCTGAGCCCGACGGGGTGATAACACCCTACTTCGGGTGGGGATCCGATCAGCACGGCCGCTACTTCCTGTTCAACCAGACTGACCAGCAGGCAATCGCTTCCGGCGCCGGCATCGCGCTTGGCACAGCCCTGTGTGCTATTCCTGGCGCCGGCTGGGTGTCATGCGTAGGGATCCAAGCTGCAATCGCAGCCGTGACGATCTTCATGCAGACGAACACGGGCTGCTCCGAGAACCTCGCCGCGTATATCGACCGCCCGCGCAGCGAGCCTCAGTACGCCTGCAAGCCCTACTGATCGCCTGAGGTGTCTCGGCTCCAGCAGCCGGGACACCTCAGTCCCGTAGGGTGAAAATGTCCTCCACGCGGCCGCCCAACTGTCGAGCCACTCGCAGAGCGAGAGTTAGAGTCGGCTCGTGTGCGTGCGCTTCCAAGGCGACGATCGTCTGACGTGAGACTAGGCATCTTCTGCTCAGTTCTTCCTGCGTCAGTCCGAGTTCCCGACGCAGGATGCGCACGTTATTCGTGATCGGCATGAGCCGGACTCCCTGCCCGTCGCAGCTGCAATCCGTACCGGATCCAGTAGTCAGCTGCGAGCACCATCAGGACGAGAGCGAAGTACGCCCAGGTCGGCCAGGTCGGGAAGACTACTGCGGCTGCACCTGCGAGAGCCACGACGACGAGGCCATCTCGGAACGACGCCGCCCGCGCCACGATGTCGGCTTGCATCTCGAAGCTGTCGACGGCGCCAGTTCGGAGCTTTTTTCTGCGGTGAGCGATCACTGCCCTGACGGTGAGCCCCGTGGAAATCATGATGACGGGGGTCGCGACGTACTGAATCACTGGCATCTCAAGCTCGATGGACAGCCCGATCAGGACCGTCATCAACATGATGGCGGTCCCTGCAATGGCAAAGAACTGACTGAACTTCATACTGAGAAGACCTCTCAAATGTCGCATGCGTTTGACATTCAGGCTTCTACACAAGCGGATTCTTGTCAACCGCTGAGCCCGACCGATGGGCCGAACTCGAAACTGCAAGAGCATCACTGGCAGAGAGTCGCCATCCGCCCCAATAGGACTGACGCCATCATGTGCGAACCCTCCCACGAGCAGTGCTGGGGGAGCACGCCCTAACCAGCCGGTTCGTCGTCGTGGATCTTCACGCGGAGGGAGCGCTGCTCGCTCGTGCTGGTGACGATGCCGTTGGTGTGCAGTCGCGTGACGAACCATTCGGTGCTTGTTGCAGGGACGCCGCATGCGCGGGTGAGTTCGGTCCAGGTGGGGCCGGCGCCGGTGCGTTCGCGTACCTCGGTGATGAACGCGACGGCCGTCTCGGCGCTCTCGTCAGCAGCAGCCAGGGCACGATCTCGGCGCCCGAGCTTGCGATCGATGTACTGCTGGGCTGCCTCGGTGAGGTTGTCCGGCGGCAGGCTTCCGGGAGCGTTGCTGATGACGTGGACGATGGATCGCCAGCGCAGCGTTCCTGGCCGCTGTCCGGTGGCAATGATGGCGTCATGGTAGAGACGCTGGGTATCGGGGGTGGGCTCACGGTGACTGCCGATTGCGGCAAGGAAGACGGGCAGCAGTGCGCGCACGGATTTCTTCGGTCTGCTCGGTCGTCGCGGTGCGTGTTCCCGGTTGTTCATGAGTTCTCCATTCTCGCGCGGCCGTCTAGATGTTCTTCCTATTGACGTTGTGGACGCGGTCGATGGGTGGGAGGCCTCCGAGAGCGGTATGGGGTCGGTGGTGATTGTAGCTGTGGATCCAGGCCGGGTAGGTGGCTGCTCTGGCGGCGTCGGATTCGTAGTGATGGGCGTAGGCCCACTCGAACGCGAGGGTGCGGTGGAAGCGCTCGATCTTCCCATTCGTCTGCGGCCGATAGGGGCGGGTGAACTTGTGCTTCACGTGCGGGCCGAGCGCGTCGTTGAACAGGCGTGAGCGGTAGCAGGATCCGTTGTCCGTGAGCACGCGGAGCACCGTGATGCCCATGCTGGCGAAGTATGCGTTCGCGCGTTCCCAGAACCCGGCCGCGGTCTCCTTGCGTTCGTCGTCGAGGATCTCGGAGTAGACCGCCCTGGAGTGATCATCGATCGCGGAGTGCAGGAACGAATAGCCGACCCCGGCACGCCTGTTCCTCTTGCCTACGGCGCGGCCGAGGGTGCGGTGCCCGCCGCCGTCGGGGATGCGGCCGAGTTTCTTCACGTCGACGTGGACCAGGTCACCGGGGTGTTCGTGTTCATAGCGCACCGGCCGGGGCTTGCGAACCCGCCTCCCGGTGTTCAGATCGATGTGCCCCAGCAACGGCACCCGGTAACGGGCCAGGACCTTCGAGACCGTTGATTGCGGCAGTCCCAGGTGATACGCGATCCGATGTGGCCCCCACCGGCGCGTGACGCGCAACGACACGATCCGCCGCTCCGTGCGCCGTGGCGTCCGCAGCGGCGACCGCAGCGGCCGGGAGGAGCGATCCTCCAGGCCCGCCCGTCCCTCCGCGCGGAACCGCGCCACCCATTTCGAGACCGTGCCGCGAGCGACCTGGAAACGCTCCGCGACACGAGCCTGGGTCCAGCCCTCATTAATGACGAGCTCCACGAGCTTGAGCCGGCCGCGCGGGCTCAGAGCAGCGCGAGCGTGGGTAACGTAAGACACGAGGACCTCCGTGGATCGAATGAGTGTGGTAACCCATATCGATACCGGAGGTCCTCACCTCATTCCATCAAGCCACGCTGCCCACAACCTCCTTGGGAAGAACAGCTAGCTGGCCAGCGGCGCCGCGAGCCAGTCAGGCTGCGGGCGTCGGCGCCGCGGCGCGTTCCGCGGCGGCGGCCTCTTCTTCTGCGGCGAAGTCGGCGACCTCGGAGCGGATGAGGAACCGCTTGCCCTCCGGCGCCTCGAGCGAGAACCCGGCGCCGCGGCCGACGACGACGTCGACCGTGAGCTTCGTGTGCTCCCAGTAGCGGAACTGCTCGCGCGACATCCAGAACTCGAGGTCGCTGTCGTCGGTGTCGCCGGAACCCGGCAGCGTGAAGACGCCGAGCAGCACGTCGGCGTCGCCGGTCAGGAATTCTCCGGCGGCGTAACACATCGGGGAGGAGCCGTCGCAGCATCCGCCCGATTGATGGAACATGAGCCGCCCGTGCATCGCGGCGAGCCGCTGCAGCAACTCGACCGCCGCGGGGGTGAGGGCGACCCGCGAGATCGATTCGCCTTCGATGGCAGGCCGAGCATGAAGGTTCGTGGTCTCGTCTCTCATCGTTGATCTCCTCGATCGTGTGATCGTCGGCGTCGCCGCGGCGATCAGTACGCGATGACCGCTCGGCCGTCGATCTTGGCGGCCCGCATCTCGTCGAAGACCTCGTTGATCTCAGACAGCGGCCTCGTGTGGAACGTCGGGTGGATGACGCCGCGCCCGTAGAACTCGAGCGCTTCCGCGAGGTCTTGACGCGTGCCGACGATCGAGCCCCGGATCGTGAGGCCCTTCAGCACGATGTCGAAGATGGGGGCCGGGAAGTCGCCTGGCGGGAGACCGTTGAACACGATCGTTCCGCCCCGGCGCGCCATGCCGATCGCCTGCCCGAACGCCGCAGGGTGCACGGCGGTCACGAGGACGCCGTGCGCACCGCCCGTCGCATCCTGAATCGCCGCGGCCGGATCGTTCTCGCGCGCGTTGACGGTCACCTCCGCGCCGTGCCGCTTCGCGAGTTCGAGCTTGTCGTCGGCGATGTCTACTGCCGCGACGCGCAGCCCCATCGCGACGGCGTACTGAACCGCGATGTGCCCAAGGCCGCCGATACCCGAGATGACGATCCAATCCCCGGCACGCACCTCCGTCTGCTTAATGCCCTTATAGACGGTGACGCCGGCGCAGAGCACGGGCGCTACCTCCGCGGGGTCTGCCCCATCGGGAATGCGGGCGGCGAAGCGCGTGTCGACGAGCATGTACTCGCCGAACGAGCCGTCGACGCCGTAGCCGCCATTGACCTGCTGCTCGCACAGCGTCTCCCAGCCGGTGCGGCAGTACTGGCAATCGCCGCACGCCGTCCACAACCACGCATTGCCGACGAGGTCGCCGACGGCGACGTCGGTGACGCCCGGACCGATCTTCTCGACCCGGCCGACACCTTCGTGACCGGGGACGAGGGGCAATTTCGGTTTGACCGGCCAGTCGCCCTCCACAGCATGCAAGTCCGTGTGGCACACGCCGCTGGCGATGAGTTTGACGAGGGCCTGGCCGGGCCCGGGTTCGGGAGTCTCGAGTTCCTGCACGGAGAGCGGCTCTCCGAAGGCGTTGACCACTGCAGCGGTAAAGGTCATGATGGTATTCCTCTCTGCGACCGGCGCATCCGGTTGCGGAAGGGACCGCCGAGCCTCGCGGCCGACGGCACCCGGTGTTGTATCTGGCGGTGGTTGGTCGTACGGCGCGGCGCGCGGGCCGGGGCGGTGGAGCCACGGCCCGCGCACTGTGCCGGTCGGATCAGAAGAATCCGAGCTTCTGCTCGCTGTAGCTCACGAGCACGTTCTTCGTCTGCTGGTAGTGGTCGAGCATCATGAGGTGGTTCTCGCGCCCGATGCCGGACGACTTGTAGCCGCTCCAGTGCTCGTAGCGCGGCTTGAAGGAGACGACCGATCCCTCGGTCCCGGGGTTCGCATAGACGGACATTCGTGCTCCATTCGACGTCGTTGTCGGCATCGCGCGACTGCGCGATATCGGCAGGCTAGGCGCGGCGGGGTTGCAGCGACGTTGCGGCGGCGACCGGATGCGCGACCGGAAGGAACGAGTGGGAGCCGCCGGCCGCCGCGCTACGCGCCGAGCGCGTCGAGCCTGGCGACGATGGCGGCGCGCTTCGGCGAGCGCGGCGGCAGGAGCTTGAGGGCGAGCAGGTTCGCCTCGAGGTCGTCGGCGTGGCCGGGCAGGTCGATCAGGGCCATGACGGCGTCGACGTTGCCGTGGTCGAGCACCGCCTCGCGCAGGGTCGAGCTCGTCCGCTCGCGGATCCGCTCGACGCCCGGCGCATCGGACGCGGGCAGCGGCGCGCCCCGGTAGTCGCGCAGCGCCTGGCGGTGGGCGCCGCGATCGACGGCCCGCAGCACGTCGGCGGCGTCGGTCGTGATCGGCACGCTGAGGCGGTAGGGCTGCGGGATGAGCCGGATGCTCCCGTCGAGCGTCGCGAGCGCGGCGCGGAGCCGCGCCAGCTCGGCCCGCAGCGTCACCGTGTTGCCGTCGTCGCGGTACAGCTGGGCCGAGAGCTCCGGGCCGCGCAGGCCGGCGGGGTGCGCCGCGAGGAGCAGCATGAT
>JBQDDT010000156.1:0-6211 GCA_052092505.1 Microbacterium sp. | reverse complement strand
CAGGTCGTCACGTCGTACCGCTCGGCGAAGTAGCGCACCTGCTTGATGACGCGCGGATCCGTCGCGATCTTCGTGAACGAGATGATGAGCATCCGGGCAGTTTGAGTCATAGAGCGAATTCTTTCATCGAAGGCTCGGCTGTCCGGTGAACGTCCGGTGCGTTGCGCGCCGAGTCGCGCATACGCGGATGATGACAGCCCTGGGGTCTTCTCGGCGCATAGGCTGGCGGCATGTCGTTCTACTTGAGAAGTTGGTGAGTCCTTCGCTGCGCGCACGTGTCAGCTCGGCAGCTCTCCGTGTGCCGTCACCTCTGCGCGGGGTGGTCACAGCCGTCGTGCGGCGCCGAGACCGATCCGCGGCCGCAAAATTGGTCCCCCGGTTCGACCGAGGCACCTCAGCTCGGCTCCTTGTCGGTCCGACGAACACTGCGGGACAAGCACGACTGTGGGCGCGTGCGGCCGAGACGCACCTCGACGGTGTCGCGGCTCGCAACATGGTCGCCGAGCGCAACGGCCGGATCGGCGGTTTCGGGTACGAGGCGGACGTCATCGTCCCAAGCAGGCTGCAGTCCCACGGCCTACCAGCGTGGGGAACCGGCGTGCTCGACACATTCAGCCACCTCCTCCTCGAGGCGGGTCGCGGGGTTACCGCCGAGTTCTTCGCGACAGCGAGCAACGATCTCCTGGCGCAGTACGCTGCTGCGGATGTCCGAGTGGCGGTCATCCTCCACGGGTCTGAGATCCGCGACCATGCTCGCCACGCCGCCCTCTACTCGGCCAGCCCGTTCAACGAGCGCTCCGACTATCTCAACCGGGTACAGGCGCGGGTGGATGAGACTCGGGCTTTCCTCGAACGCACGGACTTGCCGTTGCTGGTCTCCACCCTCGACCTCATCGACTTCGTCGCCGGGGCGAAATGGCTCCCCGTCACAGCGGACGTCGATCGTTTCGCCACAGCTGCCGTCGAGTCGGCCGCCCCTCTCGGGCGCGACCTGCCGGTCGTCCTGCATGCTCCGTCCAACCCGTTTCTCAAGGGGACGGCCGCAATCGAGGAGATTGCGCTCCAACTCCACGCTGAGGGGCGGCTCGTCTACCGCCGACTCGAGGGTGTCCCGCACGCCGAAATGCCCGCGTTCATCGCCGACGCCGACATCGTCATTGACCAAATCGTCCTTGGCAACGTTGGGACTCTTGCGGCGGAGTCGATGGCCGCTGGACGGCTCGTCATCGGGCATCTGCACGAGCGCGTACGGCAACGGTGGAGAGAGATGGGCGGCGGAGAGATACCGTTGATCGAGGCCACCCCGGATACGTTGGAGAACGTTCTGACGACGATACTCGCCGACCGGGAACGCTACGCCGCAGTGGCCGCGACCGGACCCGCATGGGCCCGGAAACATCACGATGGGCGAGCGTCAGCGGCAGCGCTCGCGCCGTTCCTGGGTGTCGACCCGCCCCGCTAACCACCCCTGCCGACCGAGGGCGGCGGACCGCACGGAGTCTGCAGTTCTCAGGCGAGGCCGGCAAGACTCGCCTGATTGGCGAACTCCGGGTGCTGCGCGACGACTTCATCGAACGTGCCACGCGCGGCAATGGTGCCGTCACTCATGAAGCAGACAAGGTCGGCATGCCGAATCGTCGATAGCCGGTGCGCGACCGTGACGACTGTGACCTCGCCGTGCAGTTCCTGAAGCGCCTTGGTGACGGCAACCTCCGTCGCGGTGTCAAGCGCAGACGTGGCCTCGTCCATCACGAGCACGAGCGGGTCCGTGTACAGAGCCCTCGCAATCCCCAGCCGCTGGCGCTGCCCTCCGGAGAACGCCATCCCGCGCTCGCCCGCCAACGTGTCCAGGCCCCCACGAGCCTCAACAATGTCGAGTAGCTGTGCACGCGCGAGACAGTCCCGGACCCGCTCCTCGTCCACGGCAGAGTCCCAGGCCAGCGCGACATTCTGCGCGATCGACCCGTTGAACACAGAGACGTCCTGCGGGACGTAGCCGACGCGTGAGCGCCAATCAGCCAGGACGTCTTCCAGCTCCTGATCGCCGACACGCATCGTGCCTTCCTGAGGCACGAGCAGACCGAGGAGGATGTCGACGAGGGTCGATTTTCCGGCGCCAGAGGCACCTACTAGCGCCACATGAGTGCCCATCCCGATCGTGACGTCGATGTCGTGGACTGCGGGCTTAATCGTACCCGGGTATGTGAACCCCACGCCTTCGAGCGTCAACTTCTGCGGATCACCCTCGATAGGCGCCCGGCCGACGACCTCCGCATCGCGGACAAACTGTTCGGATGCCCGGATGTCGAAAATGACCCGCTTGGCGTGCGGGAGTGTCGTGGCAGTCTGGGTGAGGATCGCCTGCATGCGGGTAATGGCGGGGATCATTCGGAATCCGGCTACACCGAAGATGGCGACCGCCGTGAACGCCTGGGTGGTGCCTCCCATCCAGTAGCCGATGGCGCCCACGAGAAGGAACCCGAATATAAGCGCAACCTCGAGGACGTACTTCGGAGCTTGGCCGAGAAACTGACTGTTCGACCGGGCCCTGACGGCGTGCTTGCGGTTGGCCTGCACGACGTCCGCCACCTCGCTCGTCTTATCCCGCAAAACGATTTCCTTCAACGTCGCGACCATCTCTGTCATCAGCGTGGCAACTCTGAACGAGTAGTCTCGGTTTACGCGGCCGGCGACCAGAGCGCGTGGATTAACCACGAGATAGAGGATGGCGGCCAACACACCGAGGTAGACGAGTGTGACAGCCGCGACCACCGGTTCGGCGACGACCAATACGATCAGAACGGCGGCGAAGGTCGCGATCTCCGTCGGCAGGCTCGCGGCCGGCAGCAACAGGCCAGAAGTGGTGTTAGCGATGCCGACGTCTGCGAGCCGCACGAGTTCCGCCGAATTGCGAGACAATCGGTCCGTCCACGGGGAGTGGAGATAGGCTCGAAACAATTGGTCGCCGATCTCTAGTTCGTAAGACGCGAATCGACGCGTTGCGACCCATCGCATGACGAGCGACGCTATGGATTTGCTGGAGATGAGCGCGCAGACGATGAGGATGACGACAACGTAGCGGTCTGGCGGAACCTCACCGATCAGCGGTAGCGTCACGGGGCTGCCCGCCACCATCGGGGCCATGACCAGGGCAAGTAGACCGAGTGCGGCAACGTCGAGCAGCGCAAGGAGTGCTGTCAGCGTCGCGTAGGCGATCAGGTAGCGGCGCGCCCCCGCCGGCAACATCGGCAACAGCGTGCGCGTCGTGCGAAACAGTTCCTTCACGCGGTCACTCCAGCTGGTCGGGTACAAGTCGGCGGTCCAGCTGGCCTCGGGCCCGCCAGAACGGGGGCCATCGTGTCACGGGCAACTGGACGCCGCGGGCGCCGGCACCTCGAGGCGTGTTCAAGCAGACACGCGGCTCGGTGATAACGACGCCCGCTGGCAAAGCGGGCGCGAGTACTGCTTCGTCATCCCTATCCTTGCCGGGTGCGTCCACACCTCCTCTACGTCGCCTGGGGATTCCCGCCGTGCCGGGGCTCCGGCGTCTACCGAGCCCTTGCGACCGCTAACGCCTTCGCCGATGCCGGCTGGGACGTCACCGTCCTCACCGCGCCGCGGGAGCTGTTCACCGAGCTGTTCGGGGCCGACCTTTCCCTCGAGGACCGCATCCACCCGTCGATCCGGGTGCTGCGCGTCAAGCAGAAGCTCGCGCACATCGAGACCGACCTCGCCGGGTACTCCCGGGCGCGGGTGGCGTCGGAGCCCGCCTGGTTCTCGGCGTTCATGCGGAGCTCCGAGGCCCGCTTCCCTGAGCGCGTGTACGGCAGGTGGGCGCCCAACTTGCGCGGCGCCGCCGAGCAGGTGCACCAGCGCCACCCGGTCGACCTCGTGCTGGGGACCTCGAACCCGCACGTCGACTTCGTCCCCGGCCAGCACCTCGCGCGGCGCGCGGGCGTCCCCTACGTCCTCGACTACCGCGACGGCTGGGCACTCGACGTGACGACGGGTCGGCGCATGTCTCGAGAGCGGTCGCGCGCGTGGCGCACCGAGCGTGACCTCCTGCTGGGCGCGGAGGAGGCGTGGTTCGTCAACGCGCCGATCCGTGACTGGTACGACGAGACGCTGCCGGAGGTCTCTGACCGCACGCACGTGGTGGCCAACGGCTACGACGGCGACCTCGGAGCGGCGATCGACGACCTGCGCGTGGCCTCCGCCCCCGACGACGACGCCCCCCTCACGTTCGGGTACCTCGGCACGCTGTACGGCTCCGTGCCCGTGCGCGAGCTGCTCGAGGGCTGGCGCCTCGCCCGCACCCGTAGCGGTGAGCTGGCTCGGGCACGGCTGATCCTGCGCGGGCACGTGGGCCACCAGGGCGCGCCCGACGAGCGCTCGCTCGCGATGCTCGCGGAGTTCGCCGGCGACGGCGTCGAGCACGGCGGTCCCGTCCCGCGCGCCGAGGTGGCGTCCGTCTACGCGGGCTTCGACGTGCTCGCGCTCCCGCTCATCCCGGGCCGATACGTGACGAGCGGGAAGGTCTTCGAGTACGCGGCGACCGGCCTGCCGATCGTGTCGGTGCACGGCCCAGAGTCGGCCGCCGCGTCCGTCCTCAAGGACCATCCAGCCTGGGTGCTGCCCGACTCCCTCACCGCCGACGACGTGGCCGATGCACTCGTCCTCGGCGCCGACCTGGCACGAGCGGCGACGCCGACCTCGGTCCGTGCCACCCGCGAGTGGGCGCGACGCTACATCCGCGAGGAGCAAATCGCGCCGCGCGTGGCCGCACTGGGTGAGTTCACGGCACGGCGCGCGGCCGAGCTCGGCCTGCCGGTGCCGGAGGTGCGGCCACACGACGGCGATGTCGTGACCTCAGGTTCGCCGGCGCTCCCCCCGGACGCCACGGACGGTGCGAGCGAGACCACCGAGCGAGGCCCGAGCCGCGTCATGCTCGTCGTCGGCTCCGAGGACCCGGCCGACGACGTCCTTGCCCGCGCCGCGGGGGCCGGCAACCTCGCCGAACGCTTCGGCACACCCGAGGCCCCCGCGCACGTGACCCTCGTGTGCCGGACGGCGCCGCGCGCGCCGATCTCCGGCGTCGACGTCGTGCACGTGGTCGCCGAGCACCGCTCGCCGCTCGGGTCGATCGCCGGCTCCGAGCGGTACCAGTCACTGGACGCCACCGCCCGTCGGAGCGTGCCGGGACGACTGCTTGCCACGCTCAGCCCGCTCGACGACACGCGCACCGTCTGGCGCGCGGTCCGTGCGGACGCCACGGCCGAGGTGCTCGCCCAGCAGGCCGATGTAGCCGTCGCCGTCGATCTGCCCGCCGTACGCACGGCGTGGTCGTGGCTGCGGCGCGGGGTCGTACCGGTCGCGGTGTACGGCGTGGCGGCCGCCGAGCGACTGGCGAGCGTCGGGCCGGGCGGACACGAGCGCGATCGGCTGAGCCGCGCCAGAGGGGAGGGCATCGAGAGGACCATGTCCGACGACCTCGGGCCTTCCGCGGGCGAGGACCTGCTGGCCCCAGCGCGCACATCGCGACAGCGATGATGTGCCCGCACTCGGGTGAGAACCTAGCCTGTCCCCTTCGCCCCTAGGGCGTGTCTCCGAAGTTCGTGCGCGGCTGTGCGTGAGTCTGGATAAATGAGTCGCCGAAGTGTGTTGTCCGATGCGCAGTGGGAGACGATCGAGCCGCTGTTGCCTGCTCAACGTCCCTGGTCAGGCCGTCCTCGGCGAGATCATCGGCAGGTGATCGAGGGAATCATCTACCGATACCGGTGCGGGATTGCCTGGCGGGACCTGCCTGCGGAGTTCGGTCCGTGGCAGACGGTCTGGAAGCGTCATCGAGCCTGGTCTCAGGACGGCCTGTGGGACCGGGTCCTCGACGCTCTCCTCGTCCGAGCTGACGCCGAAGGGGAGCTGGACTGGTCGGTCGCGGTCGACTCCACGATCTGCCGCGCTCACCAGCACGGCACGAACCTGGCCCGCACCACAGGGGGAGCTGTGGAATCACAAGAATCTGCGCGTCGAGCCTCCTGATCACGCGTTGGGCCGCTCCCGTGGCGGGCTGTCGACGAAGATCCACCAGCTCGTCGACGGGCACGGCCTACCACTGGTGATCCTGTGCGGACCCGGCCAGGGCGGCGACTCACCCATGCTGTGTTTCGTCAAGTTGATGTCGGCCGTTTCAGCGCTAAGAATCCAGCCAGGT
>JBQDDT010000155.1:0-6241 GCA_052092505.1 Microbacterium sp. | reverse complement strand
GCGCACCTGGTCGGCCGACCCCGCGAGCCCGGCCAGCCCGCTCTGGTCGTCGCCCACGAGCGCGCCGGCGTCGGTCGAGACCGTTCCGGCCCGCTCCGTCGCCGACGAGGCGTCGCTCGAGAGCGCGCCTGTCCCCGCCGCGATCTCCTCGAGCGCCGCGCGGCGCTCCTCGTCGCTCATCGCGTCGTACTCGCCCTGGAGCCGCCTGACCTGCTCGTCGACCCCTGACGCCTCCTCCCCGAGCGCCGACACGTCGGCACCGAGGCCGGATGCGCCGTCGCGCACGGCGGTGGCGTCGCCGAGCGCGCCGTCCGCCTGGTCCGCGACCCGGTCCACCTCGCTGGAGACGGTCTCCGCGCTCGTCGTCATGTCGGCCGTGGCGCCGCGCAGCGCCTCCGCCGCGTCCACGATCGGGCGGAGCCGGTCGATGACGGCGTCCATTCGGTCGCTCAGCTCGGCCGTGCCCGACGCGATCTGCTGGGCGCCGTCGTCGAGCTTCCCGGCCTGCTCGGGCAGCGAGGCGGTCTTGTCACGCAGCTCGCCGAGCCCCGAGGCCAGGGCCTGGGACCCCGCGGCCGCGTCGTCCGCACCCTGCGCCAGCGTGCTCGCCCCCGAGGAGAGCCGGGAGGTCCCGTCGCGCAGGTCGCCGAGACCCACGACGAGCTCGCCGGAGCCGTCGGTCGCCTCATCGGCCCCGTCGGCCAGCTTCCCCGCCGCACCGGCGGCGTCGGACATGCTGTCGTGGATCCGCGTGAACCCGAGGTAGATGTTGTCGAGGTACTCGGCGCTGACCTCGTCGCGCAGCGCGTCGGTGACCTCCGTCCCGATCGTCGATGCGATGGTGCCTGAGATCATGTTCAGTCCATCGTTCGTCTCGATCGACAGCTGCGCCGTCGCGGCATCCGCCACGTCGTCGGCACCGGCCGACACCGCGTTCTCCGAGAAGTCCTCGGGGATCGTCATGACGGCGTACACGTCACCGGACTCCAGCGCATCCTGCGCATCCGCGGCGCTCATCTGCGCCCAGTCGAAGTTGTTCGCCTCGGTGCTCGAGGTCAGCTCGTCGGTCACCTCGTCGCCGAGATCGAGCGGATCGCCCTCCGGGCCGGTGGCGCCGTCGTCGGCGTTCACGACGGCGGCGGGCACGGTGTCGAGGCGCCCCGTCGGATCGATGTTCGCGTGCGTGAGGACGCCGGAGTAGATGACGGGGATCAGCGCGATGGCGGAGAAGACGACGATCGCGCGGGGACGGATCCGAGGCGTGCGGCTCACTGCTGCACGCCTCCCTCGTCCTGTCGCGCTTCCGGCGCCGCGGCCCCGCTCTGCGCCGCGATGCTCGTCACGAGCAGGCGCGAGACCTCATCGGCGGCCGTCTCGACGCTCGGTCGCTGCGGCCCCTCCTTCAGCCATCCGACGACGAGCCAGGTCCCCCCGGCGGCCAGGAACGTCGCCGTGCGCTCGATGTGCGCTCGATCGCCCTCGCGGCCGACGGCCTCCGCGAGCGGGGTGAAGACGAGCAGGCGCGCGGCGAGGAAGGAGATCACGCGGTCCTGGAAGGCGTGCGCGTCGGATTCGGCCAGGACGCGGCGGTAGTACGGGGCCGCGGCGAACAGCCGCTCGAGGAGCCTGCTCACCACGCGCGGCGCCGTGTGCTCCCACGTCGAACCCTCGTTCTCGAGCTCGGCCCCGAGGTCTTCGAAGAGACGCTCCAGCTCGTCGGCGCCCGCCGCCGCCACGAGGGCGGGGACGTCCCGGAAGTGCTGATAGAACGTCGGGCGACTGACCCCCGCCGTCGCGCACAGCTCGGTGATCGACGGCAGCTTCTCGCCGTCGCCGCTCAGTGCCTCGTCGATCGCCGCGATCAGGAGCTCGCGGGTCCGAGCGAGTCGCGCGTCCATGTCCGCATCCCTTCCGCGCCGCAATAACTTACGAACGTAAAGCTACCTTACATTCGTAAATCACGCAACGGCGTGCGCGTCAGAGATAGGCGTCGGCCCAGCGCGCCATCCGCGCATACGCCTCCTCGCGGGCCGCCCGGCGCGAGAGGAACACGTCGTGCAGGGCGCCGTCGATCCGCTCGATCGTGACCGACGACCCGAGGTTCAGCGCGGCCTTGGCCACCTCGTCGACGGCCAGGACCGTGTCCGCCTCGGCGAGCGCGTCCGACCACCGGCGCGGCATCGCGCTCCGCGAGGACAGCAGCACGCATACGGGGACCGCGATCCCGAGGCCGCGCGCGACCTCCCGATGACCGTCGAGCACGGCATCGAGCCACCCCATCGTCGGCGGCGCGGCCTCGTGAGGGCGCCAGAGCGGGTTGGGCTCGTGGGGGTCGACCGGATCGGCCGACTCCTGCTGGGCACGCCAGTAGAAGCCGAGGTCGATGGCAGGGATGACCGGGTCGCGTGGCCGCAGTCGCGCGCCGAGCTCCAGCGCCGGGGCGATCGCGGCCCGCCCGATCCCGCCGAGCTGGAACTCGAGCCAGGGAGAGTTCAGGATCAGCGCCGCCGCGACACCGGGGTTCCTCGCGGCCCACAGGCTCAGCACGAGGCCGCCCGTGGAGTGCCCGAGGAGCACGAGCCGGCGTCTGGGCGAGGGCCGCATCGCCGACAGGGCCGCCGCGATGTCCTCGTCGTAGGTGCGCAGATCCTGGATGTACCCGAGGTGCTGTCCCGGCCGGAGGCTGCGCCCGTAGCGCCGGAGATCGAGCGCATAGAAGCGCGCTCCGCGCCTCGTCCAGAACCGGCCGAGCCTGCGCTGGAAGAAGTAGTCGCTCCACCCGTGGACGTACAGCACGTCGACGTCGGCCAGCGTCCGGTCGCGGAAGAGCCCGCGCGGCAGGCGGCGCACGAGCGTCGCGACCACGTCGTCCGGCTCGTCGTCGAGCTCCTGCGTCATCGGGAGCGTCAGCTGCTCGAACCCGTCGCCGAGCACATCCGGGATCCATTCCGCCGCCGTCATGCGATCAGGCTATCCGTGCGCGGGAGCGGCTCTTCCGCGTAACGTGGTCCGACATGCGAAGCGAATGGTGGCGCACCGCGGTGGTCTATCAGATCCACCTGCGCTCCTTCGCCGACGCCGAGGGACTCGAGGGGGCGATCGGCGACGGCATGGGCGACCTCGAGGGCGTCACCCGGCACCTCGACGACCTGTGCGAGCTCGGCGTGGACGCCGTCTGGCTGTCGCCGTTCATGCCATCGCCGCAGCGCGACGCGGGCTACGACATCTCCGACTACCGCGGCGTCGACCCGGCGTTCGGCACGCTGCGCACCTTCGACCGCCTGCTCGAGGCGGCGCACGCGCGGGGCGTCCGCGTGCTGATCGACATCGTGCCGAACCACTCCTCGTTCGAGCACGTGTGGTTCCAGGCGGCGCTCGCGGCGGGGCCAGGCACCCGCGAGCGCGACCGCTACGTGTTCCGCGAGGGCGCTGGTCCGCGCGGCGAGGAGCCGCCCACGGACTGGCCATCGGCGTTCGGCGGGTCGGCGTGGACGCGCGTCATCGACCCGGACGGGCAGCCGGGCCACTGGTACCTGCACCTGTTCGACGAGACGCAGCCGGACTTCAACTGGGACAACGAGGACGTGCGCGCGGAGTTCGAGGACATCCTGCGCTTCTGGCTCGATCGCGGGGTCGACGGCTTCCGCGTCAACGCGGCGCACGGGCTCGTGAAGGACCCCGGCTTCCCGGACGTCGGGCTGCCGTCCGCGATGCCTCCGGCTGGCGAGGGCGACCGCCCGTCCCCCTACTGGGCTCAGGACGGCGTGCACGAGATCTGGCGCGAGTGGCGACGCATCGTCGACGCCTACGACGGTGATCGCGTGCTGTGCGCGGAGGCCTGGATGTCGACGGCCGACGAGATCGCGCCGTGGGCCGCCCCCGGCGAGATGCACCAGGCGCTCGGCGTGCCGTGCCTGCTCCAGGCGTGGCGCATCGAGGACATGCGGCGCGTCATCGACGACGGACTGCGCGCGCACGGATCCGTCGGCGCACCCGCGACCTGGGTCCTGTCGAGCCACGACGTCGTCCGGCACGCCACGAGGTTCGGCATCGACCGGCCGCTGCCGCGCGGCGCCGGGCTCGGGCCCCGCTCTCCCGAGGTGGTCGACGCGGCCCTCGGCGCGCGACGGGCGCGGGCCGCCACCGCTCTGGTGCTCGCTCTGCCCGGCTCGGCCTACCTCTACCAGGGCGAGGAGCTCGGCCTCCCCGAGGTGATCGACCTCCCCGACGAGGCACGACGCGATCCGACGTTCTTCCGCACGGGTGGCGCCGCATACGGGCGCGACGGATGCCGCGTCCCCCTCCCCTGGTCGTCCGACGCACCGGCGTACGGCTTCAGCGCGAGCGGATCCTCCTGGCTCCCGCAGCCGGCCGAATGGGCGGGTCTCGCGCGGGACGTCCAGCGCGGCGACCCGGACTCCACGCTGAACCTGTACCGCGAGCTGCTGCGGATCCGGCGCGAGCGGAACCTCGGCGGCGGATCGCTCGAGTGGGTGGACGCCCCGGCGGAATCGGTCCTCGCGTTCCGCAGCGCTGACACGCTCGTCGTCGTGAACTTCGGCGAGGCGCCCCTCCCCCTCCCCGAGACGCCGCTCGTGACGACGTCGCCGCTTCGCGACGGCGCCCTTCCTCCGGACGCGACGGCATGGATCGCCCAGGACGCGCAGCGGCCGGGATGGTAGCGTAGGAGATGCGCACCGATCGGTGCGCATCGTCGCGTCTTCATCGAGCGCCCGCGAATCCGCGGCTGTGACGCGCTCAGCGACTATCGCGGCGAACGGATCCGGCATCCGCCGAGTCTTCGCCACCCTCCCGCATCGCAGCGCACCGTCGTGCGCCCTGCCGCGGAACCTTCGAAAGAGGACCATGACCTCGCAGTCATCCCCTGCCCCCACGTTCGCCGATCTCGGCGTTCCCTCCCGCCTCGTCGACGTGCTCGTCGCCGAGGGACGCCCGAGCGCGTTCCCGATCCAGGAGGCGACCCTGCCGTCGACACTCGCCGGGCGCGACGTGCTCGGCCGCGGCAAGACCGGCTCCGGCAAGACACTCGCGTTCGCGATCCCCATGGTCGCGCGCCTGTCCGGGGCCGAGCGCCGCTCCGGCAAGCCCACCGGCCTCATCCTGGCGCCCACGCGCGAGCTCGCCACGCAGATCGCCCGCGTCGTCGAGCCGCTCGCCTCCGCGGTCGGGCTGAAGACGACGACCGTGTTCGGCGGCGTCTCGCAGCGCCCCCAGGAGAGCGCTCTGCGCGGCGGCGTCGACATCGTCGTCGCCTGCCCTGGCCGGCTCGAGGACCTCATCTCGCAGAAGATCGTCTCGCTCGATCGCGTGCAGGTCACCGTGCTCGACGAGGCCGACCACATGGCCGATCTCGGCTTCCTCCCCGGCGTGACGCGCCTTCTCTCGCAGACCCCGCGCGACGGTCAGCGGCTGTTCTTCTCCGCGACGCTGGACAACGGCATCGACAAGCTCGTGAAGCGGTTCCTGACCGATCCGGTGCACCACTCCGTCGACTCCGCCGATTCCCCCGTCGCGGCGATGACCCACCACGTGTTCGAGGCCTCCACGCCGGAGGACAAGAACGAGCTCGTCCGCACGCTCGCGTCCGGCACCGCCCGCCGCCTGCTGTTCACCCGGACCAAGCACCAGGCCAAGAAGCTCGCGCGGCAGCTGACGTCGAAGGGCATCCCGGCTGTCGACCTGCACGGGAACCTCTCGCAGAACGCGCGCGACCGCAACCTCGGCGACTTCTCGTCCGGCCGGGTCAACGTCCTCGTCGCGACCGATGTCGCCGCGCGCGGCGTGCACGTCGACGGGATCGAGCTGGTCGTCCACGTCGATCCGCCGGCCGAGCACAAGGCGTACCTGCATCGCTCCGGTCGCACCGCGCGGGCCGGATCGGCCGGGGACGTCGTGACGCTCATGCTCCCGAGCCAGCGGCGCGACACGCAGCAGCTCCTGCGACGCGCGGCGATCCAGGCGAAGCCGCAGCAGGTCTCGCCGATGAGCGCGGCCGTGTCGGCTCTCGTCGGAGAAGTGGCCGCTTCCGTCGCACCAGGACCGGGCCTGCCCGGCGCGGGGAACCCGCCCGCCGACACCGGCGCCGGCCGCTCGCAGGGCGCCAACGCGCAGCGCAAGCGCGCCGCACGCGGACAGCGCCAGGGCGGCCAGGGATCCGGCGGCCAGGGCCGTCGGGGCCAGGGCGGCGGCCACGTCGGAGGCGGCGAGAGCCGGCACGGCC
>JBQDDT010000154.1:0-6302 GCA_052092505.1 Microbacterium sp. | reverse complement strand
GACTTGCCGACGTTCGGGCGCCCCACGAAGGTGACGAAGCCGCTGCGCGACGGGACGTTCTCGTCCGTCATCGTCGCTCTCCTTCCTCGCGACGACCGGCGGTCGTCTCGTCGCTGCTGTGCTGGCGCGGGAGCTCGAGCTCGCTGGTCTGGGGGTGGCGGCTGCGCGCCTCCTGGAGGGCACGCAGGCCCTCGCCGCGCTCGACGAACACCGTCGCGAGTCCGCGCCCGCGCCCCCTGGACGTCCCCCCGGTGATGATCAGGCCGTGCGACTCTACCGTCTCCCCCGGCTGGGGGACGTGACCGAGGGTCTTGCCGAGGAGCCCGCCGATCGAGTCGACGTCCTCGTCCTCGATCTCCCAGTCGAAGAGGTCCCCGACCTCGTCGAGCCCGAGGCGGGCGGCCACCCGGTACTTCCCGTCGCTGACGGGCACGATCTCGGTCGATGGCGCGTCGTACTCGTCGGCGATGTCGCCCACGAGCTCCTCGATGAGGTCCTCCAGCGTGACGATCCCCGCGATGCCGCCGTACTCATCGACGACGAGGCAGACGTGGACCGCGTCGCGCTTCATCTGCTGGAGCAGGGTCTCGGCGCGCATCTGCTCCGGCACGAACAGCGCGGGGCGCGCGAGGGCGCTGACCGGCGTGTCCCGCCAGCCGGGCGTGTCCCGGAAGCCGAACTGCACGAGGTCCTTGAGATAGAGCACCCCTGCCACGTCGTCGACCTCGCCGTTGATGACCGGCATGCGCGAGATCCCCGTCTCGAGGAAGACCTGCATCGCCTGATGCGCCGTGGCCTCGGCGTCGATCGAGACCATGTCGGTGCGCGGCACCATGACCGCGCGGACGACCTGATCGGTGAAGTCGAACACGGAGTGGACGAGTTCGCGGTCGTCGTCGTCGATGAGATCGTGCGACGCCGCCTCGTCGACCATGCTGAGCAGCTGATCCTCCGAGTCGAAGCTGCGCCTGCCGCGCCCCGGCCGCATGCGCGCGCCGATGCGGGAGAGGAGGCCGGCCACCGGGCCGAGGACGATGCGCAGCACGTGGACGAGGCCGGCCGTGGCGCCGAGGAGGCCCTCGGAGTTGCGGCGGCCGACCGCGCGGGGGCTCGAGAAGACCGCGACGAACGACAGCCCCGCCATGAGCACGGCGGCTGCGAGCGTCGCCCACGCGAGGTTCTCGAACACGAGCGTGAAGGCCACGGTCACGAGCACGGCCGCGGTGGACTCCGCGACCACGCGCAGGAAGGACACGACGTTCGCGTGCGCGTCGAGATCGTCGGCGAGGCGCGACAGGGCGCGCGCCCTCCTGGCCTTCGAGAGCGCCGCGAGGTCGATGATCTCGACGCGGGACGTCACGCTCAGCGCGGAGTCGATCGCCGACATGAGGCCGCCGAGCACGATCAGCAGCGCCGAGGCGACGAACAGCAGGGTCTCGGTCATCGTCGTCGCTCGTCAGCGGCGAAGCCGAGGATGAGCTCCTTCTGGAGCGCGAACATCTGCCGCTCCTCCTCCGGCTCCGCGTGGTCGAAGCCGAGCAGGTGCAGCAGGCCGTGCGTCGTGAGGAGGATCAGCTCGTCGAGCGTGGAGTGCCCTGCGCCCTGTGCCTGCACCTCCGCGACCTGCGGGCAGAGGACGATGTCTCCGAGCAGCCCTGCCGGCGTCGGGTCGTCGTCGGTGCCGGGGCGCAGCTCGTCCATCGGGAAGCTCAGGACGTCCGTGGGGCCTGGCTCGTCCATCCACTGCACGTGGAGCGACTCCATCGCCCCCTCGTCGACGAGCAGGATCGCGAGGTCGGCATCGGGGCTGACGCGGAGCTCGGCGAGGTTGCGCTCGGTCAGTCGCAGGAGCACGCGCTCGTCGACGTCCATCGTCGATTCGTTGTTGATCTCGATCATGAGCGGGGCCGGCCCTTCCTCTCGTGCGGGCGCCTGGCGGACGAGCGGCGCTCCGCGCGGTTCGCGAACTCCCTCGCCTCGTCGCGCTCGTGCCGCAGCGCCGTGCGCTTCTCGTCGTAGGCCGTGTACGCATCGACGATCCGGCCCACGAGGCTGTGGCGGACGACGTCGTCGCTCGTCAGGTGCGCGAAGTGGATGTCGTCGAGGTCGTCGAGGATGCGCGTGACGGTGCGCAGGCCGGAGGCGCCGCCGGGGATGTCGACCTGCGTGATGTCGCCGGTGACGACCATCCTCGTGCCGAACCCGAGCCGGGTGAGGAACATCTTCATCTGCTCCGGCGTCGTGTTCTGCGCCTCGTCGAGGACGACGAAGGAGCTGTTCAGGGTGCGTCCGCGCATGTAGGCCAGCGGGGCGACCTCGATCGTGCCGCTCGCCATGAGCTTCGGCACGATCTCGGGGTCCATCATCTCGTTGACGGCGTCGTACAGGGGCCGCAGATAGGGGTCGATCTTGTCGGTGAGCGTGCCTGGGAGGAATCCGAGGCGCTCCCCCGCCTCGACGGCGGGGCGCGTGAGGATGATCCGCTCGACCTCGCGTCGCTGCAGCGCCTGGACGGCCTTCGCCATCGCGAGGTAGGTCTTGCCCGTTCCGGCCGGTCCGATGCCGAAGACGATCGTGTTCTCGTCGATCGCATCGACGTAGTCCTTCTGACCGGGGGTCTTCGGGCGGATCACGCGACCGCGTGTGGACAGGATGGCCTCGCCCAGCACCTCGCTCGGCCGAGGGCCGGAGCCGTCGCCGAGCATCCGCGCCGAGGCGGCGACGTCGGCCTCGGCGAGCTGCTGCCCCGAGGTCGTGAGCCGGATCAGCTCGTCGACGAGGGCGCGCGCCGCGCGGACGTCGGCCTCCGCGCCGGAGAGGGTGATCTCGTTCCCTCGCACGTGCACGTCGACATCGGGATGCGCGGACTCCACCATCCGCAGGAGGCGATCCTGCGGGCCGAGCAGCTGCACCATCGCGACGCCGTCGGCGAGGATCCGGTCGGTGATCGTGTTCTGATCGTCAGAATCCAACGAGCGTGTTCTCCTCGAAGTCGCCGAGCACGTGGCCGTGCACGTGGAAGACCGACTGCGCCGCGCTCGCGCCGGTGTTGAAGATGAGACGGTACTCGCCGTTGGCGTGCTCGTCGGCCAGACGCTGCGCCAGGGCGACGAGCTCGGCGAGCAGGGCGGGATCCCCTGCGGCCAGCTCCGTGACGTCGCGGTACTGCTCGGTCTTCGGGACGACGAGCAGGTGCAGCGGCGCCTGCGGGTTGATGTCGCGGATCGCGAAGACGCGCTCGGTCTCCGCGACGATGTCTCCGGGGATCTCGCCGGCGAGGATGCGCGTGAAGATGCTGGCTTCGCTCATGCCGCCAGTCTACGGGGATGCGCGCAGGTCGACACGAGCGTCAGTGGCCCATCCCGAGGCCGCCGTCGACCGGGATGACCGCGCCGGAGATGTACCCCGCCTCGTCGCCCGCGAGCCACGCGACGACGCCGGCGACCTCCTCAGCCGACCCGTAGCGCCCCGCGGGGATCTGCTTGCGGTACTCGGCCTGCGTCGCGTCGGGGAGCTCGGCCGTCATGTCGCTCTCGATGAACCCGGGGGCGACGACGTTCGCGGTGATGCCGCGGGAGCCGAGCTCGCGGGTGATCGAGCGCGCGAGCCCCACGAGGCCGGACTTGGACGCCGAGTAGTTGGCCTGGCCAGCCACGCCGAACAGCCCTGACACGCTGGAGACGAAGACGATGCGCCCTCGCCTGGCGCGGATCATGCTCCGGATCGCCCGCTTCACGGTGCGGAACGCGCCGCCGAGGTTCGTGCCGACGACGGCGTCGAAGTCGTCGTCGCTCATGCGCATGAGCAGGGTGTCGCGGGTGATGCCCGCGTTCGCGACGACGGTCGTCACGGGGCCCAGCTCGTCCTCGACCCTGGCGATGGCCGCGTCGAGGGAGGCGCCGTCGTCGACGTCGGCCTGCACCGAGAGCGTGCCCTCCGGGCCCTCGCCGCTGCGCACGGTCACGGCCACGCGCCAGCCGTCGCGGACGAACCGCTCGGCGATCGCCCGGCCGATGCCGCGGTTGCCGCCGGTGACGAGGACGACGCTGTCGGATGAGGGTGCTGCGCTCACGCTGGATCTCCTGGGGTCGGGAACGGCTCCCCATCCTATCCGTCGTCACGCGCCGCACCCGGAGAACTCGGGGCCGCCGAGGCTTACCCTGGAAGCATCGTGAACAGCCGCAGGGAACCCGCACAGTCCGCGACGAGCCTCGACGTCTCGCCGGAGGACGACTCGCGCGCGCGCGTCCGGAACTACCTCGTCACGATGGCCATCCGCACGGCCTGCCTGATCCTGCTCGTCGTGATCCAGCCGTACGGCTGGCACACCGCGATCCTCGCGATCGGCGCGATCTTCCTCCCCTACATCGCCGTCGTCATGGCGAACGCCCGCGCCACGCGCCGTGTGACCGGAGCGACGTCGCCCACCGCCGCGGCGGTGGAGGCGGATGCGCCGGCCGCGGAGCAGACCCCCGGGGTGCTGCGGGTCGAGGAGACGAGGGCGCCGGAGACGCCGGAGCCCGATCGGGACGAGACGGACCCCGAAGGCGACCGGCGCGGTGAGACGGCGTGATCGGGCTCGATCCGATCACTCCGACCTGCTCGCGCGCCGGGTGCCGCGCCGGCGCCGGGTGGAGCATCCTCTGGCGGAACCCGAAGATCCACGGGCCAGAGCGTCGGAAGGTGTGGCTCGCGTGCGACGAGCACGTCGACTACCTGCGGGGCTTCCTCGCGTCGCGCTCCTTCCCGCTCGAGGTCGTCAGCGGCGTCGTCGGCGCCGATGAGGAGGGCCGCCCGTGAAGGACAGCCCTCGCTGGGTCCGCTGGACCGTGTACGCGCTCGTCGCCGCCCTGTTCGCGGTGGCCTGCGGCTTCCTCTCGCACTGGCAGTTCTCGCGCAACGAGGAGCGCGCCGCGCAGATCGCCCTCGTCGAGAACAACTACGACGCCGCCCCCGTGCCGGTGGAGGAGCTGATCGGCGAGGACGGCGCCTTCGAACCAGGTGACGAGTGGCGGCCCGTCGTCGTGACGGGGACCTACGAGCAGGAGGCGCAGCTCCTCGTGCGCAACAGGGCGCACGGCGGGACGAGCGCCTACGAGGTGCTTGTCCCGATCAGGACGGACGACGGGAGGCTGTTCGTCGTCGATCGCGGCTGGATCCCGCCGGGGCAGGACTCGGACGCGCCCGACGCCGTGCCGGCGCCGCCGGAGGGAGAGGTGACCGTCGTCGCGCGGCTGCGCCCGAGCGAGGCGCTCCCGCGGTCGGGGCGGAGTGCGCCGGAGGGGCAGCTGCCCACCCTGAATCTGCCGGCGGCCGCCGACGCGATGGGTGCGGAGACGATCGTCTCCGCGTACGGCCTCATGGTGTCCGAGGATCCGCAGGCGGCCGAGACGCCGATGGCGCTCGAGTCGCCTGAGGAGGATCCGGGCCCCCACCTGTCGTACGCCGTGCAGTGGATCCTGTTCGCCGTGATGGGCTTCGTCTTCATCGGCTACATGATCCGCACCGAGATCCGCGCCGCCCACGACGGGGACTCCGAGGACGAGGACGACGAGGAGCCGGAGCACGACGAGGGGCAGCGCCGGCCAGCGCGGCAGCGGCGACCGCGACGCGACCGCGACGCCGAGGTCGAGGACGCGATCCTCGACGCGCAGGAGTGAGCGAGGGCCTCAGGCGAGCGTGATGAGCTCGGCGTAGTCCTTGTTCCAGATGTCCTCGACGCCGTCGGGGAGCAGCAGGACGCGCTCGGGATTGAGCGCCGTGACCGCGCCCTCGTCGTGGGAGACGAGCACGACGGCGCCCTCGTAGTGGCTGAGCGCCCCCAGGATCTCGTCGCGCGAGGCCGGGTCGAGGTTGTTCGTCGGCTCGTCCAGCAGCAGCACGTTCGCCGACGACACGACGAGGGTCGCGAGCGAGAGCCGCGTCTTCTCTCCCCCGGAGAGGACGCGCGCCGGCTTGTGCACGTCGTCGCCGGTGAACAGGAACGATCCGAGGACCTTCCTCGCCTCCGTCTCGGTGAGATCGGGGGCCGACGACATCATGTTCTGCAGCACCGAACGGTCGACGTCGAGGTTCTCGTGCTCCTGGGCGTAGTAGCCGATCTTCAGCCCGTGGCCTGGCTCGATCCGCCCCGTGTCGCTGGCGTCGACCCCGGCGAGAATCCGAAGGAGGGTGGTCTTGCCCGCTCCGTTGAGTCCCAGCACGACGACCTTCGAGCCACGGTCGATCGCGAGGTCGACGCCGGCGAAGATCTCCAGCGCGCCGTACGACTTCGACAGGCTCGAGGCCATCAGCGGCGTCTT
>JBQDDT010000153.1:5718-6407 GCA_052092505.1 Microbacterium sp. | reverse complement strand
GCGCCCGTCGTCGACCTGCGCGACGGCTCCGAGACGGAGTTCGTCATGCCGACCGGGTGCCCGAGCTGCGGCACCCCCCTCGCCCCCGCGAAGGAGGCCGACGTCGACCTCCGGTGCCCCAACTCCCGCTCCTGCCCGGCCCAGCTCACCGAGCGGGTGGAGCACGTGGGCTCGCGCGGGGCGTTCGACATCGAGGCGCTCGGCTACGAGAGCGCGCTCGCCCTCACCAACCCCGACGCCACCCGCGACCCGCACGCGCCCGAGGGACCCTCCGGCGGGCGAGAGCCGGCGCTCGCCGCGATCGCCGACGGGTACGTGCTCCTCACCGAGGACGGGGAGATCACCGACGTCGACGACGCACCCGCGCCGCAGGAGCCCGTGCTCTCGAGCGAGGCCGGGCTGTTCGACCTCACCGCCGAGGACCTGCGCGACGTCTTCGCCTACCGGCCCGAGCTGGGGCGCCCGGCCGAGGGCGAGGAGTCCGCCGGCGGAGGTCACGTGCGCACCGGCAACTGGGTGCTGCGGCGCGTGTTCTGGACGCAGCGCACCGTGCGGACGTTCAAGACCAAGGAGGACGAGGTGGTCCCGCCGCGGCCCACCCAGACCACGGAGAAGCTGCTGGCCGGCCTCGAGGATGTTCGAGCGTGAGCTCATGAGCAGGGAGCCATCGGAAAGCTCTGCGATGGTGT
>JBQDDT010000153.1:0-5708 GCA_052092505.1 Microbacterium sp. | reverse complement strand
GGACAAGGAGCTGTGGCGGGTGATCGTCGCGCTGTCGATCCGGCACGTCGGCCCGACGGCGGCCCGCGCCCTCGCCACCGAGATGGGCTCGCTGGAGGCCATCTTCGACGCGCCGGTCGAGCGCCTCGCCGACGTCGACGGCGTCGGCCCCACCATCGCCGAGTCCGTCCTCGCCTGGTACCACGGCGGTAGGGACGCGGACGACGAGGAGGACCGCGCGGACGACGAGGACAGCGCGGACGCCGCGTGGCACCGCGAGATCGTCGAACGCTGGAGAGCGGCGGGCGTGCGCACGGAGCAGGACGCCGACGAGGACACACCGCGGACGCTGGAGGGCGTGACCGTGGTCGTCACCGGCTCGCTCGAGGGCTTCACACGCGACTCCGCGAAGGAGGCGATCCTTGCGCGCGGCGGGAAGGCGTCGGGCTCGGTCTCGAAGAAGACGCACGTGGTGGTCGCGGGGGAGAACGCGGGGTCCAAGGAGACAAAGGCGCGTGACCTCGGCGTGCCGATCCTTGACGAGGCCGGCTTCGTCGCCCTCCTCGAAGGCGGCCTCGAAGCGGCCCTGCCCGACCGACTTCCCCGAGGGGGCTAGAAGAGGGGGCCGAGGGGGCGGACCAGGCGCTCGAGCGGGCGGCGCCACCACTCCCGCGCCCGCCAGTCCTCGAGCGACAGCCGCATGCAGTTCGTCAGGTCGGTGGCGAACACGCGATCCATGTGCTCGGCCAGGCCGTCGTCGTGGACCTCGAGGTTGACCTCGAAGTTCCCCTGCATCGACATCCGGTCGATGTTCGCGGTGCCGATCGTCGTCCAGCGGCCGTCGACGGTCATCGTCTTCGCGTGCACCATCGCGTCCCGGAACAACCACAGCTGGACGCCGGCCTCGAGCAGGTCGTCGTAGTACGGCCGCGACACCCAGTCGGCCATCACGTGGTTCGTCCGGTGCGGGATGATCACCCGCACCTCGACCCCGCGGCGGGCGGCGGCGGTGAGTGCACGGAGGATCTCCCGGTCCGGGATGAAGTAGGCCATCGTGATGTCGACGGAGTCCACGGCACGGTCGAGCGCGTCGAGGTACATGCCGCGGACGGGGAAGAGCATGCGGTGCGGCGTGTTGGACCGCGCCTCGACCTGCGCGAGCCACTCCCGCGCGCCCGGGTCGGGCAGCTCGGGGTGGTGGGGCCGGCGGTGGTCGTTCCAGAAGTCGACGAACGTGTTCGCCAGCTCCCACACCGCGGGGCCGCGGACGCGCAGGTGGGTGTCCCGCCACGTCGTCGCGTACAGGTCGCCGATGTTGTAGCCGCCGACGTAGCCGACCTCGTCGTCGACGACCAGCAGCTTGCGGTGGTCCCGCCCCGTCTGGCGCAGGTTGCCGATGAGGAGCCCCGGGCGGATGAGCGGGAAGCGCCGTACGTGCAGGTGGGGGAGGTCCTCGAACCGGTAGAAGTGGAGTCCCTGGTTGAGGTTGCCCCACGAGTCGAAGACGACGTAGACCTCGACGCCCCGGCGGGCGGCCGCCTCGAGTGCGGCCTTGAACGCCCGCCCGGTCTCGTCCCGCTTCCAGATGAACGTCTCGAAGTAGATCGTCCGCGTGGCGCCCTCGATGGCCGCCAGCATGTCCTCGTAGAGGTCCTGGCCGTAGGTGAAGACCTTCATCTGCGAGCCGTGCACGTCGAGGTCGACCGGCGCCGTGGCGGGAAACTCCCCGGACAGCGGCTCGCGCAGCTTGCGCAGGTGGTCGACCGCCATGATCCCGACGGCGGCGGTCAGCTGGGCGGCGGCGGCGACCGTGGCGAGACGCACGCCCGTGCGCGCGAGCGTGCGGAGCGTCGTTCGAGGCATGGCCCGAGCCTAGAGTGCGCGCCCGCCCGGAGGCGCCCACCGGCACGTCCCGTCGGCGCGGACCCCTGGCGCGGTCCTCCGGCACGGTTCACGGGCGTGGCCCTCGGACCGTGGTGCACCTGGCCCGGAGGGGGCGTCGGTTCGCTCTAGACTCGTCCCATGCCCTCCTTCGACTCCGACGAGGTCGCGCGCGTCGCGGCGCTCGCCCGCATCGAGCTCACCCCCGTCGAGATCGAGCGTCTCGCCGGCGAGCTCGAGGTCATCACGCGCGCGGTCGAGTCCGTCTCCGAGATCGCCACGCCCGACGTGCCCCCGACCTCGCACCCGCTCCCGCTGACCAACGTGTTCCGCACCGACGAGCCCGCCGCCGGCCTCGACATCGACGAGGTCCTCGCGGCCGCGCCGGCGTCGGAGGACAACCAGTTCCTCGTCCCGCAGATCCTCGGGGAGGACGCATGAGCGACCTGATCCGCAGGAGCGCGGCCGACCAGGCCGCCGCGCTCGCGTCCGGCGACGTGAGCTCCGTCGAGCTCACCGAGGCCCACCTCGCCCGCACGTCCGCCGTCGACGAGGCGGTGCACGCCTACCTCGACGTCGACGCCGACAAGGCGCTCGACGCCGCCCGCGCGGCCGATGCCCGCCGTGCGGCCGGCGAGGAGCTCGCACCTCTGACCGGCGTGCCGATCGCCGTCAAGGACAACATCGTCACGCGCGGCCAGGTGACCACCGCCGGCTCCCGGATGCTCGAGGGCTGGGTGCCGCCCTACGACGCGACCGTCGTCGCCCGCCTGCGTGCCGCCGGGCTGCCGATCCTCGGCAAGACCAACCTCGACGAGTTCGCCATGGGCTCCTCCACGGAGCACTCGGCCTTCGGTCCGACGCGCAACCCGTGGGACCTCGCCCGCATCCCGGGTGGGTCCGGCGGCGGGTCGGCGGCGGCCGTCTCCTCCTTCCAGGCCCCGATCGCGCTGGGCTCCGACACGGGCGGCTCGATCCGCCAGCCGGCCGCGGTCACCGGCAGCGTCGGCGTCAAGCCGACCTACGGCGGCGTCTCCCGCTACGGCGCGGTGGCGCTCGCCTCCTCGCTCGACCAGATCGGGCCGGTCTCGCGCTCCGTCGTCGACGCAGCGCTGCTGCAGGAGACCGTCGGCGGTCACGACCCGCTGGACGCCACGTCGCTCACCGACGACGTCGCCGGGCTCGTCGAGGCCGCCCGTACCGGTGAGCTCGCCGGCCTGCGCGTCGGCGTCGTCCGCGAGCTCGGCGGCGAGGGGTACCAGGCCGGGGTGCGCGCCTCCTTCGACGCCGCCCTCGCCCTCCTCGAGGCCGGTGGGGCCGAGGTCCACGAGGTCTCGGCGCCGTCGTTCGAGCACGCGCTCGCGGCGTACTACCTCATCCTTCCGGCGGAGGCGTCGTCCAACCTCGCCCGCTTCGACGGCATGCGCTACGGACTGCGCGTCGAGCCCGCCGAGGGGCCCGCCACCGCCGAGCGCGTGATGGCCGCGACCCGTGGGGCCGGCTTCGGCGACGAGGTCAAGCGGCGCATCATCCTCGGCACGCACGCACTGTCCGCCGGTTTCCACGACGCCTACTACCGCGCGGCCCAGCAGGTACGCACGGTGGTCCAGCGCGACTTCGCCGCCGCCTTCGAGAAGGTCGACGTGCTCGTCTCGCCGACCTCTCCGACGACCGCGTTCCCCATCGGGGAGAAGGTCGACGACCCGCTCGCGATGTACCTCAACGACATCGCGACGATCCCGGCCAACCTTGCGGGCGTCCCGGCGATGTCCCTGCCCTCGGGACTCTCCGACGACGGACTGCCGGTGGGCCTGCAGATCATCGCGCCGGCACGCCGTGACGCACTGCTGTACCGCGCGGGCGGCGCCCTCGAGCGGGCACTGATCGAGACGTGGGGCGGGCCGCTGCTGGGCCGCGCCCCGGAGCTGACGGAGGCGCAGCGATGACCGAGACCCTCATGCCGTTCGACGAGGCCGTCGCCCGGTTCGACCCGGTCATCGGGCTCGAGGTCCACGTCGAGCTCGGCACGACGACGAAGATGTTCGACGGCGCGCTCAACGAGTTCGGCGGCGCCCCCAACACGCACGTGACGCCGGTCTCGCTCGGCCTGCCGGGCGCGCTGCCGTCCGTCAACGGCACGGCGGTCGAGTACGCGGTGACGATCGGTCTCGCGCTCGGCTGCGAGATCGCCGAGTCCTGCCGGTTCGCCCGGAAGAACTACTTCTACCCGGACCTCGCGAAGAACTTCCAGACCTCCCAGTCGGACGAGCCGATCGCGTACGACGGCGAGCTGGCGATCGAGCTCGAGGACGGCACCCAGGTGACGGTGCCGATCGAGCGCGCGCACATGGAGGAGGACGCCGGCAAGAACACGCACGTCGGCGGGTCGACGGGGAGGATCCACGGGGCCGAGTACTCGCTGGTGGACTACAACCGCGCCGGCGTGCCGCTCGTGGAGATCGTCTCGCGGCCGATCACGGGCGCGGGGGAGCGGGCCCCCGAGGTGGCCCGCACCTACGTCCAGACCCTGCGCGACATCTTCCGCGCGCTCGGCGTCTCCGAGGCGCGGATGGAGCGCGGCAACGTCCGCGCCGACGTCAACGTCTCCCTGCGCGACGACCCGGGCGCCCCGCTCGGCACCCGCACCGAGACGAAGAACGTCAACTCGTTCCGCTCGATCGAGCGCGCGGTCCGCCACGAGATCCAGCGCCAGGCCGCGATCCTCGAAGGCGGCGGCAGCATCACCCAGGAGACCCGGCACTGGCACGAGGACACCGGGACCACGTCGCCCGGCCGCGTGAAGTCCGACGCCGAGGACTACCGCTACTTCCCCGAGCCGGACCTCGTGCCCGTCGCGCCGTCGCGCGAGTGGGTCGAGGAGCTGCGGGCGAGGCTCCCGGAGATGCCGTCCGTCCGCCGGCGTCGGCTCACCGGCGAGTGGGGCTTCACCGAGCCCGAGATGCGCGACGCCGTCAACGCGGGCGCGCTCGACCTCATCCAGTCGACCATCGCCGCCGGGACCACGCCCGCCGCCGCCCGCAAGTGGTGGATGGGCGAGCTCGCCCGCGCGGCCAACGCCGAGGGCGTCGAGCTCGCCGAGCTGGCCGTCACCCCGCAGCAGGTGGCCGAGCTCCAGGGGCTGGTCGACGAGGGGCGCGTCAACGACAAGCTCGCCCGCCAGGCGCTCGAGGGCGTCCTCGCGGGGGAGGGGGCGCCGTCGGAGGTCGTCGAGGCTCGCGGCCTCGCCGTGGTGTCCGACGACGGTCCGCTCCTCGCGGTCATCGACGAGACCCTGGCGGCGCAGCCCGACATCGCGGAGAAGATCCGGTCCGGGAACCTGGGCCCGATCGGCGCCGTCATCGGCGCGGTCATGAAGGCCACCCGCGGCCAGGCCGACGCCGCGCGGGTCAAGGAGCTCGTCCTCGAACGCGTGCAGGGCTGAGTCCGCCCACTTTCGTCTACGATTTCGCCCACACGACAGACCACGGAGGTCCCTATGGCAGTGCCCAGTCCGTCCTACACCACGTCGCTCCGCGTCCTCGTCGGCACCTCGCCGCAGGCGACCGCCGAGGTGGTGAGCGCCGTGGCCTCGGCCGGCGGCACCGTCATGGGCGTCGACGTCGTCCACTCGAGCGCCGAGGGGATCACGGTCGACATCACCGCGGACACGATCGACGGCGAGCACCTCGAGCGGGTGCGCGCGGCCATCGAGGCCGTCGACGGTTCGAGCGTGTCGAAGGTGTCGGACTCGACGTTCCTCCTGCACATCGGCGGGAAGATCGAGGTCACCTCGAAGGTGCCGCTGCGCACGCGCCGCGACCTCTCGCGCGCCTACACGCCGGGCGTCG
>JBQDDT010000152.1:0-6534 GCA_052092505.1 Microbacterium sp. | reverse complement strand
GGCGGATCCGTACACGCCGGGAGATCTCGCGCCCGGCTGGTCGGGTGCCGCAGCCGACGAGGCGGACGCCGAGGCCGAGCGCGCGGCCGCGGAGATCGCCGCCGCCGAGTCCGTCGCCGCGACCGAGACCTCGAGCGGACTGCTGCTGCCGGGGTCGAGTGATGTCGCTGGCCTGCTCGCCGAGGCGTCCGCCCCGCCGACGGCGCACGACACCCTGCGCGAGCTGGCGGAGCGGGCGAGCGGATCGGCGACGGGTGCGCCGGGAGGCGGATCCGCGGCGGCGGAGACCGCGCCCGACGCGGCGCCGCGCGAGCGGCCGTCCCGCGCGCACGCCGCGGCGTTCCTCGCGGATGGCCGAATCGCGACGACGGATCTCGGATTCGACCTCGTCCGGTTCTGGCGCGTCGGGGCATCGGGGCTCGTCCTCGATCACGAGGTGACGCTGCCGTTCGGGGTCGGCCCACGGCACCTCTTCGCGCATCCGAGTGGTCACCTGCACGTCGTGACCGAGTTCTCGTGCGAGGTCTGGACGCTCCGGAGGACGCCAGGCGGTCGCTGGGACGTCGTCTCGGCGGCGCCCACCGGCGCCATGGACGGCGACACCGGCGCGGAGCTCGCCCCCTCCCGCGATCGGCGATTCCTCTACGCCGCGCTGCGCGGCAGCGACACGATCGCCGTGCTGCGCGTGGCGGGGGAGGGTGAGCGGCTCGAGCCCGTCGCGCTCGCGGAGTCCGGGGTCAGGACGCCGCGGCACCACGTCGTCGTGGGCGACACGCTGCTCGTGGCGGGCCAGCGCTCCGACGAGATCGTCTCCCTCCCGGTGGACGAGCGCACGGGTGCGCCCGGGCCCGTGCGGCGCCGGTTCGAGACCCCCTGCCCGCAGCACATCCTCCCCGTCGGGCGCTGAGCTCGCGCCTCCGCGCGCACAACGCAGTCGATCCGTGGCGTCTCGGGGCGAGCTTCCCCGAGTTCCCGCGGATCCGCCGCGGGCCAGGCGACGGATCGACTGCGTTGTGCCTGGGCGACATCCAAGGAACCATGGACGAATGGCGGGTCTGGCAGGCGAGAGCGGATGGGGCGACCGGATCATCGCCCGACTGCTCGCGACGCCGTGGCTCATGCGGCTGCCGATCCCGATCTACCGGGCGGGGCTCGGGTGGCTGCTCGGCCGCCGGCTGGTCATGATCGAGCATCGCGGACGGGTGAGCGGGGAGCCGCGGTTCGTCGTCGTCGAGGTCGTCGAGCGCGACGGGACGTCCCTGCGCGTCGCCTCGGGGTTCGGGACGCGGGCGCAGTGGTACCGGAACCTGCGCGCGAACGGCGTGGCCTTCCTGTCCACGGGCAGGGTCCGTCGGGAGCGCGTCGGCGTCTCCCTTCTCGACGAGGACGCGTCCGCCCTGGTCCTCGAGCGGTACGGGCGACAGCATCCTGCGGCGTGGCGCCGCCTCGCCGGCGCGATGACGGCGGCCCAGGGCGGCACCCCGCGGATCCCCATCGTGGAGTTCCGGCCGGAGCACGCGCCCGTCGCACACGACCGGCCCCGTCGCCGCGACGGCTAACGTAGACGGGAGGCGGCACGGTCGCCGCGCGGCCCGTCACGCGGACGCGGCGGGCCCCACGACACCGGAGGATGAGCAGATGGCGCGGTCGCGTTTCCCGAGGAGCGTCTACCGGGAGGGTGACGAACCCGACCCGCGCTTCAGCCTCGCCAACGAGCGCACGTTCCTCGCCTGGCTGCGCACATCGCTCGCCCTGTTCGCCGCCGCGGTCGCGCTGGAGGCGCTGAAGCTCCCGATCCACCCGGGGTGGCGCCTGGCCGCCGCGTGCGTGTTCCTTCTCCTCGGCCTCGTGGCCGCCGTGCAGGCCTGGGTCGGCTGGACCTCGACCGAGCGCGCGCTGCGCCGCAACAGCCCGCTGCCGGGCCTCTCCGTCGGGGGCGTCGTCGTGATCGGCGTCGTCATCGGAGCCGTGCTCGTCTTCATCGGGAGCCTCGTGTGAGCGCCCCGTTCGATCCGGGGCTCCAGCCGGAGCGCACGCTCCTCGCCTGGCGGCGCACGTGCCTGTCGTTCGCGGTCGCGAGCATCCTCGTCGCGCGCTACACGATCGAGGAGTTCGGCATGATCGGGCTGTTCCTCGGCATCGCGTCGGCCGGTCTCGCGGTCGCCGCCTATCTGTCGGCCGCGGTCGGATACCGGCGCGTGCACGCGGCGCTCCACGCGCACGGGCACACGGGGGAGGACGGGCGTCCGTTCCTCCTCGCGACCCTCGCGGTCCTGGCGCTCGGCGCCGCGGCCGCGGCGTATCTCGTGATCGAGGTGGTGAGGCTGTGACCGGATTCGTCGAGCTCCCCGGTGGAGCGTTCCGGATGGGATCCGATCGCTTCTATCCCGAGGAGGGCCCGCAGCACGAGACACAGGTGGGCCCGTTCGGGATCGCGCCTCACGCCGTGACCAACGCCGAGTTCCGGCGCTTCGTCGAGGAGACCGGGTACACGACCGTCGCGGAGCGCCCGATCGACCCTGACGCGTTCCCCGGGGCGGCCGACGTCGAGCCGGGCTCGCTCGTGTTCACGCCGACGACCGGCCCCGTCGACCTGCGCGACTGGCGCCAGTGGTGGCGATGGGAGACGGGGGCGTCGTGGCGCCGTCCGCGCGGGGCGGACAGCGACATCGCCGACGACCACCCCGTCGTGCAGGTCGCCTACGACGACGCCGTCGCGTACGCGCAGTGGGCGGGAGCGCGCCTTCCCACGGAGGCCGAGTGGGAGTTCGCGGCGCGCGGCGGGCTCGACGGCGCGACGTTCGTGTGGGGCGAGGAGCCGAACGACGGCACGCGAGCGAACACGTGGCAGGGGCGCTTCCCCTACCGCAACGACGGCGCGTCGGGCTGGGTCTACACGGCGCCCGTCGGATCGTTCCCCGCGAACGGATACGGGCTCCACGAGATGACGGGGAACACCTGGGAGTGGACCTCGACCCCGTGGACGCCGCGTCACCGGCCGGCCGGCGACGATCGGAGCGGTCTCGTCGACCCGGAGGGGCGGCGGGACCTGCTCGGCGGGGGCGCCTCCGGCGGCTGCGGCGGGGGCGAGGGGTGCACCTGCTCGCCCTCGGCCGCGGAGGCCAGGCCGGGCGCGCCCGCCCAGATCGGCGCCGGTGAGCGCGTGCTGAAGGGCGGTTCGCACCTGTGCGCCCCCGAGTACTGCCTGCGCTACCGCCCGGCGGCCCGGTCCGCGCAGTCGGAGGACTCCGCGACGACGCACATCGGCTTCCGCCTCGCCCGCGACGCCTGATCCGCTGGGCGTTCCGGTGCCGCCTGTGCGGGCGTAGCCTGAGCGCATGCCGCAGACCGACATCCCCGTGCGCCTCGGCGTGCAGATCAAGCCCCAGCACCACGCCGACTACGGCCGGATCCGCGACACCGCGCGCCGGCTCGAGGACATGGGCGTCGACATCCTCTTCACATGGGATCACTTCTTCCCGCTGACGGGAGATCCGGACGGCGAGCACTTCGAGTCGTGGACCGTGCTGTCCTCGCTGGCCGAGCTGACGGAGCGCGTCGAGCTCGGGGCACTGGTCAACTGCAACTCGTACCGCAACCCCGATCTGCAGGCCGACATGGCCCGCACGATCGACCACATCTCGGCCAAGGGCGGCCAGGGGCGCTTCATCTTCGGCACGGGGTCCGGCTGGTTCGAGCGCGACTACGACGAGTACGGCTACGAGTTCGGCACGGCGGGCCAGCGCCTCGACGCGCTGGCGGAGGCCCTGCCGCGGATCGAGGCGCGCTGGGCCGCGCTGAACCCGCGGCCGACGCGCGAGATCCCCGTGCTGATCGGCGGCAAGGGCGAGCAGAAGACGCTGCGGATCGTCGCCCGTCACGCCGACATCTGGCACAGCTTCGTCGCGCCGGACGAGATGCCGCACAAGCTCGAGGTCATCGAGCGCTGGGCCGCGAAGGACGGATCCGACGTGTCCGGCCTCGTGCTGTCGAACCAGATGCGCAGGGACGAGGCCGACACGCAGGCGCTCTACGACGCCGGCGTGCGGCTGTTCACGGTCGCGGTCGACGGCCCCGACCCCGACGTCGACCTCGTCTCCCGCGCGCTCGCCTGGCGCGACGCCCGCAGCTGACCCCCTCACCCGCGAGATGCACGGAAACTCGCGAGATGCATCGAAACTTGAGCGCATCTCGCGGGTTTCGATGCATCTCGCGGGCCGCGGTGGGGCGTGGTGAGGGGCCGCGAGCCACGGCGTAGGGTGGGGGTGTGGCCAGCGACACCGTATCCGAGCTGTTCGATCCGGAGGCGTGGGTCCCGGCGCCCGGTTCCGAGTCGCTCCGCGACATCACCTCGCACGTCTCCCCGGACGGCCGCATCGCACGCATCGCGTTCGACCGCCCCGAGGTGCGCAACGCGTTCCGCCCTGCCACGGTCGACGAGCTCCACCGCGCCCTCGATGGCGCGCGCACCGACCCGCGGATCGGCGCGGTCCTGGTCACGGGGAACGGGCCGAGTCCCCAGGACGGAGGAAGGGCGTTCTGCTCCGGAGGCGACCAGCGCATCCGCGGCCGCGACGGCTACAAGTACTCCGACGACGACGCTGCGGTCACCGATCCGGCCCGCGCCGGCCGCCTGCACATCCTCGAGGTGCAGCGCCTGATCCGCTTCATGCCGAAGGTCGTGATCGCGGTCGTCCCCGGGTGGGCGGCCGGCGGCGGGCACTCGCTGCATGCGGTGTGCGACCTCACGATCGCCTCGCGCGAGCACGGACGCTTCAAGCAGACCGACGCGGATGTCGGATCCTTCGACGCGGGGTACGGCTCGGCCTACTACGCGAAGCAGATCGGCCAGAAGCTCGCGCGGGAGGTGTTCTTCCTCGCGGAGGAGTACTCGGCCGAGCGCGCGTACGAGATGGGCGCCGTCAACCGCGTCGTCGACCACGCCGACCTCGAGCGCGAGGCGATCGGGATGGCCCGCACGATCCTCACGAAGTCGCCGACGGCCATCCGCATGCTCAAATACGCGTTCAACGCCGCCGACGACGGCCTCGTCGGCATGCAGCTGTTCGCCGGCGAGACCACGCGCCTGGCGTACGGGACCGACGAGGCGGTCGAGGGCCGCGACTCGTTCCTCCAGAAGCGGGAACCGGACTGGTCGGGGTTCCCGTACCACTACTGACGCGGCCGGAAGAGGCAGGACGAGGTGTCTGACAGATCGGAGCACGACGATACGAGCGCGCGCATCGAGGGGGATGCGCCATGAGGCTCGAGCGTCTGGACGGTGATGATCCGCGTGACGTCCTGCGCGCGCTGCGCGGGGCCGTCCTCGGGGCCGGCCCTGCGGTCGCGATCGGCGAGGCGCGCAGCCTGCCGCGCACGGTGCCGGCGGGGACCGCCGTGGTCCTCACGACGTCGGGGTCGACGGGCGAGCCGAAGTCGGTCCTGCTGTCGCGCTCGGCGCTCACGGCGTCCGCGATGGCGACGGCGGCGCGGATCGGGTCAGGGCACTGGCTCCTGCCGCTGCCCGCCGGCTACATCGCGGGCGTCCAGGTGCTCGTGCGGGGGCTCGTCTCCGAGCGCGACCCGGCGATCCTCTCCGGCCGGTTCACCGCGGACGCCTTCCTTCATGCCGCTGGCGGCATGCGTTCGCACGAGTACGGCGAGCGGGTGCCGTCGTACACCTCGCTCGTGCCGGCGCAGCTGTCCTCGCTCGTCGAGAAGGCCGAGGACTCGGCCAGGATGCGGCGTGCGCTCGGGGGGTTCGAGGCGATCCTCGTGGGCGGCCAGGCGATGCCTCGGAGCCTGCGCGAGCGCGCGGAGGCCGTGGGGGCGCGCATCGTCCGCACCTACGGATCGACCGAGACGAGCGGCGGCTGCGTCTACGACGGCGTGCCGCTCGGCGACACCAGGGTGGACGTCGCCGACGGCGAGATCCGGGTCGCCGGCCCGACCCTCGCGGACGGCTACCTCGACGACCCGGTGCGCACGGCCGACGCGTTCGTCACGGATGGGGACGGCGTCCGCTGGTACCGGACGGGCGACGCCGGGACGCTGGACGACGGCGTGCTGAGCGTCACCGGACGCCTCGACAACGTCATCGTCTCCGGCGGCGTGAACGTGTCACTCGACCGCGTGGAGCGGATCGCGCGGGACGTCCCCGGGCTCGACCACGCGGTGGTCGTAGGCGCGCCGCACGACCGCTGGGGACAGACCCCCGTGCTCGTGATCGAGGAGACGGGGGAGCGCGAGCGCGCGCAGGCGCTCCTCGAGGCGGCCCGCTCCGCTGTGGAGGCGTCCGTCGGCCGGCCGGCGCGCCCGACGCGCGTCGTCGAGGTGCCGTCGATCCCGCGCCTGGCCAGCGGCAAGCCGGACCGCCGCGCGGTCGACGCTCTGGTGAACCGGTAGCCGCATGGCGCGAGAGCGCGGGGGACTGACCTACCCTTCGGTCGGCGCGAGCGTGCGCGGCCTCGCGCCGCGCGGCTTCCGGCTCGTGGAGCGGACGGTCGTGCTCGGGTCGGGGGAGAGATCGGAAGA
>JBQDDT010000151.1:0-6640 GCA_052092505.1 Microbacterium sp. | reverse complement strand
CGCCCCGTAACACCAGGATCCGGGGCGCCTCGCTCGTTCCGCGACGCGACCTGTCGGGTCAGTTCGTGTTCGCGGAGGCCACCGACTTCGCGCTCGGCACTGACGCCGCGCTCGGCGGGGTCGCCGGCGATGCGGGTGAGGGGGCCGTCTTCGCGGAAGGTGCCGTCTTCGCCGAGGGCGCCGTCTTCGCCGACGGGGCGGTCTTCGCGCTCGGCGCCGTCTTCGCGGACGGGGCGGACGTCGGGGAGACGCCGGTCGTCGCCGAGGCGGCGGTCGCGGCCGTGTCGGCCGTGTGAGGCGTGACGATCGAGGCCGACGTGCCGTTGTCGGAGACGCGCACCTCGACGGCCTTGTCCGTGCCGATCGACGACGGGCTCGTGGTCTGCTCGGTCGTGGGGACCTCGTCGGTGCCCGTCTCGGAGTGCAGGTCCATTCCGGCCGCCGTCGCGGCTGCGCCGCCGGCGAGAACGCTCAGGCCGACGAGTCCGGTCACTCCGTATGCGATCCACTTCCTGCTCATGGTCCGTTCCTCCTGTGCTGTGCGATGCGATCCGCATCGGTTGGTGTTCCGGGTGATTCCCGGCCTCGAGAACAACTCTGACCCCTAGCTCTAAGCGGGCTCAGAGGCGCCGATGAGACGCCCCTTAGGAACACCACCCGCCCTCTCATCCGGGCCAGGATTCCGCGCGACGACGCGGATCCCGGCGGTCCTCATCTCATCGGATGGATCGCACGGACGACGACGCGGCCCCGGTCCTCGTGGGGAGGACCGGGGCCGCGCGAGCGGATCGGACGTCAGTCGTCGTCATCCCCGTCGTCGTCATCGTCATCGTCATCCGTGTGGATCGACACGGCGGTGGGCGGGCTGACGGGGCTCGCCGACGTGCCCGCCTCCTGCTTCTGCTTCTTCTCCGCCGCGGCCTTCTTCTCCGCCTTCGCCGCTTCGTCCGCCTTCTTCTTCTCGGCGTCCTTCCCCGCCTCGGCGCCCGGCGTCGGAGCGGGCGACTCCGGAGCGGTCACGGCGATCGACCCCGAGTCGATGTCCTGCGCGGGCTTCGTCGTCGACTCCCCGGTGATGACGCCGTTCTCGAGGACGTCGCCCGAGGCCGTGCGCAGATCCATCGCGCTCGCCATCGCGACGGCGCCTCCGCTCAGCACGGCGACGCCGAGCGCTCCCGTCACCCCGTAGGCGATCCACTTCCTGCTCATGCCCCCAGTGTGGCGAACGCGTCTAAGGGACCGCGACGGCTTTCATGAGAGAGCTCTTATGCGCGCGCGTCGCGTAGCGGCGCCCCGGCCGCGGCCGCCTCCGCCATCCGCAGGAGCCGGCCCGTGCGCTCCGCGTCGTGCTCCACGCCGGCGGCGAGCGCATGGCCGAGCAGGTGGATCGCGGCGAGCGCGTCCACCCTCGGCACGCCCCAGCGCTCCTGCGCGGCGGTCGCGAGGGCCCACATCCGGTCGGCGCCCGCCATGCCCTCCGTGAGCACGGCGCTCGCGGCGGCGTGCGAGATGAAGGCGGCGGCGTCGTCGGCCGGATCTCCGCGCCCGACCGTGTCGACGTCGATCAGGCCGGTGATCCGCACGTCGCCTCCCGTCCCGGCGAGGAAGAGCTGGCCGAGGTGGAGGTCGCCGTGGATCGTGCGCTCCTCTCCCGGATCGTTCATGAGCTCCAGCTGGCAGGCGGCGCGGATGCGCGAGACCTGCTCCGTGTGCTCCGGCATGATCTGGTAGGCGCGGTCTGCGTACCATGGCAGGCGCTGCGGCACGCCCGTGCGCGCCGACCGCCCGGCCTCGGCCTCCGCGAGCCGCTCGCGCAGCTCGTCGACACGGTCGAGGAGCGCTGACGGCTCCCATGCGACCTCGGGAGCCGGCTCGCCCTGCGCCTCGTCGAGGACGAGGATCCCGTCGGGCGACCAGCCGCGCACGGCGGGGATCGGAAGACGCGCGGCCTCGAGCTCGCGGTGGGCCTCGACGATCCGCTCGATGCGGCGGGGGCGGACGACCTTCACCCAGGCGTGGGCGTCTCCCGCGACGATCCGCAGGACGGCGCGACGGCCGGGGCGGTACGCGACGATCTCCGGCGCCCCCGACGTGGCGATGCCGAGCCGGCCGAGGAGCACGTCGAGCGCGCCCCCGAACGCGGCGGGGACGAGGGCGGGCAGATGCGGATCGGCCGGATGCGTCCAGATCCGCGCCACGCCCTCGAGCACGAGTCCGGTCTCGGCGGGGACCCGCGTGCCCGACGTGTCGACGTAGGCGATCGACGTGCGGGCCGCCCCATCGTGACCGGAGTGCGTCACCTCGAAGCCGGTCACCGCGCCGTCGCCGAGGGGCTCACGGCTGATCGGGCGCAGGGCGTCGCGCGGCACGTCGAACGCCTCGGCGAGGAGCGCCGCCTCGTCGACGGCGACCGCGGGGTCGGAACCGGAATCGCTCATGCCGCGATTCCATCACGCGCGCCGCCCTCCGACCATTCCGCGGGCGTGAGACTGCTCTTAGAAACGGCATCCAGCACAGGAATCGGCCGATGGGCGGGCGATACTGGGAGACGTGACGAGGAGCGGAGGACGACGCTGGCGGATGCCGGTCGTGTCGGTGCGCGTGCGCCTGATGGCCGTGATCGCGTCCGCCGTCATCGTGGGCCTCGCCGGCGTGGGCGCCTCGGTGTACGTCGTCGAGCGCCAGCGGATCCTCGGCACGACCGACGATCTGCTGCGCAGCAATCTCGACGCCGCCCAGGTTCTCGTCGAGCAGCTGATCGCCGAGACGCCGGACGTGACCGCGCGCGAGGCGCTGCGGGTCGTCGTCCAGCGCGTGAGCCCCGACGACAACATGGGCGTGCTCGGCATCGTCGGCGGCGAGGCGACGCTCGTGCCCGGCATCGACCTCGACGTCGAGCTGCAGTCGCGGCCGGACTTCGTCTCCTACGTCGTGGACCAGTCGAACGGGACGGACGCCTACCTCGGCCGGTACGCGGAGGGCGACGTGGCGTGGCAGTACATCGTCACGCCGATCCGGATCGACGAGAATCAGACCGACGAGGTGCTGTTCGTGATGGCGTACGACCTCGACGCCGAGCTGCGCGAGATCGACGGGCCGGGGCGCGCGTACCTCGTCGCGTCCGGCGTGATGATCGTCCTCATCGTGCTCGTGGGCGCCTTCGCCGCCGGCCGACTCCTTCGCCCCCTCCGGCAGATGCGCGAGACGGCGGAGCGCGTCTCCGGACAGGCGCTCGACGAGCGGCTCCCTGTCGAGGGGCGCGACGACGTCTCCGAGCTCGCCAGGACGATGAACGACATGCTCGACCGCCTCGACGAGGCGCTCGACTCGCAGCGGCAGCTGCTCAGCGACGTCCGGCACGAGCTGCGCACCCCGATCACGATCGTCCGGGGACACCTCGAGCTGATGGACGTGGGCGATCCGGACGACGTGCGCGAGACGCAGGAGCTGGCGGTCGACGAGCTCGACCGGATGAACGACCTCGTCCAGGGGCTGAGCGAGACGGCGTCCCTGCACGGGCCGGCCCCGATCTCGCCGGAGCCGACCGACGTGCGCGACCTCCTCGCGCAGCTGGTGCGGAAGGCGAGCGCGATCGAGGGCGCCACGGTCTCCGCCGGGCCCGTCGTCTCGGTCGTCGCGCCGCTCGATCCGGCACGGATCACGCAGGCGGTGCTGCAGCTGGCCCAGAACGGGGTGACGCACGGCGGCGCGGAGCTCGTGATCGGCAGCCGCCTCGCCGGCGACCGCCTCGAGCTCTGGGTGCGCGATCACGGCAGGGGCGTGGCGGACCGCGACAAGCCGCACATCTTCGAGCGCTTCCACCGCGGATCCGGCGAGGGGCGCGGCAGCGGCCTCGGCCTGAACATCGTGCAGGTGATCGCCAGGGCCCACGGCGGCTCGGTGCGGGTCACCGATCCGCACGACGGCCCCGGCGCCGTGTTCGTCCTCTCGCTCCCCCTGTCCCGGCCGGCGCACCCCGTGACCCGGCCCGTCCCGGTCATCCCGCCCCGGCCGGCCGACCCCTCGCCCGAGTGACGTTCCCCAGGAGGACACGTGGCATCCATTCTGATCGCCGATGACGAGGCCCGGATCGCCGGGTTCATCGAGAAGGGCCTGAAGGCCGCCGGCTTCGCCACGCGCGTCGCCGGCGACGGCACGGCCGCGCTGGATCTCGCCCTCACGGGCGAGTTCGATCTGCTCGTCCTCGACGTCAACATGCCGGGGCTCGACGGCTTCGAGGTGCTGGAGGCGCTGCGCGGATCCGGCTCGACGATGCCCGTGGTCATGCTGACCGCGCGCACCGATCTGGGGGACACGGTGGCCGGTCTCGAGGGCGGCGCCGACGACTACCTCGGCAAGCCGTTCCGCTTCGACGAGCTGCTCGCGCGGATCCGGCTGCGGATGCGCCAGGCCGAGGCCGACGCGCAGCCGGCGTCGAACGAACTGCGCCACCGCGACCTGACCCTCGACGTGCGCACGCGGCGCGCCGGTCTCGACGACGGCACGACGGTCGACCTGTCCTCGCGTGAGTTCGCTCTGGCCGAGGAGTTCGTCCGCCACGCGGGGCAGGTTCTCAGTCGCGAGCAGCTGCTGAGCCGCGTGTGGGGGTTCGACTTCGACCCCGGCTCGAACGTCGCCGACGTGTACGTGGGGTACCTGCGCCAGAAGCTCGGCGCCGAGCGGATCGAGACGGTCCGCGGGGCCGGCTACCGGATGGTCTGAGAGCGTCAGTCGCGACGGGAGCGGGCGAGGAGACCGCGCAGGACGAGGTAGACGACGAGGGCGACCCCGGCGACGACCACGAGCTTGACCACGAACCACAGCACCGAGAACGCCACGTTCACGATCACCCAGGCGATCACGACGGCGACGATGACTCCGAGGACCGTCCACAGGGTGCTGAGCTTCATGTCCCCAGGGTATCCGCCGGGCCCGCGCTCGCCCGCATGCGGTCGACGAGCGTTCTCAGGACGCGGTGACCGTGCTCCAGCCCTGGGGCGTGCGATCGACCCGGAGCTGGGCGGGGATCTGCTCCTTCATCGCCTCGACGTGGCTGATCACGCCGACCGTGCGCCCGCCCTGGCGGAGGGCGTCGAGCGTGCGCATCGCGACCTCGAGGGTGTCGCCGTCGAGGGATCCGAAGCCCTCGTCGATGAACAGGGTGTCGAGCCGCATGCCCCCGGAGCGCGAGGTGACGACCTCGGCGAGCCCGAGGGCGAGCGCGAGCGAGGCGAGGAAGGTCTCTCCGCCGGAGAGGGACTGCGGGGGACGCGCGCGCCCGGTGAAGCGGTCCATCACGTCGATCCCGAGTCCGGATGCCGCCCCGTGCGCGGCGAGCGCGTCGCTGTGACGGAGGCGGTACCGATCGGCCGACATCTCGGCGAGCCGGATGTTCGCGGCACGGACGATCTCCTCGAGCTCCGCGGCGAGGACGAACGTCTCGAGCTTCATCCGCCGCGCGTTCGGCGGGCGCCCGGCGACGGTGTCGGCGAGGCGGCGGACGACCTCGCTCTCGGCGGCGAGTGCCGCGATCCGCTCGTGCGCGGCCTCTGCCGCCTCCGCCGCCGCGGCGAGCGCATCGGCGAGACGGGTCGCGTCGGTCGCGGAGCGCAGCGCGGCCTCCCACGCCCTCTCGGCGGCCTCGGCGGCGGCCCTGGCCGCCGTCACGTCGATGGGCTCGTCGGGGAGGGCGTCGCTTTCGAGCTCGGCGAGCGCGTCCCCGGCGGATCGGACGGCCGCGTCGTGCCCCGTGAGCGTCTCGGAGAGCTCGGCACGGCGGGCCGGATCGCGCAGGGCCGCCTCCGCCGCGTCGGCATCGGCGAACCCCGCGTCGGCGACGACGACGGCCAGCCGCTCCGCCGCGTCTCGTGCCGCGGCGTCGGCACGCGCATGCTCGCGCTGGGCGGCGGCCGCGGTCGTCGCCGCACCGGCGCGGCGACGCTCGTGCGCGATCCGCTCGGCGACCGTCCCGAACCCGCCGCGGTCCCGCTCGACGGCTTCGCGATCGGCGGCGAGCGTCCGCGCCGCCGAGGCGATCCGCTCGGCGAGGCGGGTCAGGTGCCCCTCGAGCTCGGAGCGCTCGGCGTCGGAGCGGTCGGACTGCGCGACGAGGGCGGCGATCCGCTCGGCGAGCTCGCCGGCGCGGGCGCCGGCGGCCTCCGCCTCGGCGACCGTCCGCCGTGCCGCGGCCAGCTCGTCGTCGATCGCCGCGGCCTCGCGCCCCGCACCGGCGGCGACGGCCTCGTCGAGCAGGCGCTGGGCCTCGGCGAGGGCGCCGTCGGCGGCGTCGTAGTCGACGAGCGCGCGCTCGCACGCCGCGCGCGCCTCCTCGATCGCCTCAGGTGTGACCGGCTCCCCCGTCCGCACGGCGGGCGCTGGATGCTCCGTCGAGCCGCAGACCGCGCACGGCGTCCCCTCCGCGAGGCTGTCGGCGAGCTCGCCGGCGATGTCGGCGAAGCGCGCCTCGTGGAGCGCCGTGAGCGCGGCGTCGGCGTGGTTCTTCGACCGCAGCGCAGCGTCGAGCCGTTCGCGCACGCCGGCGTGCTCGCGCCGGCGCTCCTCGCGAAGAGCGGCCCCGGCGGCCTGCGCCTCCAGGGCGCGGACGCGCTCGGCGTGCGTCTCGGCACCCGAGGCCGCGGCG
>JBQDDT010000150.1:0-6706 GCA_052092505.1 Microbacterium sp. | reverse complement strand
TGCGGTGCGTGCGTATTCGGTTCGTGCGAGGTGTTCTGGCAAGGCGGAGGAGGAAGGCGCACCGGGTGTGCGCCGTCTGACGTCGACGCCGCCAGTGCGGTGCGGTGCGTGCGTATTCGGTTCGTGCGAGGTGTTCTGGCAAGACGGAGGAGGAAGGCGCACCGGGTGTGCGCCGTCTGACGACAACGCCGCCAGAGCGCCACGCACGGACCGAATCAGTGCATGGTCATGCCGCCGGTGACGTTAATCCCCTGCCCCGTCATGTAGGAGGAGAGGTCGCTCGCGAGGAACAGAGCGACACCGGCGACATCCTGCGGCGTACCCGTGCGCCCGACCGGCACCTGGGAGTTGTCCTCCGCCTCGATGTCGGCCGCCGTGAGCCCGCGCAGCTCGGCGCCCTCGACCCGCTCGCGGTGCTTCATGGCGGTCTCGATGATGCCGGGGCAGATGGCGTTGACGAGGATCCCGTGGGGCGCGAGCTCGACGGCCATGGTCTTCGTGAGGCCCATGACGGCGTGCTTGGAGGCGACGTAGCTCGTCATCGCGCGGTAGCCGTTCTTGCCGGCCTGCGAGGCGAGGAGGATGATCCGTCCCGGACGCTGGGCGTCGCGCAGCTGGCGGGCGACGGCGCGCGCGACGAGGAAGGATCCCGTGGCGTTGACGTCGATCGTCCTCTGCCAGTCGGCGTGCGTGGCGTCGACGGCGAAGTCCATCGTCGAGATCCCCGCCGCGTGGACGACCGCGTCGATCGGGCCGATCTCGCGGGCGATCGCGGCGACGACGCGGTCGACCTCGGCCTCGTCGGCGACGTTCAGGCGCACGTCCCACCGTCGCTCGCCCGCCGGGGTCGGCTCGGCGTCGGGGAGGGAGAGGTCGGCGCTGACGACCCTGGCGCCCTGGGCATGGAACGCCTCGACGCTCGCGCTGCCGATGCCGCTGGCGCCTCCGGTGACGAGGACGACGCGGTCGCGCAGCTCGGGGAAGACGGCCACGGCTCAGACCCCGACGCGCTCGAAGGCGTCGCGGCTGATGCCCTGGGAGACGATCCGCGCCGCCCACTCGCGGGCGCTGTGGAGGCTGTGGTCGCGGTAGTTGCCGCACTCGACGTCGCTGACACCGGGGACGTCCTCCCACGTCGCCTTCTCGGCGATGAAGCGCAGGCTCTCGGTCACGGCGGTCGCGACGTCCTCGATCGTGGGCTCGCCCCACACGATGAGGTGGAAGCCCGTGCGGCAGCCGAAGGGCGAGCAGTCGATGACACCGGAGAGGTGATCGCGCAGCTGGCTCGCGAGGAGGTGCTCGATCGTGTGCAGGCCCGCGGTGGGGATCTCACCCTCGTTCGGCTGCACGAAGCGCAGGTCGAAGTTCGTCACGGCGTCGCCCGACGGACCGTGCTCGACGGCGATCCGGCGCACGTACGGCGCGTGAACGGCGTTGTGGTCCAGCGTGAAGCTCTCGACGTCGGCCATGGTGTCTCCTTTGTCGGGGTGCCCTCTCGGGCGCGATCAGGGGTGTCGTGGGGGTGCGGGGAGGCGCTCGACGGCGCGGAGGAGCGTCTCCTCATCATGCACCAGGCTGAGGCGGATGCGGCCGGCGCCGTTCGCTCCGAAGCCGCTGCCGGCGGCGACCGCGACGCCGTGCTCCGAGAGCAGGTCGCGCGCGAAGGCGACGTCGTCGCCCCCGGTGCGCAGCCAGACGAAGAACGTGCCGCCGGCGGGGGCGACGTCCCACCCGGCCGCCCGGAGGGCGGCGACGACGACGTCGCGGCGGCGGCGGTAGACGTCGACGAGTGCGAGCGCCTCGGACTGGTCCCCGCCGAGCGCCGCGGCGGCTGCCTCGTGGAGCGCGCCGAACACGGCGCTGAAGGCGGACTCCTGGTAGGCCCGCATGGCCGCGATGGCCGACGAGTTGCCGACGGCGTAGCCGATCCGCCAGCCCGCCATGCTGTACGTCTTCGACAGCGTCGACACCTCGACGGTGCGCTCGAAGCCGCTGTCGACCGCGAGAGCCGACAGCGGAGGGCGGTCGAATCCGACGGAGCCGTACGCGAAGTCGTGGATGAAGGCGCCGCCGAGGCGCTCCGACACGTCCAGCGCCGTCTCGAACGTGCCCCGCTCGGCGACGGCGCCGGTCGGGTTGTTCGGGTAGTTCAGGAGCAGCGCAGCGGCCCGCTCCGCGCCCACGCGCGCCGGGTCGGGAGCGTAGCCGTTCTCCTCGTCGAGGGCGATGGTGGCGACCCTGGCGCCTGCGAGCGATGCGGCCTCCCGGTACGCCGGGTAACCAGGATCGGGGACGACGAGCGTCTCGCCGGCGTCGACGAGCGCGAGCACGGCCGACATGAAGCCCTCGAACGAGCCGTGGAAGACGGCCACGTGCGCGTCGGGATCGATCTCGACGCCGTGGTCGGCGCGGTAGCGGAGCGCGATCGCGTCAGCGAGCCGAGGGAGGGCGTGGAACGGGCCGTACCGATGGTGGGCCGGGTCGGCGATCGCCTCCTGCGCGGCGCGCACGATGTGCGCGGGGGTCGGGCGATCCGGGTTGCCCTTCGACAGGTCGATGACGTCGACCCCCGTGGCGCGGGCCGCGGCGATCCGGCGGTCCATCTCCGCGAAGAAGTTGCCCGGCAGGTCCGTGACCCGGCGGGAGGGAGAGAACTCGACCACTCAGCGCCTCCGCACGCGCCGGGAGAGCGTGTTCCCGAGCCACTGGACGAGCTGCACGATGATGATCAGCGTCACGACCGTCACGAGCATCGCGATGCCGTCGAAGCGCTGATAGCCGTACGAGATGGCGAGGTCTCCGACGCCGCCGGCACCGACGGTGCCGGCCATCGCGGTCGCGTCGATAAGGCCGATCGAGGCCGTGGTGATCGCGAGGATCAGCGATCCGCGCGCCTCGGGCAGGAGGAACCTCACGAAGATCTGCCACGGCGTCGCGCCCATGGAGCGCGCGGCCTCGATGATGCCGGCGGGGACCTCGAGCAGCGAGTTCTCGACGAGGCGCGCGATGAACGGCGCGATCATGATCGTCAGCGGCACGATCGCGGCGGCCGGCCCGATCGCCGTGCCGACGAGCTTGCGCGTGAACGGCAGGATCGCCACGAGTAGGATGATGAACGGCAGCGAGCGCACGAGGTTCACCACGGTGTTCACGACGAAGTAGGTCGGCAGGTTCTGGAGGATGCCCTTCGGCCGGGTGACGACGACGATCGTCCCCAGGAGCATGCCGAGGATCGCGCCGATCGTGAGCGCGATGCCGACCATATAGAGGGTCGTGACGAGCTCGCGGAAGAACTGGTCGGCGGTGATGAGGGTGAGCCGCCCGTCGCTCATGCGTGCACCTCCGTCACGGAACGCACCTGTTCGTCGAGGTACGCGCGCGCGGCGGCGATCCGATCGGTGTCGCCCTCGAGCTGGATGATCATCTGCCCGACGGTGCGGCGCTGCACCTCGTTCATGTCGGCATGCAGGATGTTCACGCCGACGCCGATCTCGGAGATCAGCGTCGAGATCAGCGGGGCCGTGACCTGCTCGTCGAGGAGGAACAGCCGCAGGAGATTCTGCTGGTCGAGCCGGGCCGTCACGCGGTCGGGGAGCTCGTTGGGGATGACGGTGCCGACGAAGGCCCGCGTGACCTCCTGTGCCGGACGCACGAAGACCTCCAGCACGCTGCCGCGCTCCACGATCCGCCCGGCCGACATCACCGCGACCTCCTCGCAGAGGTCCTTGATGACGTCCATCTCGTGCGTGACGACGACGATCGTCGTGCCGTACTCGGCGTTGATCCGCCGCAGCAGGTCGATGATCTGGGTCGTCGTCGACGGGTCGAGGGCGCTCGTCGCCTCGTCGCAGAGCAGGACGCGGGGCTGGCGGACGATGGCGCGGGCGATGCCGACGCGCTGCTTCTGCCCGCCGGACAGGTCGCCGGGGTGGGCTTTTGCCTTCTCCGTGAGCCCGACGAACTCGAGGACCTCGTCCGCTCGGCGGCGCGCCTCGGCCCTGCTCACTCCGTCGAGGCGCAGCGGCAGGGCGACGTTGTCGCGGACCGTGATCGTCTGCAGCAGCTCGAACTGCTGGAAGACCATGCCCGTGTGCTTCTGCGCCGCGCGCAGCTCCGCTCCGCTGAGCGACGGGATGTCGAGCCCGTCGACGCGGACCGTGCCGCTCGTCGGCGCCTCGAGCCCGTTGATCATCCGGACCAGCGTGCTCTTGCCGGCGCCCGAGTGGCCGATGATGCCGAAGATCCCCCCGCGCGGGATGTCGAGCGTGACGCCGTCGATGGCGGCCGTCGCTGCGTCGCCCTCGCCGAACACCCGGCTGGCGTCGTCGAACTCGACAACCGCGTCGGGGGAGGTCTTCCGCGTGTCCTGGCTCATTCGGAGGCGGCCTGCAGTTCCTCGGGGATCGCGTAGCCGTCGTAGTCGGAGTGCGACGAGATGTACTCCGCGAACTCGGTCGAGGTGAAGGCCTTCTTCAGCGCCTCCGCCCACGGCGTCTCGAGGTTCTTCTCGTCGACCGAGACGCCCGACGTGAACTCGCGCTGCAGGTCCTCGAGCTGGAGGGCGTCGGCGAGGTCGAGACCGCCCGAGACGATGAAGTTGCCCTGGATCACCGAGTAGTCCACGTCGCCGAGCGAGGCCACCTGCTGGGCGTTCTCCATCGGGACGAGCTCGATGCCGGCGACGTTCTCTGTGATGTCGGCGGGGGATGCGGTCGCCGCCTCGATCGAGTCGCTGAGCGTGAGCCAGCCGGCGTCCTCGAGCACGTGGAACGCGCGGTACATGTTGGCCGGCTCGTTCGGGACGGCCACGGTCGAGCCCTCCGTCACGTCGTCGAGGGTCTTCGACTGCCCGCCGAACAGCGCCATCGGAGCGGTGGGGACGTGCACGAGGATGCGGTTGCTGAGGCCCTCCTGCTCGTTGATCGAGTCCTGGTAGGTCTCGTGCTGCATGATCGTCGCGTCGACCTCGCCGTCGCTGAGCGCCACGTTCGTGATGATGCCGTCGGTGAAGTCGATGGACTCGGCGGTGAAGCCGTCCTCCTCGAGCAGAGGAACGATGGCCTGCTCGAAGTAGTCGCGGTAGGGGCCGGGGTTGAAGCCGACCTTGATGTCCGTCTTGTCGTCGGCGGGCTCGTCGCCGCCTCCGTCGGCGCCGCAGGCGGTCGCGGTCAGAGCGAGGGCGCCGATGGCGGCGGTGACGAGGATGCGGATGGGCGTGCGCATAGAGCCTCCAGTGCGAGGGGAATCCCTCAGAAGATAGCTATATTCGACCCCAACCAGAAATCCGATGACGCCGTATGACGTCCGCTCACAGCGCTCGCTCGGGGAGTCGTGCGCCTGATCGCCTCAGCGGACGGCCAGCACGACGCGTCCGTCGTCGTTCCGGATCGTCCCGCGCAGCGTCCACGACTCCGTCCGGTACGAGAACGACCCGGTCGCGCCGTCGTCGGTCGTCCCGGTCGCCGTGGCGGTGAGGACGCCGTCGGAGGCGACGAAGCGGCCGGCGTCGAGATCCGTCGTGAGCGCCGGTGCCTTCTCGACCTCGAAATCGAGCTCCTCGAGCGAGGCGAGGTCAGCCGCCCAGGGGACGACGATCCCGCAGCGCTCCGGCACACTCGTCGCGGGGGCGGTGCACTCGTCGAGGTAGGACGAGAACGCCTCGTCGACGGCCTCGTCGACCGACTCCTCGGAAGGCGTCGTCGTCGGCGCGGTCGTGCCGCCGGTGTCGTCGTCGGGCTCCGCGTCGGTCCGAGCGGACCACGCCCACCACGCGACGCCGGCGGCGGCGGCGAGGACGAGGACGACGGCGATCGCGACGATCACGAGGCGCCGGCGCGTCGCGGTCATGCCGAGGCCCCGATCGATTCGCGGGGGTGGGCGTGACGGCGCGCTCCCGGCAGCGCGTCGGCGATGGCGTGCGCCGCGTCGCCCCATCCGGACACCGAGACCTCCTCGAGCCCCTGCCAGCGCGCGGCGAGCAGGAGCTCGGCCGCGATCGGCTCCGCGTCGCCCGGCTGGGCGCTCGGCTCCCACCACGCCGACTGCACGAGCAGCGCCGATGCGGTGCGGTCGGCCTTCAGATCGATGCGCGCGGCGATCCGGTCCCCGACCAGGACCGGCAGCGAGTAGTAGCCGTACCGACGCTTGTGCGCCGGGACGTAGATCTCGATCCGGTAGTCGAGGCCGAACGCGCGCAGCGCCCGGTCGCGGAACCAGACGACGGGGTCGAACGGCGTCAGGATCGCGGTCCGATCGACGCGGCGGGGGAGCGCCGCGTCTCGGTGCAACCACGCCTGCGAGGCCCTCCCGTCGCGGTCCCAGGCGGGCACGCGCACGGGGACGAGCTCGCCCTCGTCGGCGAGGGAGCGGATCGCCGGGAGCGCGTCGCGGGAGCGCACGCGGTAGTAGTCGGCGAGGTCGGCCGTCGTCGCGACCCCGTAGGCCCGCGAGGCGCGCCGCATCAGCTCGCGGACCGCGTCCGCCGGCGCGACGGCACGGGAGAGGGCCTCGGGCGGGATGACCTGCTCGGCGAGCGCGTATCGGCGCTCGAAGCCGCGCCGCCCCGCGATCGCGACCTCGCCCATGCGCCAGAGCACCTCGAGGCCCTGCTTGACGTCGTCCCAGTCCCACCACGGGCCGCGCCGCGCCGCGCGGTCCTGCTCGATCTCCGAGGGGCGGAGGGGCCCGCGCGCGGCGAGCTCCGCCC
>JBQDDT010000149.1:0-6713 GCA_052092505.1 Microbacterium sp. | reverse complement strand
ATAGCCTCGGAGACAACCAGCACGATGGAGGACGCGATGGGGAACCCGCTCAAGAAGACAATGGTCTACCTCGGCCTTGCGGACGAGGAGGAGTACGACGAGACGCCGGCGGAGCAGCCGCGGTCGGCGCGCGATGAGCGCCACGAGAGGCAGGACGACGTGAAACCCGCTCCCGTGACGCCGCTGCGTCGCCCCGCCGTCGTCCGCGAGCCTGCTCAGGGAGCGGTGACCGAGATCGTCACCGTGCACCCGAAGCAGTACCGCGACGCCCAGGCGATCGCCGAGCACTTCCGTGACGGCATCCCGGTGATCATGAACCTCTCGCAGATGAGCGACGCCGACGCGCGGCGTCTGATCGACTTCGCGAGCGGCCTCTCACTCGGGCTCTACGGCCGGATCGAGCGCGTCACGAGCAAGGTGTTCCTCCTCAGCCCGGAGAACATCTCGGTCTCCGGCGACGGGACGATCACGGGAGACGCGGAGACCCCGGCCGCGGCGCTGTCCTGACGACGCGTGACCGCGGGGGTCGCGCGCCGGCGCCGTCCGTCGGCGCGATAGGCTGGAACGCGTGATCGGCCCGATCTTCACCGTCGTCTACGGTGTGCTCGTCATCTACATGCTGGTGCTCTTCGCGCGCCTCATCCTCGAGTACATCCCGCTGTTCAATCGCGGGTGGCGCCCGAAGGGTGCCGGCCTCGTGCTGGCCGAGGTCGTGTACACGGTCACCGATCCTCCGATCAAGACGCTTCGCCGGTTCATCCCTCCCCTGAGGATCGGCACCGTCTCGATCGACTTCGCCTTCGCGCTGACGATGTTCCTGTGCATCATGCTGATGTCGATCGCGAGCATCCTGTCGCGGATCTGAGTCCCACCGGCTCGCGCCCACACACCGAAAACTGAAGGCCCATCTGGGCTCGGCGGCTATGCTTGCAGACGCAAGTTGCGCCCAGGCCGACGCCCGTGGCCACTGTCCGTCTTTACGACACGAGGAGTTACCCATGGCACTGACCCCGGATGACGTCGTCACCAAGCAGTTCCAGCACGTGCGGTTCAAGGAAGGCTTCGACCCGGACGAGGTCGACGACTACCTGGACGAGATCGTCGTCGAGTGGCGCAAGGTCATCGAGGAGAACGAGCAGCTGAAGGCGCGCATCGCGGAGCTCGAGCAGCAGCCGGCCGCGGAGACGTCTTCCGCCGCCGCGGCTCCGGCCGAGGCCGCTCCGGCTCCGGTCGTCGCCCCCGCCGCGCAGGCGCCCGTCGCCGAGCCGGCCGCGGACCAGAGCGCCGAGGGCACCGCCGCCACGAGCGCGCTGGGGATCCTCGAGCGCGCGCAGCGACTGCACGACGAGCACGTGGCCGAGGGCAAGTCCGAGGCGGAGAAGCTCATCAGCGACGCCCGCACCGAGGCGGGCGACATCGTCGAGAAGGCCAACAAGGAGCGCCAGGAGGTCCGCAACAAGCTCGAGACCGAGCGCAAGTCGCTCGAGGGCCGCATCACGGAGCTGCGCACGTTCGAGCGCGACTACCGCCAGGAGCTGCGCAGCTACTTCGAGACCAAGCTGAAGGACCTCGACACCAACAGCAGCGGTTCGTCCGACACGCCGGTGTCGGCGATCGGGCTCTGAGCCCCGGCCTGTGAGCTCTCGCTCACCTCTGCGCACGGCGGCGGCCAGTGCCATCATCGCGATCCTCGCGCTGGTGGTCCTGGCCGCCGACCAGTTCAGCAAGCACCTCGCGCTGACCCACCTCGAGCCCGGGGTGTCGAACCCCGTCGTGGGCGAGGCGCTGCAGTTCGTCCTCGTGTTCAACCCCGGCGCCGCGTTCTCGCTCGGCGAGGAGGTGACCTGGGTCTTCACGATCGCGATGGCGCTGGTCGCCGCCGTGATCGTGTTCCTCGCGGCCACGCGCGTGCGCTCCCGCCTGTGGGCGATCGTGCTCGGTCTGCTGCTCGGCGGCGTGCTCGGGAACCTGGGCGACCGTCTCTTCCGCGACCCCGGATTCGCGGTGGGTCACGTCGTCGACTTCATCCTCACGCCCTGGATGTGGTTCTGGACGCCCACGCCGGCGATCTTCAACGTCGCCGACATCTTCATCGTGGGCGGGATGGCGACGGTCGCGCTGCTGCTCGTCATCGGCGTCGAGCTGGACGGGACGCGCGCGCACAAGAGGGCCGCGGGCGCCGGAACGGGTGCGGAGGACGCCGAGACGACCGACCCGGTCGAGACGACGGTCTCATCGGACGATGAGGCGGCCACGTCGCCGGACGATCCGGCTGAGGCGCGCACCGGCGACGCCGAGGGGACGGCGGCCGAGGAGCGCGACTGATGGAGTCGCGCACGCTCGAGGTGCCGGCCGAGCTCGACGGGGCGCGCATCGACGCGGCGCTCGCGAAGCTGCTCGGGTTCTCTCGCACGTTCGCGGCGGAGGTCGCCGAGGCGGGGGGCGTGTTCCTCGACGGCCGCGAGGCGCGCAAGTCCGACCGGGTGGTCACCGGAGCCAGGGTCGACGTGGCATGGACGCCGCGCGAGGAGCCGCGAGCCGTCGCGGAGGAGGTGCAGGACCTCGGCATCGTGTTCGAGGACGACCACCTCGTCGTCGTCGACAAGCCGGTGGGCGTGGCGGCGCACCCGTCGCCCGGCTGGGAAGGGCCCACGGTCGTCGGAGCACTGCTCGGGCGGGGCGTCTCCGTCGCCACGAGCGGCGCCGCCGAGCGACAGGGGATCGTGCACCGGCTCGACGTCGGGACGAGCGGGCTCATGGTCGTCGCGAAGTCGGAGTACGCGTACGCGCAGCTGAAGCGGGCATTCAAGGAGCGCACGGTCGACAAGATCTATCACGCGATCGTCCACGGCCATCCCGATCCGCTCGCCGGCACGATCGATGCGCCGATCGGACGCCATCCGAGCCACTCCTGGAAGTTCGCGGTCACGCCGGACGGCAAGCCGTCGGTGACCCACTACGAGACGATCGAGGCCTTCCGCGGCGCGTCGCTCGTCGAGGTCCACCTCGAGACCGGCCGGACGCACCAGATCCGCGTGCACATGGCCGCGCATCGTCATCCGTGCATCGGCGACCCGCTCTACGGCTCCGACCCCACCGTCGCGGCGGCCCTCGGGCTGAGCCGTCAGTGGCTCCACGCGCACCGCCTCGCCTTCGAGCATCCGGCCACGGGGGAGCGGGTCGAGTTCTCCTCGCCGTATCCGCCGGACCTCCAGCACGCCTACGACCTCCTCGCCGACGGCGCCTGAGCGTCAGGCCCCGGCGGGCCCCACGGCGCCGCCCCCGACGTGAGTGCTCCATCCCGAGGTGAGTACATCTCGCTCGCGTGCGTCCTCAGCTCGGGCGGATGTGCGCTGCTCGCGACGCTCCTGCCGAGGTGAGTATGGCGATGCCGAGTGAGTAGCCCACCCCGAGGCGAGTACGACCCGCGCGTGTGCGCACTCAGCTCAGGCGGGAGTCCTCGTCTCGAGATGAGGGCTCAGGCGGCGATCGCGATGGCCCGGCGGAGCTCCCCGAGCACACGGGGCCAGTCGTGGACCACATCGCGGTAGTCGAATCGGAGGACCGTGTAGCCGCGGGCGACGAGCGCGCGGTCGTGACGGATGTCGGCGCGGCGCTGAGCTGGATCGCTGTGATAGGCCCACCCGTCCAGCTGCACGACGAGGCGCGCGCCGATGAGCGCGTCCACAGGGCGCCCCTCGAGCCAGACCTGCTGCACGGTCCGGATCCCGGCGCGTCGGCAGCGCCAGACGAACATCGACTCGATTCCGGAGTCGGAGAGGTGCGTCACGGACCGCGCGAGCCGCTGCGCGACGCGCGAGCGCCACCGGATCCTGCGCAGCTGCTCCGGCGTCACGAGGCGCTGGTTCGTCGCCGATTCCCAGACGCAGAACGCGTCCTCCTCCGCCAGGCAGGACGCGACGCCGGCGAGGACGTTCTCGACCTCGTCGACGAGGGAACGAGGGTTCCTGGGCACGATCGGGATGGCCCTGTGGCAGAGCGCGGTCTGCGACGTGGAGCCCGTGTGGGCGGGGACGGCGAGGTGCGCGCGCTCCGGTGCGCCGTGCGGCACCCAGAGCCCCAGCGGCTCGAGTGCGCTGACGCACGAGACGACGCCGCCGATCCGCGCCGCCTCGCGCACCGCGGGGGCGATGACCGGCAGGACGAGCCAGCGACGGCGCAGGAGATCGATGCCCTCGGCTCGGCGCGCGGCGAGGATGCGGTGGGCGCTCCATCCGCTCTCCAGGAGATCCGTTCGATGCACCCAGCCGCCGCGTCGGGCGAGCTCCTCGCGAAGCGCCATCCGTCCCATCCTCTCGCTCGTGCGTGTCACGAGTGTCGACGGCGCTCGCCGGCACCCGCAACCGATGAGCGCGCCTGTGGAGGGCCGTGGGCGAGGCGTCCGGCCTGTGGGGGAGTGTGCGCGCGGCCGAGGCACCGACAGGCTTCGATGGATCGCGCGGACGAGGCGGCACAGCCCATGCGGAACCTCGTGAGCGAGCCGCGCACCATCGCCCGAGCCGAGTGCGTTCGGCGCCTCGACGTCCGCACGTCGCGCGGTCGCACTCGCGCCGGCGCGGGCGTGGACGGACGTCCGAGGCAGGGGGCACACTGGGGCCATGGACATCGAGGTCCGCCCTGCCACCGTCTTCGAGGACGTCGCGGCGCTCGTCGGCCCGAAGAAGCCGACGTCGAACGTGTGCTTCTGCCTGAGCTATCGTCTCGGCAGCAAAGAGAACAACGCGCTGCGCGGGGAGGCGAGGGCCGACCGCGTGCGCGAGCTGTGCGGCCAGGATCCGCCTCCCGGCGTGATCGCCTCCCTCGACGGCGAGCCGGTCGCGTGGGCGGCCGTGCATCCGCGACGAGCCACGAGCTTCGCGCGCAACCGGCTGATCCCGCATGTCGACGACGCCGACGTCTGGTCCCTGTGGTGCCTGCGCGTGCGCCCTGGCTATCGGAAGCAGGGGATCACGCACGCTCTGATCGACGGCGCTGTCGACCACGCGGCCCGCAGCGGCGCGCCGGCCGTGGAGGCCTACCCCGTCGACAACGGGGCGGAGCGGGTCGATCTGACGATGGCGTATGTCGGCACGAAGCGGCTCTTCGAGCAGGCGGGGTTCGTGCAGGCCGCCGAGACGGGGTCGGTGCTGAACGGGTTCCCCCGCGTGCTGATGCGGCGGGAGCTCGGAGACGCCGCTCCCGTGTGAGCGGCGCTCCTCCGAGTGGAGGAGAATCGCGCGAGATGCGCACGGGTGGGCGCGGGCGGCGCTCGTCCCGGGCGGTCGTCCTCATCTCGGTGGCGGCGACGCGCCGATGTCGGCGGCCGAACCTAGAATCGGGGCATGGCTTCCGACGAGTTCGTCCACCTGCACGTGCACAGCGAGTACTCGATGCTCGACGGGGCGGCCAAGCTCGACACGATGACCCAGGCGGCCTCCGAGCTCGGCCAGTCGGCGATCGCGGTGACGGATCACGGGAACACCTTCGCCGCGTTCGAGTTCTACCGGGCGGCCAAGGCCGCCGGCGTCAAGCCGATCATCGGGCTCGAGGCCTACGTCACGCCGGGAACGCACCGCTCCGAGCGACAGAGGGTCGCGTGGGGGTCGCCCGATCAGAAGAGCGACGACGTCTCGGGCGGTGGCGCCTACACCCACATGACGATGTGGAGCGAGAACAACGAGGGGATGCACAATCTCTTCCGCCTCAGCTCGCTCTCCAGCCTCGAGGGCTACTACTTCAAGCCGCGGATGGACAAGGAGCTCCTGCAGACCTACGCCAAGGGTCTCATCGCGACGACGGGGTGTCCCTCCGGCGAGGTCCACACGCGCCTGCGTCTCGGCCAGTACGACGCGGCGAAGCAGGCAGCCGCCGACTTCCAGGACATCTTCGGCAAGGAGAACTACTTCGCCGAGATCATGGATCACGGCCTCTCGATCGAGCGCCGCGTCCGCGAGGATCTGCTCCGCCTCGCGAAGGAGCTGAACATCCCGCTCGTCGCGACGAACGACTCGCACTACACCCACCAGCACGAGGCGGACGCGCACGAGGCGCTCCTGTGCGTGCAGTCGGGGTCCACGATGGACAACCCCAACCGCTTCAAGCTCGACGGCGACGGGTACTACATCAAGTCCGCGCAGGAGATGCGCGCGCTGTTCCGCGACCACCCAGAGGCCTGCGACAACACGCTGCTCATCGCCGAGCGGTGCAACGTCGAGTTCGACACCGAGGCGAACTACATGCCGCGCTTCCCCGTGCCGGACGGGGAGACGGAGGAGAGCTGGTTCATCAAGGAGGTGGAGGCGGGGCTCCACTACCGCTACCCCGGCGGGATCCCCGACGAGGTGCGCAAGCGCGCAGAGTACGAGATCGGGATCATCACCCAGATGAAGTTCCCCGGCTACTTCCTCGTCGTCGCCGACTTCATCAACTGGTCGAAGGACAACGCGATCCGCGTGGGCCCCGGTCGAGGGTCGGGAGCCGGCTCGATGGTGGCCTACGCGATGCGCATCACCGACCTCGACCCGCTCGAGCACGGCCTGATCTTCGAGCGCTTCCTCAACCCGGATCGCGTCTCGATGCCCGACTTCGACGTCGACTTCGACGACCGGCGCCGCGGCGAGGTCATCGACTACGTGACGGAGAAGTACGGGTCGGAGCGCGTCGCGCAGATCGTCACCTACGGCACGATCAAGTCGAAGCAGGCGCTGAAGGAC
>JBQDDT010000148.1:0-6750 GCA_052092505.1 Microbacterium sp. | reverse complement strand
ATCATCAAGGGAGCGGTCATCATCCTCGCGATCACGCTCGACTCGCTGCGTCGCCTCGGCCAATCCAGATAGGCGCGTCGCGGCCCCACGACCCGTTCCGGTGCGACAAAGTGCTCTCAGATCCCGATCCTGGAGCACTTTCTCGCACCGGAACGGGTCGTTCGGGGCGTGGGGGACGCGGCGCGGTCGGTACCCTGGATGGCGTGACGACTGCCGCGCTGGAACGCGCCGAGAACCTCATCTCCCAGATCCCCGACTACCCGGAGCCTGGGGTGCTCTTCCGCGACATCTCCCCGCTGATCGCCGACGGCGACGCCATGCGCGCCGTGTGCGATGCGATCGTGGAGCCGTTCCGCGGGTCGTTCGACATCGTGGGCGGGATCGAGGCCCGTGGCTTCCTCCTCGCCGGCTACATCGCGGCGCAGACCGGGGTCGGGATGCTCGCCATCCGCAAGGCCGGCAAGCTCCCGCGCCCGGCGGCCGCCGTCTCCTACGCCCTCGAGTACGGCACCGCGACGATCGAGGCGCCCGACGTCCTCACGCCGGGGGAGCGCGTCCTCCTCCTCGACGACGTGCTCGCGACGGGCGGCACGCTCGCGGCCGCGAAGCAGCTCGTCGGCGACCTCGGGGCCGAGGTCGTCGGATCGGCCGTGATCCTCGAGCTGATCGGGCTCGGGGGACGCGAGCACGTCGGCGACGTGCGCACGCTGTTCACGGCACCGGCCTCCTGACCCGGTCCGCCCGCCGTCCGCCCGACCCGAGCCGCCCGATCAGATCCGAGAGGAACCCCATCATGGACACCGACCTGCGCGCCTTCGCCCTCGGCCTTCCGAAGGCCGAGCTGCACCTCCATCTCGAGGGGACGCTCGAGCCCGAGCTGAGGTTCGCGCTCGCCGAGCGCAACGGCATCGCGCTGGCGGAGAGCTCGGTCGACGAGATGAGGGCGGCGTACGACTTCACCGACCTCACGAGCTTCCTCGCCGTGTACTACCCGGCGATGAACGTGCTGCAGACGCCCGACGACTTCCACGATCTCGCCTGGGCGTACCTCGTGAAGGCCCACGAGCAGGGCGTGCGCCACGTCGAGATGTTCTTCGACCCGCAGGCGCACACCAGCCGCGGTGTGCCGTTCGCGAACGTGATCACCGGCTACCGGCGGGCGGTCGTCCGCGCGGCCGATGAGCTCGGCGTCTCGGCCGAGCTCATCCTGTGCTTCCTGCGCGACTTCACCGCCGAGCACGCGATGTCGACGCTGATGGAGGCCCTCGACCACCGCGCGTGGATCGTCGGGGTCGGGCTCGACTCCGACGAGCGCGACAACCCGCCGTCGAAATTCGCCGCCGTCTTCGCTCGCGCGAAGGCCGAGGGCTTCTTCACGACGATGCACTGTGACATCGACCAGGTCGGCTCGATCGAGCACATCCGTCAGGTGATCGAGGACATCGGCGTCGACCGGATCGACCACGGCACGAACATCGTCGAGGATCCGCGGCTCGTCGAGGTCGCGAAGGAACGCGGGCTCGGCTTCACGACGTGTCCGCTGTCGAACGGGTTCGTCACGGATCAGATGAAGCACACGGAGATCGTCTCCCTCCTGCGCGAGGGCGTGCGCGTGACCGTCAACTCCGACGACCCGGCCTACTTCGGCGGGTACGTGGGCGACAACTACGTCGCCCTCGCGGAGCAGGCCGGTCTCGAGCCGGACGAGCTCGTGCGCCTCGCGATCAACTCGTTCGAGGCGTCTTGGCTCACGCCCGCCCGCCGTGCCGCGTTCATCGCCGAGGTCGAGGAGTACGCCGCGGCGCACGGCGTGCGCTGACGGCGCCCGACCTCTCTTCCCGCCCGGCCCCACCATCGGGCCCCGGCCTGGCACTCCCGCACAACGCAGTCGAACCGAGGGAGGTCCGCCGACCGACCGTGGGAATTCCGGGGAACCTGCCGGCTGCACGTCCAGGATCGACTGCGTTGTGAGAGGGGCGCCGTGGAATCCCGCTCCGCGCCGCGGATACGCTGGGTCGGATGGGCTCCCCGATCCTCCCCGGCGTCATCGCGATGCTGCTCGGCGTCGCCGCCGGCGTCGTCCTGTTCGTCCCGTTCGTGGCGGTCCAGTACCGGCGCGAGGGCCGGCTGACCTTCCGGCAGCTCGTGCTGTGGGCCGGGTTCCTCGTGTACGCCCTCGCGCTGTGGACGTACACACTCCTTCCCCTGCCGCCCGACCCCGACGCGATCCGGTGCGTCGGCGCGCAGCTGCAGCCGCTGCAGTTCGTCCGCGACATCGCGTCGTACCCCACCGGCTCGCTCGGCGCGCTCGCGCGCAATCCCGCGGTCCAGCAGTTCGGTCTCAACGTCGCCCTGTTCGTACCGCTCGGGTTCTTCCTCCGGCTCGTCTGGCGGAGGGGAGTGCTCGCGTCGGCGGCGACGGGGTTCGCCATCTCTCTCGCGATCGAGGCGACCCAGTACACGGGCGTCTGGGGGATCTACGGATGCGCCTACCGCCTCTTCGACGTCGACGACCTCCTCGCCAACACCCTCGGCGCGCTTCTCGGCGGCATGCTCTCGCTCGTGCTGAAGCCCCGGCTCAGTCGACGCGATGCGTCTTACCGTCCCCCGGGCCCGAGCCCGGTCACCTTCTGGCGGCGGATGCTCGGCATGCTGTGCGACGCGGTCGCGTTCTGGCTGATCGGGTCGTTCGCGGCCGTGGGGGTCGGCGTCGTGTGGGCGCTGGTCGACGGCGACCGCTCCTTCGCCTCCGGGCCGACCGACCTCGCCTTCACCCTCACGGCGTTCGTCGCCACGGCGCTGTTCACGCTGATCGACGGGCGCACCCCGGGTGACGCCGCGATCGCGATCCGGTGGCGCGGCGGCGTCCGCCCGAGCGCTCTGCGGAGCCTCCTGCGGTACCTCGGGGGCCTCGGCGGGTGGCAGCTGCTCGTGGCCTTCGCGACGGGGCTCGATGCCCTGTTCGTGCTCGTCGTCGTCATCACGCTGATCGCGACGCCCGGTCGCGGCGGGCTCCCCGGTCTCGTCTCCGGCGCGCGTCCCGTCGACTCGCGTGAGGCCGAGGCCGACGCGGGGGTGGCCGGTCGCGACCGGCGCCGCGGGTGAGCCGCCCGTCGGGTCAGACCCCGAGCAGCGCCCGGATCGGGTCGATCGTGAAGTAGATGGCGAACAGCACGCCGACGACCCACATGAGCGGGTGGATCTCGCGGAACTTCGCGCGGGCGGCCTTCACGACGATGAAGGCGATGAAGCCGGCGCCGATGCCGTCGGCGATCGAGTACGTGAAGGGCATGAAGGCGATCATGAAGAAGGCCGGGATCGCCACCTCGAGGTTCTTCCAGTCGATGCCGGCGACCTGCGCCAGCATGAGGAAGCCGACCACGACGAGCGCGGGCGCGGCGGCCTCGTAGGGCACGAGCGCGACGAGCGGCGAGAGGAACGTGGCGAGCAGGAACGCGATGCCCGTCACGATCGAGGCGAGGCCCGTGCGGGCGCCCTCGGCGACGCCGGCCGTCGACTCGACGAACGCGGTGTTCGAGGAGGTCGAGCCCACGCCGCCGGCGATCGCGGCGACCGAGTCGACGATCAGGATCTGCTTCGACTTCGGCGGGTTGCCGTCCTTGTCGTTCAGGCGCGCCTCGTGGCCGACGGCGACCATCGTGCCCATCGTGTCGAAGAAGTCGGCGAGCAGCACGGTGAAGACGAGCAGCACCAGCGTGATCGGGCCGATGTTCATCAGCGCGCCGACGAGGTCGAACTGGCCGAGGAGCGAGAAGTCGGGCAGGGAGAAGATGCCGGTGAACGTGGGCGCGTTGTTGAAGCCGCCGGGGTTGTCGTCGCCGCCCGTGCCGATGTGCAGCGTGTTCTCGAGGATGACGGCGAGCACCGTCGAGGCGAGGATGGCGATCAGGATCGAGCCGCGCACCTTGCGCACGTGCAGCACGATCGCGAGGACGAGGCCGAAGACGAACACGAGGATCGGCCAGGTGCCGAGGTTGCCCATCGCGAGCGGGGTGCCATCGCCCTGCACGACGAAGCCGGCGTTGACGAGGCCGATCAGCGCGATGAACATGCCGATGCCGGCGCCGATCGCGGTCTTCAGCGGGCCCGGCACGGCGCGCAGCACCGCGGTGCGGAACCCGGTGAGCACGAGGACCAGGATGACGACGCCCGAGATCACGATCACGGCCATGGCGTCGGCCCACGTGACATCGGGCAGGGCGGCGATCGAGAACGCGACGATCGCGTTGACGCCGAGGCCCGCGGCCAGCGCGAGCGGGAAGTTCGCGACGACGCCCATGAGGATCGACATCACGCCGGCGACGAGGGCGGTGGCCGAGGCGATCATCCCGAGGTTGGGGACGTCGGTGCCGCCGCCGAGCAGCTGGCCCGTGCCGTCGGGGGAGGTGCCGATGATGAGGGGGTTCAGCACGATGATGTAGCTCATCGCGAAGAAGGTGACGAGCCCTCCGCGGATCTCGGTTCCGACCGTGGAGCCGCGCTCCGAGATGTGGAAGAAGCGGTCGATCGCGCCGGGGCGCGCGGCGGTGCTGGTCGTCATAGGGTCATCGTTCCATCGAGGAGGGGTGAACCGCGAGAGAAATCTTCGCGGCGGCTGATCCGGGCGGCGCGCCCAGGAGTAGCATGGGAACAGGAACTTCATGCGCATGCATGCAGTTTGAGCGCGAGAGACCGGAGGTTCAATTATGGCATTCGACGGCAGGGTCGCATTGGTCACGGGCGGCGGATCGGGCATCGGAGAGGCCACCGCGAAGGAGCTCGCCGCGCTCGGCGCGAAGGTGGTCGTCACCGACATCAAGCTCGACGCGGCGCAGCGGGTCGCGGACGAGATCGCCGCCGCCGGCGGCGAGGCGGTCGCGTTCGAGGGGAACACGGCGGTCGCCGACGACAGCCGGAAGGCGGTCGAGTTCGCCGTCTCGACGTACGGCAAGCTCAACTACGCCGTCAACAACGCCGGCATCGGCGGCGCGAGCGCTCCCATCGGCGAGATGGAGATCGACGCCTGGGACACCGTCGTCGGGATCAACCTCAACGGCGTCGCGTACGGCATGCGCTACCAGGTGCCCGCGATGCTCGAGACGGGCGCGGAGGAGTCCGCCATCGTCAACATGGCGTCGATCCACGGCACGGTCGCCGCCCTCGGCAACGGCGCCTACACGGCGACCAAGCACGCGGTCGTCGGGATCACGAAGAACGCGGCGGCCGAGTACGGCCCGCAGGGCCTGCGGATCAACGCCGTCGGCCCGGGCTACATCGACACCCCGCTGCTCGCCGGCGCGCCGGAGGAGATCAAGCAGGGGCTCGTCGCGAAGCACCCGCTCGGCCGCCTCGGCCGGTCGGACGAGATCGCGAAGGTGATCCGCTTCCTGCTCTCCGACGACGCCTCGTTCGTCACGGGCGCCTACTACCTGATCGACGGCGGCTACACGACCGTCTGACGCGCTCCCGCGCCTGATCGCCGAGCGTACGGCTGACGGGCCGTACGCTCGGCGATCAGGCGTTCACTCGCCGGGCGGGCGGTCTCGCCCCGAGGGTGCAGCACCGCACGCGCGACGTCGAGCTGACCCGCTGCATTGCCGCCGTCCTCCCGGGTGAGTACGTGGCGGCGAGACGAGGGCGTCTGTCGCTCCCATGAACTTCGGCGGGAGCGTCGTACTCGCCCCAGCCATGGCCGTGGGGCGAGGGCCACGCCGTGGCAGCGCCGGAAGCCGACCGGATCAGGTGCGCAGGACGACGTTCGCCGGCTCCTCGCCGCGCGCGAGCCGTGCCGCCTGATCGGCGACGAGGCGGGCGATCCGCGTGAACATCGCCCTGCTGATGCCGCCGGCGTGCGGCGCGACGATCGCGTTCGGCAGCGACCACAGCGGGTGGTCGGCCGGCAGGGGCTCCGGATCGAACACGTCGCTCGCCATGCGCAGGCGGCCGCGCCGGAGGTGGTCGACGAGCGCGTCGGTGTCGACCGTCGGCCCTCGCCCGATGTTGACCACGAGGGCGTCGTCGGGGAGCGCCTGGAGGATCGCGTCGTCGATGAGGCCGGCGGTCGCGGCGCCGCCGGGCAGCGCGTTGACGAGGATGTCGGCGCCGGCGGCGAGCTCCGGCAGGTCCGAGATCGCGTGGACCGCGACGCCGTCCTCGGTGCGCGCCGAGGAGGCGACCGGCACGACCTCGACCTCGAAGGGCGCGAGCCGGGCCGCGATCGCCTTGCCGACGCCGCCGTAGCCGAGGAGCAGGACCCTCCGGTCGGCGAGGCCGCGCGACCACGACTTGGTCCACTCGGCGCGATCCTGCTGGTGCACGAAGTCGACGAGGTCGCGCTGCGCCATGAGGATCAGCCCGATCGTGAGCTCGGCCGTCGCCGTCTCGTGCACCCCGGAGGCGTTCGCGAAGACGAGGCCGGTCGGCAGGTAGTCGTCGACGCCGTCGTAGCCGATCGACTGCCCCTGGACGAGGCGCGGCCGCACATCGGCGAGGGCCGGCGCGATCGTTCCGGGCTTCGCCATGTACGGCATGACGACCATGTCGATCCGCTCGGCCGGAGCGGCGTCCTCCGGCTTCCACAGCAGGAGCTCGATGTCGAGAGACGGATCGAGGTGGGCGCGGACGTCGTCGGCGAGGTGCTCGGTCGGGACCGAGACGATCACGGGCTGGGTCATGCCCCCAACGCTAGCGGACCCCCTGGGCGCGCGATCCCGACGCGTGCGCGGTCCGTGCCGAGGGGAGTGCGATCCG
>JBQDDT010000147.1:2825-6806 GCA_052092505.1 Microbacterium sp. | reverse complement strand
CGAGCGTGGCGAAGAGGATCGTCTCGACGACGCCGAACGAGCCGCGGCTGGCCGCGAGGCCGGCGGCCGGCAGGACCGCTTCGCTCGGGATCGGCGGGAAGAGGTTCTCCAGCGCGATCGCGAGTCCGACGCCCGCGGGCCCGAGGACGTCCATCAGCGACACGACCCAGTCGATCAGGGGGCCCAGCCAGGACGAGTCGTGAGTCGACGCGGTGGGGACGGGCATGGGCGTTCTCCGATTCGACCGGGGGCGGGTGGCGCAGGGGCCGTGAATCACCCTAATCGGTGGTGTCCGGCGCCGAACGGGGGTTCTCCGGAGACTTCGGTCAGCCCTTCGTCGCGCGATGACGGTGCGTGACACGGCGGCCGCTGCCGTCGACCCCGACCTGCGCTAGCGTCGGAGGGGCCCGTGCGGACGCAGCAGGGCCGTCATGAGGAGGAGCCCGTGGCCGAACCGCCCGCAGACGAGCACGCCGTCGTCGATCCGCCGGCCCTCTACGTCGGCACGCCCGCGTATCTCGTTGCCACGGAGAACGCCGACGGCACCCACAATCTCGCCCCGGCCTCGTCGTACTGGGCACTCGGTCCGTACCTCGTCCTCGGCCTCGAGACCGACGGCCAGAGCGTGCGGAACCTCCTCGAGCGCGACGAGCTGACCGTGAACTTCCCGTCGGGGGAGCAGTGGAAGGCCGTCGTGCGTCTGGACGGGACGACGGGGCGCGATCCGGTCCCCGAGGGGAAGCTGCCCCGTTATCGCTACGAGCCGGACAAGTTCGCCGCCGCCGGTCTGACGCCGCAGGATTCCGACGTCGTCTCCGTCCCGCGCGTGCGCGAGTGCCCCATCCAGTTCGAGGCGCGCGTGCGCCGTGCGACGCTCGGGCTGAACGAGACGTACTACATGGTCGAGGCCGAGGTGCTGCGCGTGCACGCGCTCCCGGAGGTCCTCAAGCCCGGCACGGACGTCATCGACCCCACGCGCTGGAGCCCGCTCGTCTACAGCTTCCGGCACTTCTTCGAACGCGGCCGCGAGCTCGGCTGGACCACGAAGAGCCCCACGGCCGACGGCCCGCCACCGCTCGGCTGACCCCCGCCCTACGCCTCGCGGTGGTCGGCGTAGTAGGCCAGCAGTGCGCGGGTCGACGGGTCCTGCGCGTCGATCGCGGCCGGGTCGCCCTCGATGGCCGGGGCGATCTGGAGCGCGAGCTGCTTGCCCAGCTCGACGCCCCACTGGTCGAACGAGTTGATGCCCCAGACGACGCCCTGCGTGAAGGTGACGTGCTCGTACAGCGCGATGAGCTGGCCGAGCACGGACGGCGTCAGCGCGGGCGCGAAGATCGACGTCGTCGGCCGGTTGCCGCTGAACGTGCGCGCCGCGACGAGCGGACCGGTCGTGCCCTCCGCCTCGACCTCCTCCGCGGTCTTGCCGAAGGCGAGAGCCTTCGTCTGCGCGAGGAAGTTCGCCAGGAACAGGCCGTGCACGTCGCGGCCGCCGTCCTCGCGCGGGTAGGCGGGGTTGGCGAAGGCGATGAAGTCGGCGGGGATCAGGCGCGTGCCCTGGTGGATCAGCTGGTAGAAGGCATGCTGACCGTTCGTGCCGGGCTCACCCCAGAAGACCTCGCCGGTGCCGGTCGTCACGGGGGTCCCGTCCCAGCGCACGGACTTGCCGTTCGACTCCATCGTGAGCTGCTGGAGGTATGCGGGGAAGCGGTGCAGCTGCTGCGCGTAGGGGAGCACCGCGTGGGTCTGGGCGCCGAGGAAGTTCGCGTACCAGACGTTCAGCAGCCCCAGCAGCACGGGGACGTTGCGCTCGAGCGGCGTCGTCCTCACATGCTCGTCGACCGCGTGGAAGCCCGCGAGGAACTCGCGGAACACCGGGGGGCCGAACACGATCGCGAGAGACGTCCCGATCGCCGAGTCGACGGAGTAGCGGCCGCCGACCCAGTCCCAGAACCCGAACGCGTTCTGCGGGTCGATCCCGAACTCCGCGACCTTGTCGAGCGCCGTGGACACGGCGATGAAGTGGCGGGCGACCGCCTCGTTGCGTGCCTCGTCCTCTCCGTCGATGACGCCGCGCTCGATGAGCGCGTCCCACATCCAGGCGCGTGCGATCCGCGCGTTCGTGAGTGTCTCGAGCGTCGTGAACGTCTTCGACGCCACGACGAACAGCGTCGTCTCCGGGTCGAGGTCCGCGAGCTTCTGCGCGATGTCGGTCGGGTCGATGTTCGAGACGAAGCGCGCCTCGATCCCCGCGTCGGCGTAGGGGGCGAGCGCCTCGTTGACCATCACGGGTCCGAGGTCGCTGCCGCCGATGCCGATGTTGACGACGTGCGTGACGCGCTTGCCGGTCACGCCGACCCAGTGCCCGGCACGCACGCGGTCCGCGAACGCCGACACCCTCGCGAGGACCTCCTGCACGTCGGCGTCGATGTTCTGCCCGTCGACGACCAGCGGGGACCCCGCGGGGCGGCGGAGGGCGGTGTGCAGGACGGCACGGTCCTCCGTCGTGTTGATGTGCTCGCCGGAGAGCATCGCGGCGTAGCGCTCTGCGACGCCCGTCTCGCGCGCGAGCGCCACGAGAGAGGCGAGGATGTCGTCCGTGACGAGGTTCTTCGACAGGTCCACGTGGAGGTCGGCGACGGGGAGGCTCAGCCGCTCGGCCCTGGCGGGGTCATCGGCGAACCAGCCGCGCAGATCCGGCGTGAAGCCGTCTGCCGCGGCGCGCAGCTCCGCCCAGGCGGTCGTGGTGGTGGGGTCGACGGGATCGCTCATAGGGCAAATCTACCGACCCTGGGGAGCAACGGCGCGTCATCCGGTGGTGTGCCGCGCGACCCGCGGTGAGCGCCTCGCGCCCTCTCGCGCCCGTACGGTGGAACGGGCAGTCGTTCGACAGGCAGGAGGCACGGGATGAGCGTTCCGGTGATCGCGCTGACGGGTCCGCTCGGTGCGGGGAAGACCACGGTGCTGAACCACCTCCTCGCGGCGCCCGGCGCCCGCATCGGCGTCGTGATCAACGACTTCGGCGCCATCGACGTCGACTCCGGACTGGTCGTCGGCCAGGTCGACGAGGCCGCATCGATCGCCGGCGGATGCGTCTGCTGCCTGCCCGACGCCGGTGGGCTCGATGGCGCGCTCGAGAAGCTGTCGGATCCGCGGCTCCGCCTCGACGCGATCGTCGTCGAGGCCAGTGGCGTCGCCGAGCCGGTGGCCCTCGCACGCCTCATCCGCTTCAGCGGGGCCGAGCGCGCCCGCCTCGGCGGGGTCGTCGACGTCGTGGACGCCGTCGAGCACGAGCGCTCGGTCGCGGAGGGCCTCGTGGCGCCGGCGCGCTACGGCGCCGCCACCCTCGCCGTCGTCAACAAGATCGACCTGATCGCCGAGGACGAGCGGGACGCGCGGATCGCCGAGCTGGCAGCTCTCGTGCGCGATCACAACCCCTCCGTCGAGGTCGTCCCGGCGGCGCGGGGCGCGATCGATCCCGCACTCGTGTTCGACGTCTCGGGCACTGAGGACCCCATCGATCAGCTGCCCCTGTCCCAGCTGCTGCGCGAGGAGCACGCCGGTCATGCCGATCACGCGCACGCGGCCTCCGCGAGCGCCACGTCCCCCGGGCCCGTCGACGCCGGCGCGCTCCTCGACCTCCTCGAGGACCCGCCGGCGCACGCCTACCGGATCAAGGGGACCGTCCCCGTCCGCACGGCGAAAGGGGCCCGCGCGTACACCGTGCACCGGGTGGGGCGCTCGATCCACGTCGAGACGGCGCCGACCGATCGGCCGGCCGACGGGCTCGTCGCGATCGGCATCGACCTGGACGTCGTCGTGGCGGGAGAGCGCCTCGAGCGGGCGCTGCGCCCCGCGGCGGAGCCGGCCCGTCAGGGGCTGCGCCGCCTCCAGCGCTACCGCAGGCTCAGCGTGTGAACGGGCGCTCCGCGCGGATCCCACCCCCTCCGAGAGGACGGACGGTCGCGGTATGCACGTGACTGA
>JBQDDT010000147.1:0-2815 GCA_052092505.1 Microbacterium sp. | reverse complement strand
GAATGAGCAGGAACTCGGCGACGCGTTCAAGGCCGTGTTCCGGATGCATCCCGCGGCGGTCACGATCGTGACCGCCCGCACCCCGGACGGGCCGGTCGGACTGACGGCCTCGAGCGTCAGCTCGGTCGCAGCGGTCCCTCCGGCCGTGTCGTTCTCTGTCACCAGGGCGACGGGGACCGCCGGCGCCATCCTCGGCGCCGACAACCTGTCGATCCACTTCCTGACCGACCGTCACGTCGAGACCGCCCGCGCCTTCGCCGTCACGGGAGGGGAGCGCTTCGTCCCCGAGCAGGGGTGGTCGTTCGACGGCGACGGCGACGCGTCGCTCACGGGCACGAGGGCGACCCTGCGCGGGCGCATCCGCGAGAGCATCCGCGTCTCCGACTCCGCGCTGATTGTCGCCGACGTCACGGCGGTGATCCCCGGCACGGACGGGGCGCCGCTGCTCTACGAGAACCGGACGTTCCGCCGGCTCGAGCGCGGTTCCGGCGCCCTCTGACGCGGCGGCTCGCAATCCGGCGTCACACCCGGTGACAGGGGCCGGCGCGGTCGCTAGCATGGGGGCCATCGCGGCGATCCGAGTGGTCTCGGGCGGCGGTTCATACCTGTCGTGCAGCGGGTTCGACTCCCGTCGCCGCGTCGACTCGGACGCCGCCGTCCCGCCGCGCGGAAGTGCGGGGAATGCCCGGGGCAGTTCCCTGGTTGCATGGCGATATGAGCGCAGACGACTCCATCCCCGCTGACTACCGTCCTCTCCTCGAACAGCCCCTGTACGCCCATCTCGGGACGATCCGCCCCGACGGTGCGGTGCAGGTCAACCCGATGTGGTTCGAGTTCGACGGCGAGCACCTGCTGTTCACGCACACCTCGACGCGTCAGAAGTACCGGAACCTCCAGCGCAATCCGTCGATGGCGGTCTCGATCGTCGATCCGGACAATCCGCTGCGCTACCTCGAGGTGCGCGGTCGGCTCGTGGAGGCGCGGCCGGACCCGACCGGGTCGTTCTACGTTCACCTGCATGCCAGGTACCGCGGCGAGGAGTCCGCGCCTCCGCCGGATGCGGCCGACCGCGTGATCCTCGTCATGTCGGTCGAGCGCACGACGAAGCAGTGAACTCGCGGGGCCGTGTCCCCGCTCTCGCGTCCCGCCGCACGGCGGGTCTCATCTCATCAGGAGGAATGTCATGACTCGTCTCGCCGTCATCGGTGCCACCGGATACGCCGGGGAGCACATCGTGCGCGCCGCGCTCGAGAAGGGGGTCGACGTCGTCGCGTACGCGCGCGCGGCCGCCGAGAGCCCCGTTCCCGGTGCCGAGTACCGCCAGGGAGACTTCACCGACCGCGCGGTCGCGGAGCGGATCGCCGGCGACGCCGACGTCGTCGTCGTCGCGGCGTCCCCGCGCGGCGACATGGTCGGACGCCTCGAGACCGGCGTGGCGCAGCTCGCCGACGTCGCCGCCGCGACGGGCGTGCGCCTCGGGGTCATCGGCGGGGCCGGGTCCCTGCAGGCCTCCGAGGGCGGGCCGCTCCTGTTCGACACCGACGGCTTCCCCGACGCGATCCAGGAAGAGGCGCGCGAGGCCGCACGGATGCTCGACGCGCTGCGGGAGCGGACCGACGACCTCGACTGGTTCTACATCAGCCCGGCCGCGGGCTTCGGCTCGTACGCACCGGGCGAGGCACGCGGCAGCTACCGCACGGGCGGCGACGTCCTCGTGACCGACGCGGACGGGGAGTCGTTCATCTCGGGCGCCGACTTCGGCCTCGCGATCGCCGATGAGGTCGCCGAGCCGAAGCACCGTCGCGAGCGCTTCACCGTCGCGTACTGACGGACCGGCTCGGGTGGCGGCGCGCGGTGCCACCATGGAGGGATGACCTCCCCGAACCACTCCGCGAACCTCACGCGTGAGGAGACTGCCGCCCGAGCGGCCGTCATCGACCTGCACGAGGTGCGCGTCCGCATCGACGTGCGCGAGGCTCCTGACCCGAACCGCACCGGATTCCCCGTCACGTCCGAGATGATCCTCGATGCGGGCGCACCGGAGACGTGGATCGACTTCCTCGGGGAGCGCGTCGACCGCGTGCGCGTCAACGACGACGACGTTCCGGTGGTCTGGGACGGCGCCAGGATCCGGATCGCGGGGCTCAGGGAGGGCCGCAACGCGATCGTCGTCGACGCGGTCGGCCGCTACAGCGTGAGCGGCGAGGGTCTGCACCGGTTCGTCGATCCGGCCGACGGGGAGACGTACCTCTACACGCAGTACGAGCCGGCCGACGCGCGACGCGTGACCCCGTGCCTCGAGCAGCCCGACGCGAAGGCGCGCTGGATGTTCGAGGCGCTCGTCCCCGCCGGATGGCGTGCTCTGAGCAACGGCGAGGCCGTCGAGATCGCAGACGAGACGACGCACCGGCGCGTCCGGTTCGCGCAGACCCTCCCGCTGCCGAGCTATCTCACGGCATTCGTCGCCGGCCCGTACCACCGGGTCGAGGGGGAGTGGTCGCGCGGCTCCCAGAGCGTGCGGCTCGGCGTGCTCTGCCGTGCGGCGCTCCTCGAGCATCTCGACGCGGAAGAGATCCTCGAGATCACGAGGCAGGGGCTCGACTTCTTCGACGAGACCTTCGGATTCCCCTATCCGTGGGGGAAGTACGACCAGATCTTCGTCCCCGAGTACAACCTCGGCGCGATGGAGAACCCCGGACTCGTCACCTTCACGGAGTCGTACGTCTTCCGTGGCGCGTCCACGCGGGCGCAGCACGAGGCGCGCGCGAACACGATCCTCCACGAGATGGCGCACATGTGGTTCGGCGACCTCGTC
>JBQDDT010000146.1:0-6912 GCA_052092505.1 Microbacterium sp. | reverse complement strand
GCGATCGGCGCCGGGGCGTGGCAGATACGGATACTGTTCGAGCAGCAGGCGCTGGATCTGCAGGTTCCCCTGCTCGCGTTCCTCTTCCTCGTCGCCCTCGGCATCGACTACACGATCTTCCTCGTCCACCGCGCCAGAGCCGAGGCCGCGTCCCTCGGCACCCGCACGGGCGTGGTCGAGGCGGTCGCGCACACCGGCGGCGTGATCACGAGCGCCGGCATCGTGCTGGCCGCCGTGTTCGCGGCCCTGGGCGTCCTCCCCCTCGTCACGCTCGGACAGCTCGGCCTCATCGTCGGCGTCGGCGTGATCGTCGACACGCTGGTCGTGCGCACCGTGATCGTGCCAGCCATCTTCGCGCTCGTCGGCGACCGCATCTGGTGGCCGGGGACACGGCGGATGCGCCAGAGTGAGAGGAAGCCCGTTCGTGCCTGACAGAGAGGACCCGCAGATCGTGACCCCTCGCGCCCTGTTCCGGACGTTCGCCATCGCCGAGATGTTCACGTGGGCCGGACTCATCGCCGCGCTGCTCCTGCGCGCCGGCGACGTCGCCGACCTCGTGCCGATCGCCGGGGGCGTCCACGGATTCATCTTCCTGAGCTATGCGACCGTGACCGTCTTCGTCTGGGTGAACCAGAGGTGGCGCGCACCGCTCGGCATCGCCGGCCTCGTCCTGGCCATCGTGCCGTTCGCGACGGTCCCGTTCGACGTCGTGGTCGACCGGCGCGGCCTGCTCGCGGGCGGCTGGCGACTCGCACCGGGCGGCGACGCGCCGAGGGGCTTCGTCGAGCACGTGCAGGCGTGGATCCTGCGTCACGTGGTGCTCTCGGTCGTTCTCCTCGTCGCACTCGTCGCGGTCGTGTTCCTCATCCTGCTGTGGCTCGGACCGCCGATACCCCAGGGCTGACGGCCGTCAGCGGGCGCCGTGCCTCATGCCCCGGTCGGCATACGGGCGGCGTCGAGGACGCCGGCGAACGCGGCGACGAGGCGTCCCGCCTCCGCTCGGTCCCCCGTGACGTCCATGGCGTCGAGGCCGCGGCCCTCGTACAGGACGGCAGCCCATGTCGATGAGTCGCCGGCGAGTGTCGCCGCGGCGTCCGGGGCCTCGCCGCGCTCGATCGAGAGCCGGCCGTCCCAGCGGAGCCGGTAGCGGTACGGCGTCGCACCGGGGCCGATGCGCATGTCGGACAGGCGGAGCTCCAGTGCGAGAGGCGGAGCCATCGCCACGGGCGGCGCCATCGTCAGCATCGACTGGGCGATGGCGTCGGGAGTGAGCCCGCACCCGTCGACCGCGCGCACCGGAGACCGCAGGGCCCACCGCCCCAGGGACTCGAAGACGGGCCGCAGCTCCTTCGCCCACGTGGTCGCCGCGTACGCCACGACGCGCGCGGGCAGCGTCGTCCGCTCGATCAGGCCGGACGCCTCCAGCTGGCGCAGCCGTGCGGTCAGAACCGCGGGAGTGATCCCCCGCAGCGCCGCCTCGAGCTCCGCGAAGCGCTTCGGCGCGAGCATCGTCTCCCTCAGCAGCGGGTAGGTCCAGCGGTCGCCGAGGAGCTCCATCGCGTGGGATGCGGCACAGGCGTCCCCGTGGTCGGCATAGGCGCGTCTGATCGGCATCTCTCCCCCGCTCGGGTCTGGACAGCATCGTTCTCACTATGTTAATGATAGTTCACAGCCCGGGTGGTGTCGCACCGACGCACACGACCCGCCTCATCCACACGAGAGGACCTCCCATGAGCACCGAACCCGCATCCGCACCGGCCCAGGGCGTCGTCGCCTCGGCCGACGGCACTCCCATCGCCTGGAGCCGAGCCGGCTCCGGTCCCGACCTCGTGATGGTCCACTGCGTCGGCGTCTCTCGGACGACCACCCCGCAGCCCACCCTGCCCGATGCCCTCGCCGCGCACTTCACGGTCTGGACGTACGATCGCCGGGGCACGGGCGAGAGTGGGAGCACCGAGCCCTACGACGTCCGTCGCGAGGTGGAGGACCTCACAGCGATCATCGGCCTGTCGGCGGGGCCCGTCACGGTCTACGGGTTCTCCTCGGGAGCCACGCTCTCGCTCATCGCCGCCGAAGCGGGCGCGCCCATCGCGCGCCTGACGCTCCTCGAACCGCCCCTGTACGACGAGCCTGACCCGGATCACGCGTTCCGTGCTGAGGGCGAGCGTCGTCTCGCCGAGGGCCCCGCGGTGCTCCACCGGTGGTTCCAGACCGACGTCGTCGGCGTCCCGGATGACGTGCTCGCACAGCTGCCCGCTCCCGCGGAGGAGACGCTGCGCGACGCCGCGTCGCTCCTCCATGAGCTGACCTTCCTCCCCGGCACCCCGGCGACGCGATTCGCCTCGGTGCGCCAGCCCACCATCGTCATCGCATCCGACTCGACGGCGCCGGAGATCCACACGTGGGGGCGCGAGCTGGAGGAGGCGCTCCCCGACGCGCGCCTGAGCATCCTCCCGGGCGAGTGGCACGGGGTCGACGACGCGACGCTGACCCGCGCGATCGTCGACTTCGCCCACGCGGGGTGACGCCCCGCCGCCCGCATCGGGGAAGAGTCACCCCCGCACGCGCCGGATCCTGTCGGCGTAGTCGTCGAGCACGCTGAGGATGCCGTCGTGCGTCCACACGCGATTGCGCGAGAACCCCGTGCGTTCGCGGAGCACGCCGCGTTCGGCCAGGGTCGCCAGGGCGCGGTGGGCCGACGGCTCGGTGAGGCCGATCCTGTCGCGGAGGTATGCCGTGTTCACGACCGGCTGCCCGACGAGGGCCGGCAGGACATCCCACGCCTTCGAGCTGCTGCGCACACCCGCCAGGCGTCCGCGAGCCGAGTCGAGCTCGTCGGCGAGAGCGTCGACGAGCTCGCCTCCCGTGCTCGACGCGTACCGGGCGGCGATCGCGAACCGGCGGATGATCGGGGCGGCGTCACCGCGTCGGTACGCCGTGAGGTCGCGGAAGTACGCCTCGGTGTCGGTGAGCAGTCCGGCCGACAGCGGAACGGTGATGTTGCGCGTGATGCCGTCGCGACGCAGGATCGACTGGGCGATCGCGCGCCCGGTGCGGCCATTGCCGTCGACGAACGGGTGGATGGTCTCGAACTGCGCGTGCGCGATCGCGGTCTTCGCCAGGCTCGGGATGTCGACGCGTCCCATGAACGCGAGCACGTCCCCGACCGCCTCGGGCACGAGAATGTGCTGCGGCGCGATCAGCTCGGCATTCAGCGGACCGGCATCGTCGCCGTTCACCCAGACGAGCTCCCGGCGGAAGCGGCCGGATTCCCCGCGCGTCGTCGGATCGTCGGCGGTCAGCTCCTCGTGCATGCGGAGGACGGCATCGGCATCGAGACGGTCAGCGACGCGCAGCGCCGCCTCCATCGCACGGACGTTGCGGATGACGGTGTTGGCGTTCACCTTGTCGGTCTCGCCGAGCTCCGCGAGGGCGAGCTGCCGGGCGGACGTCGTCAGCTGCTCGATCTGACTGCTCGACGCGCTCTCCGTGCGCAGCAGGATCGCCGACATCGGTCCGAGAACGGGACTGTCCGCGCCGAGTCGGATCTGGGCGTGGACGTCGAAATCACGCAGGGCCGCCGTGGCCTCATCGATGTCTGCGGCGATCTCGCTCGGCAGGTGAGGCGACCAGTCGCCGATCCGCGGCGGAACGAGGGACTCGTACTCGCCCGTCTGACGAACGATCTGTGCCCTCGGAAGCGGCGAACGCGGGTGAGGAGTCCACCGGCGCGATTCGACCCCGAACGGAGGGATCGGAATCCCTCCGTCTCTCCGCCCTGAAAGCACCATCGACTCATACTATCAATTTCGATAACAAGTGAGAGCATGACGAGGAGGGACTGTCAGGCTCGGCACCCGTCAGTTCGTGCACTTCTCCGGCGTAGCATCGGCCCTGTCACCTGATCGCGTCGCCCTGCCCCACAGGCCGGGCAATCCACGAAGGAGCAGGTCCATGAGTTCGAGCCTGTCGGTCCAGTTGCTGGTCATCGGGTGGGGGAAGGCGGGCAAGACGCTCGCCAAGCGCTACGCCGCCGCGGGGAGGTCCGTGGCGATGGTCGAGAGGAGCCAGGACATGTACGGCGGCACGTGCATCAACGTCGCCTGCGTGCCGACGAAGGACCTCGTCGTCTCGGCAGAGCAGCGCCGCCCCGAGGACGACCCCCAGGAGTACTTCACCGCCGCGGTCGCCGAGCGCGACGCCCTGATCTCCCGGCTCAACGCGGCGAACCACGGGATGCTGGAGGGCAGCGCCACCCTGGTGGACGGCACCGCACGCTTCACCGGACCGCGCGAGGTCACCGTGACCACCATCGACGGCGATCTCGTCATCACGGGAGAGCAGGTGGTGCTGGGAACCGGCGCCATCCCCGCGAAACCGGACATCCCCGGCCTCGATCTCCCCCGCGTCTACGACTCCACGACCATCCAGCACGCGGCTCCGTTCCCGCGGCGCCTGGCGATCATCGGCGGAGGGTTCATCGGCCTCGAGTTCGCCGGGATGTTCCAGCACTTCGGCTCCGCCGTCACGGTGCTCGACTCGCGGAACCGGTTCCTGCCTCGGATCGAGACGACGGTCGCCCAGTCGGTGCACGAGGTCCTCACCGAGTCGGGGATCGTCATCCGGCAGGACGCCGGAGTGGAGGCGATCGAGCAGGCCGGAGATTCGCTCGTGGTCCGGCTCGCCGACGGCGGTGTCGAGGCCGACGCCGTGCTCGTCGCCGTCGGCCGCACGCCCGTCACCGCGGACCTCGACCTCGAGGCCGCGGGCATCGAGACCGATGAGCACGGGTACGTGACGGTCGATGACCGGCTGCGCACCACCGCCGACGGGGTCTTCGCCGTGGGCGACGTCAACGGCGGACCCCAGTTCACCTACATCTCCCTCGACGACAACCGCATCGTCTGGGATCAGCTCGCCGGGTCGGGAGAGCGCACCCGCGCCGATCGCGTCGCCGTCCCGAACACGACGTTCATCACACCCCCGCTCTCCCAGGTGGGGATGAGCCCCGACGAGGCCGTGCGGGCAGGGTACGAGGTGCTCTACGCCTCCAAGCCCGTGGCGTCCATCGCCGCGATGCCCCGCCCCAAGATCGTGGGCGACGCTTCAGGGATCATCACCTTCACCGTGGACGCGACAAGCCGCAGGGTGCTCGGGGCGTCCCTCTTCTGCATCGACTCGCAGGAGCTGATCAACCTGGTGGCCCTGGCCATCAGGGCGGACGTCACGGCCGACGAGCTGCGGGACGGCATCTGGACACACCCCTCCAGCACCGAGGCCCTCAACGAGGTTCTCGCCGAGCTGAAGCCGTATCCGGGCGACGCCGCCTGAGGGGACGACATCATGACACTGCCTTCGCGTCACACCCTCCGGCCCGAAGACATGCGGAAGCCGCTCGCTATCGCACCGCCCACTCGTGATGGCGTGTCATCGGCGCTCGAGGAGGTGCCGCACCGGGCACCGGAAGGCGGTGTGCTCCAAATGATCCTCTGATCGAAGTGTGTGAGGACGGACGGTCAGCAGAGCCCGTCAGGGTCGACCCGGAAGAGGCCCCGTCGCCGCGGCGGCCGCACCATCCGGAACACGACCCGGCGCGGGTTCTCAGAAGACGTCATCGCGCCAGATCACCGAGCAGCCGACACGACGATGGCTCCGAACCGGAGTGGTTCGGAGCCATCGTGTACGAGTGCTGTCTCAAAACGCTCGAGTGGACCTGAGGGGACTCGAACCCCTGACCCCCTGCATGCCATGCAGGTGCGCTACCAGCTGCGCCACAGGCCCGAAGGCGTTGCCCGCTTCGCGAGGCAACTCGACAAGCTTACAACACCGTTCGGAGCGACACGAAATCGCTCACACCCCGGGCGCGCCCGCCGCGTCGTCGGCGGCGCCGGGCCGCTCGGGAAGCGCGACGGGGACCGTCGGGCAGTCCTTCCACAGCCGCTCGAGCGCATAGAACGAGCGCTCCTCGTCGTGGAAGACGTGGACGACGAGGTCGCCGAAATCCACGAGCACCCAGCGCGACTCCTGCCGCCCCTCCCGACGGAGGCGCTTGAAGCCGGCCGCGACCATCTCGTCCTCGATCTCGTCCGCGATCGCGGCGACGTTGCGCTCGCTGCGGCCGGAGACGAGCAGGAAGACGTCGACGAGAGGGAGCGGCTCCGACACGTCGAGCGCCACGAGGTCCGTGCCGCCCTTCGCATCGGCGGCGGTCGCGGCGATGCGAAGCATCTCCAGCGATTCGGCTGTGGGCATGGACGAGGTCTCCTCGAGGTCGTCGATCGTGCGGGGCTGGCCGGCGAAGGCGCTGCGCGTCAGTTGGTGAACACCCCGCTGGCGAAGACGTACACGACGACGCCGATGAGGGCGACGCCGAGCACGCCGGCGGTGATGCCCAGCGTGAGCATCAGCTTGTGGTTCTTCTCAGGCGCTGGCGGACGGATGACCTCGCCCGGCGCCTTCGACGTGCTCACGGCGCTGGAGGCCGCGATCGGCGACGGGGACGAGTGCATGGGCAGCTCGCCGTCGATCAGCTCCGCGTCGACGTCCTTGCCGTCGGTGGTCCCGCTCGCGGCTCCGCTCGAGCCGAAGCCCTCCGGCAGCGTGTGGGAGCTCGTCAGGATGAGCTCCCCGGTCGCCGTGATCGGAGCGTTGAGTGCCGCGACCCCCGGCATGTCCTTCAGGATGAGCGCGGCGGCGTTGCCCGCGGTGGATCCACTCGAGTCGTGCGAGCGCTGGAACGCCTCGGCGATGACCTCGCCCGTGTCGCCGCGCGTCGTCGCCTCGTCGCTCCCGCGGGGGGCGGACGGCGCGGGCCGCGAGTCGGTGGCGGACGCGGCGGCATCGGGAACGACCGGGGAGGCCTCGGCGTCGCGCTCGGCCTCCTCGCGCTCCTGGCGCTGCCGCTCCTCCGCC
>JBQDDT010000145.1:0-6922 GCA_052092505.1 Microbacterium sp. | reverse complement strand
CCCCGGTCCGAGAGCGGGTCGGGGGCGCCTCGTCGTCTGCGCGAATCGGCGCTGGTCATTCGAGCCCGATGATCACCGACTTCGTGCGCGTGTACGAGGCGAGGGCCTCCGGACCGTTCTCCCGCCCCCACCCGGAATCCCCCACCCCGCCGAACGGCATCGACGCGTCGAGGATCGACCACCCGTTGACCCAGACGATCCCGGCCTCCAGGCGCGAGGCGACGCGGTGCGCGCGCGAGATGCTCGTCGTCTGCACGCCGGCCGCGAGACCGTAGGCCGTGCCGTTCGCCAGCGCGACGGCCTCCTCCTCGGTGTCGAAGGGCTGTACGGTCAGGACGGGCCCGAAGACCTCCTCGCGCACGGCGAGCGCGTCCTGCGACAGGCCGGCGATCACCGTCGGCGCGAAGTAGTAGCCGCCGTCCAGCTCGATCCGCTCTCCGCCCGTGACGATCTCGCCCCCGGCGTCGACCGCGTCGCGCACCATCGACTCGACGCGCTCGAGCTGGTCCGCACTCACGAGCGGTCCGATCACGGTCTCCGGATCGCTCGGCCGCCCGAGCGGGACCCCGCCGACGGCATCCCTGAGGATCCCGATGACCGTGTCGTACAGCGGCCGCTCGACGAGGAGCCGGGGGCCCGCCATGCAGAACTGCCCCGTGTTGAACACGAAGGCGCTGATGACGGCGCCGATCGCCGCGTCGACGTCTGCGTCGGCGAAGAGGATATTCGCGGCGTTGCCGCCGAGCTCCGCGACGACGGGCGTGAGGTGCTCGCCGGCCGTGCGCGCGACGACGCGACCGATCTTCGTCGAGCCGGTGAAGGCGATCATGTCGACGCCCTCGTGCCGGACGAGCGCGTCGCCGAGCTCCGGGGAGTCCCCCGTGACGACGTTGTACACCCCGTCCGGCACGCCGGCGTCCCGCAGGATCTCGGCCATCAGCAGGGCGCTGAGCGGCGTCTGCGGCGCTGGCTTGTGGACGACGACGTTCCCCGCGGCGAGCGCCGGCGCCAGCTTCGAGCTCGTGAGGATGATCGGGAAGTTGAACGGCGTGATCGCCCCGACGACACCCCGCGGCTCGGTGCGCGTGTAGGCGAAGGCCGGGGCGGGGATGTCGCGGGTCGCTCCGTCGAGGTGGTGGGCGAGGGAGCCGTAGTACTCGAACGTGTCGGCCGTGTTGTTGACGTCGATCGCGCGGGCGAGCGAGATCGGCTTCCCGACGTCGAGGCTCTCCGCCGCCGCGAGCTCGTCGCTGCGCTCGCGCATGAGCTCGGCGACGCGCGTCAGGACCCTCGCACGCGCACGGCCGGGGAGCTGCGACCACTCGCCGTCGTCGAATGCGGCGCGCGCCGCCTGGACGGCCGCATCGATGTCGGCCGCCGATCCGGCGGCGACCCGCGTGAGGACGGACCCGGTCGACGGGTCGATGACGTCCATCGCGCCGCCGTCGACCGGGTCGCGCCAGGCGCCCCCGATCCACAGCTTCGGCGTGATGGTAGGGAGTTCGATGCCTGCCATGACTTTCCTCCTTGAAAGCGGCGCCGCCCCGGCACGGGCTGTGCTCCGATGGTGCCCGGCCGCGCTCCGGGAGGGCAAGCCCACGCGGCGGGAAGACTAGGACAGGGCGCGTCGGCACCGCCTCAGCAGGTCGGCGAGCTGGTCGCGCTCCGCGTCGGTGAGGTCGGCGACCATCGACTCCTCGAGCGCGGCCACCCCCGGCGTGACGCCAGAGAGCCTGCCCCTGCCCGCCTCGGTCAGGAAGAGCAGCCGCCTCCGACCGTGTCCCGGATCCGGCTCGCGGCGGATGAGATCGGCATCGAGGAGCGGATCGAGCGTCGTCGCCATCGTCTGCGCGCGCACGAAGGATCGGCGGGCGAGTTCCGAGCTCGTGAGGCCCGGCCGGCGGTCGAGGACGGCGAGCGCCGTGTACTGCGCCGACGACAGGCCGCCCGCCTGGCAGGCGTCGGCCAGCCGCGGCCGCAGCGCGAGCTCGAGCTGCTTGACCACGTACGCGAACCCGCGCGGCTCCGGCGCCGCTCCCGGCTGCTGCTGCATGGCTCCTCCCTCGGTGCGCTCAGGAATCCGTCCGTGACTTTCGTCGCGGCATTGGCTACGGTAGCAAGCAGTTTCAGTCTTACTGAAACATCTGATCGATGTCGATACCCCTCGCCGCGCGGCGCCGCGCGGCCCGCGATGACGCAGGAGGAGCACATGGCCGAGCCCGAGGTGGCGAGCCCGCTGACCACCGCCGTCGAGAATCTGCCCGACATCGTCGGGCGATCCTTCGGCCCGTCCGAGTGGCGGGAGGTGACGCAGGAGGAGATCGATCTCTTCGCGAAGGTCACGGGTGATCACAACCCGATCCACGTCGATCCGGCCGCCGCGGCGGAGACGCCGTACGGCACGACGATCGCCCACGGCCTGCTGACCCTGTCGCTCGTCGTGCCGATGATGGCGGAGGTCTTCCGGGTCACGGGGGCGTCGATGGGCGTCAACTACGGCCTCAACCGGCTGCGCTTCCCCGCGCCCGTGCCGAGCGGATCGCGCGTGCGGGTTCACGGCGAGGTCGCGAGCGTCGACGAGGTCTCCGGCGGCTTCCAGCTCGTGACGCCGATCACGTGGGAGATCGAGGGCGGGTCGAAGCCCGTCTGCGTGGCCGAGCTCGTGCTGAGGTACTACCGATGAGCGCCGTCACGATGACCGGAAGGGTCGCGATCGTCACCGGCGCGGGGCGCAGCCTCGGGCGCGCCTACGCCATCGCCCTCGCGTCGGCGGGCGCCGCCGTCGTCGTCAACGACGTGGACGCCGACTCGGCGAACGCCGTCGTCGCCGAGATCGAGGAGGCGGGCGGCCGCGCCACCGCGGTCGTCGCCCCCGTCGGGCCGTCGGAGACGGCCGACCAGCTGGTCGCCGCCGCGCTCGAGACCTACGGGCGCCTCGACGCCCTCGTCGCCAACGCCGGGGTCCTCCGCGACCGCGTGCTGTGGAAGATGTCCGACGACGACTTCGACCTCGTCGTCGGCACGCACCTGCGCGGGAGCTTCACGTGCGGCCGCGCCGCCGCGATCGCGATGAAGGAGCAGGGCGAGGGCGGCCGGATCATCCTCATCGGCTCCCCCGCCGGACAGCTCGGCAGTTTCGGCCAGACGAACTACGCCAGCGTCAAGGCCGGCCTCGTCGCGATGGCCAGGACCTGGTCGCTCGAGCTCGCCCGCGCCGGCATCACCGCCAACGCCGTCATCCCCACGGCGCTCAGCCCCATGACGGCGACGATCCCCGCCTACACGGAGCTCTACGAGCGATTCGTCGCCGGAGAGCCGATCCCGCACGAGTTCCGCCACGACCACGCGCTCGGCTCCCCCGAGGACGTCGCGCCGCTGATCGTCTGGCTCGCCTCGGAGGCCTCGAAGGACGTCACCGGCCAGGCGATCGGGATCGGCGGCGACCGCCTCACGCTCTACGCGCACCCGCGCAGCCTCGACACGGCCTACCACGACGGGGGCTGGTCGCCCGAGGCGATCGACGACGCCTGGCGCGACGCGTTCGCGTCGCAGGCGCAGCCATCGGGGCCAGAGAAGAAGTGAGGGGCGTGCGCGGTGAAGCTCAACTACGCCCAGATCTGGCGCGCGATCTCGGAGTCGTTCCCTGATCGGATCGCGGCGGTCTCGGCCGACGGGGACCTGACCTACGGCGAGCTCGCCGACAGGGCCGGCCGGCTGTGCGCGCTGTTCGAGGCGCACGGCATCCGGCCGGGCCAGCGCGTCATGCTCTTCCTCCACAACCGCGCCGAGCACCTCGTGGCCCTGTTCGCCGCGTACATGTCCGGCGTCACTCCTGTCCCCGTCAACTTCCGCTACCGGGCGCGCGAGCTCGGCGAGCTCATCGACGACTGCGACGCGGTGGGCCTCGTCTTCGCCGCTTCTCTCGCGCCGGTCGTCGACGAGCTGGGGGGCGACGGGATCCGGCTCTGGCTGCGCGTCGATGACGCGCCGCGCGACGGCACGCCGCGCGATGGCGAGCTCTCCTTCGCCGCGATCGACGACTATGCGCCGGCGCTGCCGGCGGATGCCCCGGCGTCGGGCGAGCTGTTCCTCTACACGGGAGGGACGACGGGCCGCCCGAAGGCCGTCGTCTGGAACGTCGCGGAGCTCCTCGACGTGCAGATGTACTCGATCTTCGGCACGATCGGCCTCGAGAATCCGACGAGCCTCGACGAGATCGTCCGGATCGCCGGCGACGCCACGACGCCCGTGCCGATCACGATGCCGCTCGCGCCGATGATGCACGGCACCGCGCTGTTCACGTCGATGAACACCCTCGTCCTCGGCGGGACGGTGGTGTTCCTGCCGACCGCACGGCTCGACGCGGACGCGGCCGTCGACCTCATCCGGCGGCACGGCGTGACCCGCGTCATCGTCGCGGGCGACGCGATCGCCTCCCCCCTCGCCGACGCGGCGGAGCGCGCGGGCGCCCGGCTCGACTCGCTCGCCTCCGTCATCAGCTCCGGGATGCGCTTCACGGACGCCGTGAAGGCCCGACTGCACGCGCTCGGGGACTTCACCATCACCGACCTGCTCGCCTCCACCGAGGGCGGCCCCTACGGCGTCGCGGTCTCGACGGGGCAGGACGACCTCCCCGCCACGCTCACGCTCTTCCCCGGCGCTGTCGTCCTCGACGACGCCGACGAGGAGGTCCAGGACACGCCGGGCGCGCGCGGGATGCTCGGCTTCCGCGGGACGCTTCCCCTCCGCTACCACGGCGACGAGGAGAAGACGACGGCGACGTTCCGGATGATCCGCGGCCGCCGCCACGTGGTCGCCGGCGACCTCGTCGAGGTCATCGGCGACGGCCGGATCGAGCTGCTCGGCCGGGGCAGCGCCGTCGTCAACACCGGAGGGGAGAAGGTGTTCCCCGCCGAGGTCGAGGACGTGCTCCTCGCGCACCGCGATGTGCGCGACGCCGTCGTCTTCGGCACGCCGGACGAGCGCTTCGGCGAGGTCGTCACGGCCGTCGTCGCCACGGCCTCGTCCGGCCTGACGGCCGACGCACTCCGCGCGCACTGCGACACGCTCCTCGCGGGCTACAAGAAGCCGAGGGTGATCGACATCCGCCGCTCGCTCGAGCGCAGCCCGAGCGGCAAGGTCGACATGCGTCGCCTGAAGTCGGAGCTCGCCGGATCCGACTGAGACCACCAGCACCGCACCCGTCTCGAAGGAGTGACCCCGTGGCCACACCCCGAACGCGCGACGCCGCGCGCGAATCCCGGCGCGTCGTCAGCGCCACCTTCCTCGGCACCACCATGGAGTGGTACGACTTCTTCCTCTACGCCGCCTCAGCCGCGTTCGTCTTCGCCCCGCAGTTCTTCCCCGCCGACGACCCGACCGCGAGTCAGATCGGCGCGTTCGCGACGTTCGCCTTCGGGTTCATCGCCCGACCCCTCGGCGGCATCCTCGCCGGTCACTTCGGCGACAGGATCGGCCGGAAGCGGATGCTCATCCTGTCGCTCTACCTCATGGGCGGCGCGACCGTGCTCATCGGCTTCATCCCGAACTTCGCGACGATCGGGATCTGGGCCCCGATCCTGCTGTGCGCGCTCCGGCTCGTGCAGGGGCTCGGCGTCGGCGCGGAGTGGGGAGGCGCCGTCACGATGGCGATCGAGCACGCGCCGGCGCGCAAGCGCGCCCTGTACGGCGCCGCGCCCACGGTCGGCCTGCCGGCGGGGCTCGGCCTGGCGAATCTGATGCTGATCGTGCTCATGGCGCTCACCGGCGACGCGTTCGCGGAGTGGGGCTGGCGGATCGCGTTCATCGCGAGCGCGGTCCTCGTGGTGATCGGCCTGTGGTCGCGCAAGCGCCTCGGCGAGAGCCCTCTGTTCGAGGAGTCCGTGAAGAAGGCGCCGGCGCGCGTGCCGCTCGTGCAGGTCCTGGCGAGGCACCTCCCCCAGCTGCTCCTGACGATCGTCGTCGCCGGCGTGCCGTCGATCCTGTCGTACATCGTGCTCACCTGGGCGCTCGACTACGGCGGCCGGGTGCTCGGCTTCTACGACACGAACTCGCTGCTCTGGATCGGCATCGTCTGCTGCGCCCTGCAGATCGTGATGATCCCGTTCCTCGCGCGCGCCGCCGATCGAACCGGCCTCGTGCGCTGGGGCGTGATCGGCGCGATCCTCATGGCCGTGACCTCGTTCGCCTACTTCCTGCTGTTCGACACGGGGAACCTGTGGCTCGCGGCCATCGGGACGCTCCTCGCGCACGCGTCGACGTCCTTCGCATGGGCGGTCGTGCCCCCACTGCTGACGCGCGCCTTCCCCGGCGCCGTCCGCTACACGGGGATCAGCATGGCCTACCAGTTCGGCGCGATCGTCGGCGGCGGCTTCGCTCCCCTGATCGCGACGACGCTGCTGGCGTCGACCGGCTGGTCGATGTCGGTCGCGATCTACGTCGGGGGCGCCTCGATCGTCATGCTCGGGTGCGTCCTCGCGCTGGCGCGCTTCCGCGTCCATCAGGACACGGCTCCGGCGAACTAGGCGGAGCGCAGGGGGACGCCGCCGGGGCCAGCGCACCGGCGGCGTCCCTTCTGTCACACGGAATCCCGCGTGAGGCGGGGTGAGGGGTGCGGCGATAGTGATCGCAGGCACCGCACACCGAAGAAGCGAGACGATGAGATGACCACCGCGCTGTTCCACCCCGACGTCGACACGCTCCCCTGGGAGCGCCTGCGCGCGCAGCAGCTCACGGACTTCGCCCCGCTCCTCCGCCGACTCCGCACCGCCGAGGCCTGGCGCGAGAAGCTCGCCGGCGTCCCGGACGCCGTCCCCTCCGAGGAGGCCCTGCACGAGCTGCCGTACACGACGAAGGCCGACCTGCGCGGCGCCCAGACCGAGACGAGCGACGAGCTCCCCCTCGGGTCCCTCCAGGTGGCATC
>JBQDDT010000144.1:1296-6945 GCA_052092505.1 Microbacterium sp. | reverse complement strand
ATGTTCACCGCGAACTCGATGAACTGCCTCACCGAGGCGATCGGCCTGTCGCTGCCGGGCAACGGATCCGTCCTCGCCACGCACACGGCCCGCCGCGCGCTGTACGAGAAGGCGGGCTCGCTCGTCGTCGACATCACGCGCCGCTACTACGACGAGGACGACGACTCGGTGCTGCCGCGCAGCATCGCGACGCCGGCCGCGTTCGCGAACGCGATGTCGCTCGACATCGCCATGGGCGGGTCGACGAACACGATCCTGCACCTGCTCGCGGCCGCGCACGAAGCGGGCGTGCAGTTCGGGCTCGACGAGATCAACGAGGTCTCCCGCCGGGTGCCGTGCCTGGCGAAGGTCGCCCCGAACGTCGCCAACGGTCGCACGTACTACATGGAGGACGTGCACCGCGCCGGCGGCATCCCCGCGCTGCTCGGCGAGCTGCGCCGGGCCGGCCTGCTCGACGAGCACGTCCACACCGTGCACGCGAAGACGATCGGCGAATGGCTCGACGAGTGGGACGTCCGCGGGGGGAAGGCGACGACCGAGGCCGAGGACCTCTGGCACGCGGCTCCCGGCGGCCAGCGCTCCTCGAAGGCGTTCTCGCAGTCGAAGCGCTGGGAATCGCTCGACGTCGACGCCGCCAACGGCTGCATCCGCGACCTCGAGCACGCGTACTCGAAGGACGGCGGCCTCGCGGTCCTGCGCGGCAACATCGCCCTCGACGGGGCGGTCGTGAAGACGGCGGGCGTCGACGAGTCGATCTGGACGTTCTCCGGCCCCGCTGTCGTGTGCGAGTCGCAGGACGAGGCGGTCCGCCGGATCCTCGCCAAGGAGGTCAACGAGGGCGACGTCGTCGTGATCCGCTACGAAGGCCCGAAGGGCGGCCCCGGCATGCAGGAGATGCTCTACCCGACGTCGTTCCTGAAGGGCCGCGGCCTCGGCAAGACGTGCGCGCTGATCACGGACGGCCGGTTCTCCGGCGGCACGTCCGGCCTGTCGATCGGCCACATCTCGCCCGAGGCGGCCTCCGGCGGCATGATCGCGCTCGTCGAGGAGGGGGACACGATCTCGATCGACATCCCGACTCGCGCGCTCACGCTGGACGTCCCCGAGGACGAGCTGGCCCGCCGCCGCGCGGAGCTGGAGGCGAACGGCGGCTACCGCCCGAAGGAGAAGCGCGACCGCAAGGTCACCCCGGCCCTGCGTGCGTACGCGGCCTTCGCGCAGTCGGCCGACAAGGGCGCCGTCCGCCTCGTCCCCGAGATCGACTGACGCCGGCGAGGCGCCCGCGGGGCGGGCCGCTCCGCCCCCACGGCGCGCTCGCCGAGGTGAGTGCATCCGCCCCAGACGAGTGCGCCCAACGAGGACCCGCACTCATCCCGGGACGAAGTACTCACCCCGGAGACGGCGCATGCGTCCGCTGCGCAGGGCGGCTGCCCCGTTGCTTGCTCGCCGAGGTGAGTTCACCCGCCCCAGCTGAGTGCGCCCAACGGGGACCCGCACTCACCTCAGGCCGAAGCACTCACCCCGGCGGTGCCGCGCGGGCTCGGCTACGCGCGGGAGAGCCGGCGGAAGCGGTCGTGCATCCGGTTGCGGCGAGACGAGGCGCGCTCGGCGGCGGCCGTCCCGAGCGATCCGGACTCCGCGACGCGCAGGATCGCGCGGGCGAGCACCTCATCGGGCTGGGTGCGGCGGGCGACGTCGTCGGCGAGCATCTCGATGAGCGCCGCGACCTCGCTCTCGGCGCGCGCGGCGATCGGGAACCAGGGCAGGGCCCTCCGCCACGCCCGGAACGCGACGAGCAGGACCTCGTGACGCTGCTCGATGTGCGCGCGCTCGTGGGCGGTCACGGCCTGGAGCTCGTCGGGCGCGAGCGCGTCGAGGAGACCCCGCGAGAGCACCGTCACCGACCCGACGCCGCGCGGAAGGCAGTACGCCACCGGCGCCGCGTCGTCGAGGACGCGGGTGCGGTCGCGCTCCGGATCCGGCACCGAGAGCAGCTCGACGAGCGCGAGGTGGCGGCGACGCTGGCGCTCGAACGAGACGATCGCCGCCAAGAGATGGGCCAGCAGGTAGCAGGCGAGGACCACGGCGGGGATGCCGGCGAGGAGCGGATGCGCCGGCGCGATCGCGATCCCGACGAGCCAGAGCGCGCCGATCATCGTGAGCCCGCCGGCGACGCCGATGACCTGCCACAGCACGAGCGCGAGCGCGGGGTGCAGCGGCGGCCACGCGGCGCGCGAGAGCGCGATCGGGACGGGCCAGGCGAGCAGGATCGCCACGAGCGCGCACGCCCCGGCGACGACGAGATCCCACGCCTGTCCGCTCACGTCTCCAGCGTAGGGCGCGCGGCAGGGGCCGCGTGACGCGTCAGGCCAGGAGCTGGCGGAGGACCGCCGCGTCCTCGTCCGAGACGCCGCCGACGAAGCGCGCGAGCACCGCGGGGCGGTCCCCCGCGACGCCGAGCACCTCGTGCATCAGCTCGGCCATGTGCTCCTCGCGCGTTCCCAGCGCGTGGTAGCGGTGCGGACGGGCGGTGCGATCCGATGCCACGAAGCCCTTCTTGTCGAGCCGCGACAGCACCGTGAGCAGGGTCGTCGCGGCGAGCTCGCGACCCTGAGCCTCGAGCGCGTCCTTGACGTCGTACGCCGTGAGCGCCGCGTCCGCGTCCCAGATGACGTCCATGACGGCGCGCTCCAGATCACCCAAGCTGGTCATCGGCACTCCCTTCCTCACCGCCATTCTACCCGACATCGAAGAACTTCTACCGAAAGTCGAAATATTTCTTCTACGGTTCATAAAATTACTTCTACAAGGCGTAGAATCCCGAGCAGGCGAGGGCCCATCCGGCCCGATCCGCAGCTCACCCGAGGAGGTACGAGTGGACCCGCTCGACATCGCCCGCTGGCAGTTCGGCATCACGACCGTCTACCACTTCTTCATGGTCCCGCTCACGATCGGACTGGGCGCCACCGTCGCGATCATGCAGACGCAGTGGGTCCGCACGGGAGACGAGCGCTACCTGCGGATGACGAAGTTCTGGGGAAAGCTCTACCTGATCAACTTCATCGTCGGCGTCGCCACCGGCCTCGTGCAGGAGTTCCAGTTCGGGATGGCCTGGAGCGAGTACTCGCGCTTCGTCGGCGACGTCTTCGGGGCCCCGCTCGCGATGGAGGGGCTGCTCGCCTTCTTCGTGGAGTCGACGTTCCTCGGCATCTGGATCTTCGGCTGGGGCCGGATCCGGAAGGGCCTGCACCTCACCGCCCTCTGGTGCGCGGTGATCGGATCGTGGATCTCGGCGTTCTTCATCATCGTCGCCAACTCGTGGATGCAGCACCCCGTCGGCGTCGAGCTCGCGGATGACGGTCGCCCCGTCCTCACCGACATCTGGGCCGTCCTCACCAACAGCACCGCCCTCGCGGCCTTCACGCACACGATCGCCGGCGCCCTCATCGTCGCGGGGATGTTCCTCCTCGGCATCAGCTGGTACCACCTCTGGCGCCGCCGCCACGACGGCATCGACACGGTGGACGCCTCCGGTCGCGTCGTCGTGGGCGAGGCGGCGACGATCCCCTCCCGCGACCGCACGGATCACGGCGTGTGGATGACCTCCCTCCGGCTCGGCGCGGTCGTCGCGATCCTGGGCTTCGGTGCGACGGCCGGGTCGGGGCACTGGCAGGGCCAGCTGATGTACGAACAGCAGCCGATGAAGATGGCATCGGCGGAGGCCGCCTGCCACAGCGGCTCGTCGTTCTCGATCCTCTCGATCGGCGATCCAGGCTCGCGGGACTGCGCGGACGTCGTCACGCTCATCGAGATCCCCGGCCTGCTCGGCTTCCTCGGGACGAACGAGTGGGGCGCCGACATGCCGGGCATCAGCGACCTCGAGGTCGAGTACCGCGACCAGTACGGCGAGACGATCGCCGACGAGGACATCTACGGCCAGCACGCGGGCGCCGAGGTGCAGTACGTGCCGCCCATGTGGGTCACGTACTGGGCGTTCCGCCTCATGATCGGCCTCGGTGGCATCGTCGCAGGCGCCGCCGTGATCGCCCTGTGGCTGACCAGGCGCGGCACGGTGCCGCGCTCGCCGTGGATCATGCGCCTGGCGATCCTCGGAATCATCGCCCCCTTCGCCGGGAACATCGCCGGCTGGATCTTCACCGAGATCGGCCGTCAGCCGTTCGTCGTGGCGCCGAACCCCGATGCGACCGGCGTCGACGGCGTGTTCATGTTCACGCAGGCGGCGATGTCACCAGGGGTGACGGCCGGGGAGCTGCTGTTCTCCGTGATCGCGCTGGCGACCGTCTACGGGATCATCGGCGTCGTCGAGATCTGCCTGCTCGTCGCGTACACGCGCGGCGGGGTCGCCTCCGCCATGCCCGAGCTGTCCCCGCCCGGTGACGACGACACCGGCGGCCCGGACGATCCGGGCCCCGACCGGCGGGACGACGTGCTCGCCTTCGCCTACTGACCGCGGACCCAGAGGAGTCATCATGGACGTTCTTCCCGTCGTCTGGTTCGTCGCGATCGCCGTGCTGTGGATCGGCTTCCTCCTCCTGGAGGGATTCGACCTCGGCGTCGGCATGCGCATCCTGTTCGCCACGCGCGACGAGCGCGAGCGCCGCACGATGCTGAACACGATCGGCCCCGTCTGGGACGGCAACGAGGTGTGGCTGATCACGGCCGGCGCGGCCATCTTCGCGGCGTTCCCCGCCTGGTACGCCGCGCTGTTCTCCGCACTGTACGTGCCGCTCACGATCGCCCTGCTCGCCCTCATCTTCCGCGCCGTGGCGATCGAGTTCCGTGGAAAGGTGCACGACGACCGGTGGCGCCGGCTCTGGACGTGGGCGCTCGGGCTGGGCTCGCTCGTGACCGCGTTCTGCATCGGCGCGATGCTGGCGCTGACCTCCACGGGTCTGCCTCTCGACGCCAACGGCGACCGCGTCGGCGGCCCCTTCGTCTGGCTCACCTGGCCCGCCGTCATCGGGGGTCTCGCGCTCGTCGGGTTCTCGCTCGTGCACGGGGCGACCTTCCTCTCGCTCAAGACCGACGGCGTGCTCCGCCAGCGCGCCCGCCGCTTCGGCTCCACGTGGGCGCCGCTGTGCCTCGTGCCGGCGGCGGTGTGGGCGGTGTGGGTGCAGCTCGAGCACGGTGCGGCCTGGTGGTCGTGGGCGCTCGTCGCGCTCGCGGTCGTCGCCGCTGTCGTGGGCTGGATCGCCGCCAGGGCGCGGCGGGAGCGGGTCGCGTTCGCCGGCTACGCCGGGTTCATCGTCTTCGGCGCCGGATCGATCTTCGCCGGCATGTTCCCGTACGTGCTGCCGTCGACGATCGACGACGCGTTCTCCCTGACGGCCTTCACGGCATCGAGCAGCGACTACACCCTCGGCGTGATGACCGTCGTCGCGTGCTTCGGACTGCCCCTCGTGATCGCGTACCAGGCATGGTCGTACTGGATCTTCCGCAAGCGCCTCGCGCCGGGCATGATCCCCGACGCGCACGGGTTCCTGCCGGCGATCCTGCGCGAGAAGTCGGCACCGTGACCGGCGGAGGGAGGCCGGGGCGGCCCGATCTCGGCCCCGTCCCGACCGTTCGGCTGGCGTGGGGGGGGGGGGGGGCGGGGGGGGGGGGGGCCGGCCGGGGGGGGGTGGGCGG
>JBQDDT010000144.1:0-1286 GCA_052092505.1 Microbacterium sp. | reverse complement strand
CGTGCTCAGGGCCGCCGGCCTCGTGCTCGTGGCCGAGGCGGTCGCGCGCGGCATCGCCGGCCTCGCCGACGGGTCCCTCGACGCGCGCACGGTGATCGCGCTGGGCGCGGGCGGTGCGCTCCTGCGGGCCGCGGCCGGGTGGGCGACGCAGGTGGCCGCGCACCGGATCGCGATCGAGGTGAAGACCGATCTGCGCTCGCGCCTGTGGCGGCGGATCGCGGCCGGCGGATCGACCGGCGGGGAGGGCAGCACGGTCGTGCTCGCCTCGGAGGGCCTCGACGACCTCGACGACTACTTCACGCAGAGCCTGCCGGCGATGATCGCGGCCGTCGCGACGCCGGTGATCGTCGGGCTGCGCATCCTCGGCGCGGACTGGGGGAGCGCGCTCGTCGTGGCGGCGACGATCCCGCTCGTGCCCGTGTTCATGATCCTGATCGGCAAGCACACGCAGGAGCGCACCGACGAGGCGACCGGCGCGCTCGCCCGCCTCGCCGACCACCTCGCGGAGCTCGCGCGCGGCCTGCCGGTGCTCGTCGGCCTCGGCCGGGTCGCCGATCAGACGCGGGCGCTCGGGCGGATCCAGCGCGAGTACCGAGACCGGACCCTCCAGACCCTGCGCGTGGCGTTCCTGTCGGCGCTCGCGCTGGAGCTGATCGCGACCCTCTCGGTCGCCCTGGTCGCGGTGATCCTGGGCCTGCGGCTGATGGGCGGGACGGTCGGCCTGGAGCCGGCGCTGCTCGCACTGATCCTCGCTCCCGAGGTCTTCGCAGCGGTCCGCGAGGTCGGCCAGGCGTTCCACGCCTCGCAGGCGGGGCTCTCGGCGCTCGCCAGGGTCAGGGAGCTGCTCGCTCGCCCCCGCCCGCGGCGCGCGACGCCCGGCGCACCGGGGCCGATCCGCCTCGCCGGGCTGGAGGTGCGCTACACGGGCCGGGAGCGGCCGGCCCTCGCCAGGATCGACGCGACGCTCACGGGGATCACCGCGGTGACGGGGCCGAGCGGCTCGGGGAAGTCGACCCTCCTCCAGGCGCTGACGGGCACGCTTCCGGCCGACGCGGAGACGGACGGCGCGATCACGGGGGCGGGCGAGACGGCCTGCGCCCCGCAGGCGCCGCGCCTGTTCGCGGACACGCCGCGCGAGGAGCTCGCCCTCTACGGCGCCGACGACCCCGCCGCGGCGCTCGGCGAGCTGGGGCTGGCGCACGTCGCCGACGCCGCGGTCGCCGAGATCAGCCCCGGCGAGCGGCGGCGCCTCGCCGTCGCCCGTGCCATGGCCGGGGTCGACCGGG
>JBQDDT010000143.1:0-6975 GCA_052092505.1 Microbacterium sp. | reverse complement strand
GCGCGTCGGTGATGGGGATGTCCATCGTGTCGCGGAACAGCTTGAGGTCGTCGAGCGTCATCTTCTTCATCTGGTGCGTCGCGTTGCGCCCCTCGAAGTGCGGGCCGAGCCCGTAGCCCTTGACGGTCTTCGCGAGGATGACGGTCGGCTGGCCCTTGTGCTCCATCGCGGCCTTGTACGCCGCGTACACCTTGCGGTAGTCGTGGCCGCCGCGCTGCAGGGCCCAGATCTCGTCGTCGGTGTAGTCCTTGACGAGCTCCAGGGCACGCGGATCGCGGCCGAAGAAGTTCTCGCGCACGTACGCGCCGTCCTCCGCCTTGTACGTCTGGAAGTCGCCGTCGGGCGTGACGTTCATGAGGTTGAGCAGGGCGCCCGTCGTGTCGCGGGCGAGGAGGTCGTCCCAGCCGCGGCCCCAGACGAGCTTGATGACGTTCCATCCGGCACCGCGGAAGAAGCTCTCGAGCTCCTGGATGATCTTGCCGTTGCCTCGCACGGGACCGTCGAGACGCTGCAGGTTGCAGTTGATCACGAAGGTGAGGTTGTCGAGGCCCTCGTTGGCGGCGACCTGGAGCTGCCCGCGCGACTCGACCTCGTCCATCTCGCCGTCGCCGAGGAAGGCCCACACGTGGGAGTCGGCGACGTCCTTGAGCCCGCGGTTGGCGAGATACTTGTTCGTCATCGCCTGGTAGATCGAGTTGATCGGCCCGATGCCCATCGACACCGTCGGGAACTGCCAGAACTCGGGCAGCATGCGCGGGTGCGGGTACGAGGGGAGACCGTGCGGGGCCGCCGACTTCTCCTGGCGGAAGCCGTCGAGCTGCTGCTCGGTGAGACGGCCCTCGAGGAAGGCGCGGGCGTACATGCCGGGGGAGGCGTGGCCCTGGTAGAAGATCTGGTCGCCGCCGTGCGCGTCGTCGAGGCCGCGGAAGAAGTGGTTGTGGCCCACCTCGTAGAGCGACGCCGCCGAGGCGTAGGTCGAGATGTGCCCGCCGACGCCGACGCTCGGCCGCTGCGCGCGGTGCACGGTGATCGCCGCGTTCCAGCGGATCCAGTGGCGGTAGCGGCGCTCGAGCGCCTCATCGCCGGGGAAGTCCGGCTCGTCCTCGGCAGAGATCGTGTTGACGTAGTCCGTCGTCGGGACCATCGGGACGCCCAGTCGGCGCTCCTTCGAGCGCTTCAGCAGGCTGAGCATGATCTCGCGGGCCCGCTGCGTGCCCTTCGCGTCGACGAGCTCGTCGAGCGATTGCTGCCATTCGCCGGTCTCTTCAGGATCGCTGTCCTGCGGTCCCTGGGAGTACGGATCCTGATCGTGAACAGCCACCGGATGACCTTTCGTCGTAGCGGCAGTTCATGCCGCTGAGTGTTACCGGGGCGCGCGGAAGCCCGATCCGGACCGGCCGCACGCTGTCGCCACCAGCCTATCGCCATCCGGAAGGCGTGGATGAACCCGACAAAACGCCGGTGTGCGGCCGGCTCGCGACTACGCTGGCGACGATGGATGACGAGTGGATCCGCCTGTGCCGCCTCCTCGACGACGACGCCGAGCTGGTGTCGTCCGTCCGGCTGGCGCTCGCGGACCCCGATGCCTTCTTCCTCGAGCACGAGGAGCGGCTGCGACGGTCCGGAGCCTCTTCCTCCGCCGACGTCGACCCGTGGCTCGTCCTCATCGACGGGCTCGACGACGCGGGCGCGCTCGCCTATCTCGAGCCGGACGACGCGGGGGAGGAGCTCGCCGAGGCGCTCGGCGGCGTCCCGCGTGTGGTCCGCGCGGGGCTCGACCTCGATCCGGTCTCCGACACGGACAGCGGGCTCACGGACGCCATCGCCGTCGCCGACGCCCACCTCGCGCCGCACGGGCTGCAGATCCTCTTCCTCGACGAGGGAACCGAGGACTGGCCGCTCGTCGTCGTGCCGTCCGACCGCGTGGAGGAGATCCTCTCCGCGGCCGCCGGCCTCGGCCGGACGGCGCGCGTCTTCCCCTGAGCGCCGCCGGACGCGCTCAGCCGATGTCGGCCGGCGTCCAGTCGTCTCCCTCCCAGATGCGCACGGCGACGTCGGCGATCGGCGGCTCCCCGGTCTCGCTCCCGTCGAACGTGAGGTCGTCATGGATCAGGGCGATGTCCTCGGTCTTCAGCTGCGAGATCGCGTCCATGAACGCGTCGCGGGTCGGCTCCTTCGTCTGCTCGAGCGCCGTGATGAGCGTGTCCGACATCGCCCACCCGAAGACGGTGTTGATGTAGCAGACGTCCTCCTCGGAGGCTTGCTCGCCCATGACCTCTCGGTACCTCTTCACGTCGTCGTCGCCCTCGTCGGCCGGCGAGCACGGCCACTTGGTGAAGGCGCCCGAGTACAGCTCGTCGAGGAAATCGCCCGCCCCGGCTTCCCTGACGACGTCCGGCGCCGCCGAGACGATCGGGAGGTAGGTGATCGGCGACCACTGCAGGTCCCCGAGCTTCTCGAGCACGGCGGTCTGGGCGGATGGGACGTTCACCCCGGAGAACAGCGCGTCCGCCTTCGTCGCCGCCAACGCGGAGACCTGGCTGTCGTAGACCGTGTCGGTCGGGCTGTAGGAGGCCTTCTTCACGAGCTTCACCTTCGAGCCCTCGATCGCCTCGGTCAGGCCGGCGAGGTAGGCCTCGCCCTGGTCGTCGTTCTGCGCCAGGAAGGCCACGGTCATCGGCTTGTCGAGCGAGACGAGGTACTCCCCGAACGTCGCCGCCTCCTTCTGGTAGGTGGGCCACCAGCCGAGCGTGTACGGGTTCGCCTCGCGGTCCTCGCTGAAGGCGGCGGCCCCGGTGCCGAGGAACACCTGCGGGACCTTCGACTCCGTCGCGATGGGCATGGCCGCGAGGTTCGACGCCGTTCCGAACATGCCGTACAGGGCGAACACCTGGTCCTGGTCCACGAGCCGGTGGAAGTTCTGGACCAGGCGCGGCGGATCGTAGGCGTCGTCGTAGTAGACGAAGTCGACGGTTCGGGTCTTGCCGTCGCCCATCGTGACGCCGCCGTCCTCGTTGAGCGCGTCGAAGTACGCCTGCATCGAAGCCAGCTGGGTCTCGCCGTTGCGCGAGAGCGGCCCCGACAGGGGAAGGCTCGACCCGATCGTGATCGTGTCGTCGGTGATCCCGGGTGACGCGGTGACCCCGGATCCGTCATCGGACGGACCGCGGTTCCCGCAGGCCGTGAGGGCGAGGCCGGCGAGACCGACCACGAGGCCGGCCGCGACGGCGCGGCTCATCGCTGTGTTCATGATTCTTCTCCATCGTGCGTGCGGACGGGGGCAGGACGTGATCCGGGTTCGCCCGCGAGTCCCGCGGTCCCGCGTCGACGACGCCGGATGAGCGCCGCGGTCAGGTGGAACAGGCTCGCGAGCCCTCCGGGGAGGAACAGGATCGCCAGCACGACGAGCACGCCGTAGGCGAGGGAGGCCTGCTCCGGACTGACGGACCCGGCGAGAGCGGGGACATAGACGTAGAACAGAGCGCCGATGATCGGGCCGGCGAGGCTGCGCATGCCCCCGATGACGAGGGTGGCGAGCAGCGTGATCCCGAGCAGGAAGCCCAGGGTGTCCGGTGAGACGTACTGGGTGTTGTAGGCGAAGAGGAACCCGCCGGCCCCGCCGAACGCGGCCGAGATCGCGAACGCGAGGATCTTGTAGCGCCGCACCGGCACGCCCAGGGCCGCGCCGACGACCTCGTTCGTGCGCACGAGCGCCAGCGCCCGGCCCATCTTCCCCGTGACCATGTTGCGCGCGACGAGGAAGAGCACGGCGGTGACGGCCATCGTCACGTAGAAGACCCACTGGTCGCGGGCGAGGCCGATGCCGGCCGGAACCTCGCCGAGGTCGGTGCGCTGCCCGCTCGGCCCACCCGTCAGCGGCGTCAGTCGCGTCGCGAGCGGCACGGCGATGAGCGAGAGCGCCAGCGTGATCAGCGCCAGGGCGTGGCCGTGCAGCCTGACGACGGGGATCGCCACGATCACCCCGATCACGCCGGGGATGAGCGCGGCCAGCACGAAGGCGACGACGGCGGGAATGCCGAGGTTCGTGAATCCGGCGGCGGCGTAGGCGCCGATGCCGAAGAACGCCGCCTGCGCGAGCGAGATCTGCCCGGCGTGGCCCGTCACGATGCTCAGACCCAGCAGCGCGACGGCGTACGCCGCGGCGAGCGAGAGCTGGTTGTTGAAGTAGGCCGAGGAGCTCAGGGGGAAGGCGATGAGGATCGCCGCGACCACGACGCCGATCGCCCCCTTCGTGATGATGGCCGCCCGGTTCATACGCGCACCAGCTCCCGTGTGCCGAACAGCCCCTGAGGGCGGAAGACGAGGACGGCGGCCATCAGCACGAGGGGCACGAGGATCGCCAGGTCGGTGCCGATGAAGCCGATGTAGGTCGCAGCGAGGTTCTCGACGACCCCGATCGCGAGCGCCGCGACGACGGCGCCGATGGGGCTGTTGAGGCCGCCGAGGATCGCAGCGGTGAGCGCGTAGATGAGGACCGTGTCCATCATCGTCGGGCTGAGGAAGACCCGCGGCGCGATGAGGCAGGCCGCGAGCGTCGCGAACGCCGTCGCGATGCCCCACCCCGCCATGAGGAGGCCGCTCGTCGGCATGCCGAGCAGCGCGCTCGATGCCCGGTTGTCGGCGACCGAGCGCATGAGGAGCCCGAAGCGCGTCTTCAGGAAGACGAGCTGGATGAGCACGACCACGACGACGAGGACGAGGAGGTTGCCGAGGCTCTCGTACGTGATCGCCACGCCGGCCACGCGCAGGACGCCCTCGGGGAACAGCGACGGGAACGGCGTGCTGCCGTGCCCCCAGATCAGACTGATGACACCGGTGAGGGCGATCAGCAGCCCCACCGTGACGACGATGAGCGTCAGCGGGTGCCGCCCGGCCAGACGGCGGATGATGAGACGCTCCGTCACGGCCCCGAACGGAAGCGAGATCACGACGGCGGCGGCGACGGCGAGACCGGCGGGAGCGCCGGCGCCCCAGAGCGTCCAGGCGAGATACGCCCCGAGCGTGCCCATCGTGCCCTGCGCGAAGTTCACGATCCCCGAGGCTCGATGCACGATCACGATCGCCAGGGCGAGCGCCGCATAGATCGATCCGGTCGCGAGCCCGTCGACGATCTGCTGGAGCGCCCCGCTCATTCCCGACCTCCCAGGTAGGCGCGCTGGATCGCATCCTTCTCGGAGACCTCCGCCGGCGTGCCCGATGCGGCGACATGACCGCTCTCGAGGACGACCACCTGATCCGCCATGTCGAGCACGAGCGCGGGATTCTGCTCCACGATCAGCATCGAGAGCCCCGTCTCCCTGCGCAGGGTCTCGATCGTCCGATACACCTCCTGGGTTACCTTCGGCGCCAATCCCAAGGACGGCTCGTCGAGGAGCACCAGGCGCGGGCCGCCCATGAGCGCGCGGGCGATCGCGAGCATCTGCTGCTCGCCGCCCGAGAGACTGCCGCCCTTCTGCGACAGCCGCTCCGCGAGTCGCGGGAACAGGTCCAGATAGAACGCGAGGTCCCGGCGCACCGCAGCCCGGTCCCTCCGCATGGCGGCACCTGCCTCGAGATTCTCCTTGACCGACAGGCCCGTCAGAGTGCCCCGCCCCTGTGGGGCGTGGGCCACACCGAGGCGGGCGATGCGGTCGACGGGCAGCGAGGCGATGTCGCGATCACCCAGCTGGATCGATCCGCGACGGTGGAGCATGCCGCAGATCGCTCGCAGCGTCGTGGTCTTCCCCGCCCCGTTGGCGCCGAGGAGCGCCGTCAGCCCGCCCTCCTCGACGTGCAGCGACACGCCGTGAAGGACCCTGCCGCCACCGGGATAGGTCGCGTGGACGTCGCGGATCTCGAGGAGGGTCACGCTGCCTGTCCCAGGTACGCGCGGACGACCTCGGGGTCGCGCTGCGCCTCCGCGGCAGGTGCGGTGATGATGTTGCGCCCGTCGACGAGGATGTCGACCATGTCGGTGATCTCTCCGACGAACCCCAGGTGGTGTTCGACGAGCAGGACGGTGATCCCCCTCTCGTCGCGCAGACCGCGGATCCGCTCAGCGAGCTCGTCGACTTCGTGGTGCGCCAGGCCGCCGGCAGGCTCGTCGAGGAGCAGGAGCTTCGGCTCGGAGACGACGGCTCTGGCGAGCTCCACGAGCTTCTGACTCCCGTAGGGGAGCGCGCCGGGTCGGCGATCCGACCAGTCCGACAGGCCCACCCAGCCGAGGACGTCCATCGCGCGATCACGGGCCTCTCGCTCGTCGCGTCGGACGTGCGGCAGCCGGAGCGCGCTGCTGAGGAACCCGCCAGCCATCCGGCTCTGCGCGCCGACCATGACGTTCTCGAGGACCGTGAGGTCCTGATCCAGCGTCGGGTGCTGGAACGTCCGTGACACTCCGAGACCGGCCAGCTCGTGAGGGGGTCGGCTGAGGAGGTCATCCCCCGAGAGCTCGATCGTGCCCGCTTCGGGGCGGTAGAGCCCGCTGATGCAGTTGAACAGCGAGGTCTTCCCCGCACCGTTCGGCCCCAGAAGGCCGTGGATGGTGCCGGAGCGGACCGTGAGATCCACGTCCCTGAGAACCGTCAGGCCGCCGAAGGCGAGCCGCACACCGCGGGCGGCCAGCAGTGGAGCGGAACCACCGTCTGAGGACATTCGAAGCTCCCTTGCCTCCGTGTCTCACGACGCCTCTCCCCGGGCCAGGGCGGGCCGCGGCGAACGACTAGCAGTCACTGTCGCGCTCCCCGTGTATTCCGGTCCACGCGACTTCCACCACACGGAACCGGGCCTCGGGCGCGCGGATGCCGACGGGCGCGCCAATCCGATCCGCGGAGCGCATCGAACATCCCGTGAAGGCCGCCCACGGCGGCTCGAACCAAGGAGGAAATCATGCGCTTCATCCCCACCAAGGTCCACGGGGTCCTCGACTACCTCGTCGGCATCGCGCTGATCGCCGCCCCGTGGCTGTTCGGCTTCGCG
>JBQDDT010000142.1:0-7079 GCA_052092505.1 Microbacterium sp. | reverse complement strand
CTCGGGTGCGACCTCCTCCTTCGTGCGTCGCAGGAGGAAGGGACGGACGCGCTCCCGCAGCCGTGCCATCCGGTCGTCGCTGCCTCGCTCGATGGCGCGGTGGAAGTGCTCGCGGAACCACGCGCGGGTGCCGAAGAGGCCAGGAGCGACGAGCGTCATGAGCGCGAACAGCTCCATCACGTCGTTCTCGAGCGGGGTGCCGGTGATCGCGATGGTCGTCGGCGCGTCGATCGACCGCGCGGCCGCATACCCTCGGGTCGCGGAGTTCTTGACGTTCTGCGCCTCGTCCAGCACGACGATCCGCACCCCGAGGTCGGCGAACTGGGCGGCGTCGAGACGCAGGATCGCGTAGCTCGTCACGATGAGCGTCGCTTCGTCCACCGCGTCGGCGACGCTCGTGCCCCGCTTCCGGCTCGTCTCGCCGAGCGCGACGGCGCGGAGCCCTGGCGCGAATCGCGCCGCCTCCGCGACCCAGTGCCCCACGACGCTCGTGGGCGCGACGACGAGGAAGCGCGCGCCGGGCTCGTCGATCCGCGCGGCCTCGAGCGCCGCGAGCATCTGCACCGTCTTGCCGAGCCCCATGTCGTCGGCGAGCAGGCCGCCGAGACGGTGGCGGCGGAGGAAGTCGAGCCAGCGGAAGCCGTCGCGCTGATAGTCGCGCAGCTGGGCCAGCACCGACTCGGGGACGGATCGGGGCTCGATGTCGTCATCGCCGAGGGCGCGGATCGCCTCGAGCCAGGCCGTCTCCTGCGTCGAGAGCACGCCGATCTCGGCGAGCTCCTGCCACAGGTCCACCTGCACCCGCGGGATCCGCACGTGCGGACTCTGCTGGTCGGTCAGCGCCCGTGCCTCGACCAGCACGTCGCGCAGGCGGGCGAACCGCGCGTCGGTGAGCGGGAACACCGTCCCGCTCATCAGCCGCAGGTAGGTCTGGCCGCGCGCGAGAGCCGTCAGGAGGTCGCCGCTCGGGACCGGCTCGCCCTGGATCGTGACGACGATCTTCAGATCGAGCCAGTCGCGCCCGCCGGGGTCGACGCCGAAGGAGATCTCGGGCTCCTCCGTCGCGAACGCATAGCGCGGGAGCTCGTCGTGGGCCTCGATGCGCAGACCGTCGATGCGCCGCAGCGCCGGCAGCACGTGGGCGAGGAACTCCACGGTCTCGTCTCGGTCGAGGTCGCGGGCAGGAAAGCCGGTCCGCCCCGGCTCGCGCCGCAGCAGGTGCGCGAAGCGTCCGGCGGCGCGCTCCACCGCATCGGCCAGGTCGGCCTCCGCCCCGCTCTGCCGTCGCTGGCCCCCGGCGTACTCCCACTCCCAGAAGAGACGCGCACCGGCCTCCGCGTGCCGTACGGCGAGGACGAGGTCCGGCGGCACCGACTCGGGGATGTCGTAGCTGCCGTCGCTGGAGACGAGCGGGGCGACCTCGCGCAGCTCCGGGAGGAAGTCGCGCACGAAGTCGTCGACCTCCTCCCCGGGGACCACAAGGGTGCCGCGGGTGCGCAGCGAGTCGAACGCGGCGGTCGTCGGCGCGGCAAGCGGGCGCAGCGCCAGGACACGGGACGGTGTCGACGACAGCAGTGCGACCGCTGTCGTCGGGGCGCCGACCGGGAGATCCCGCTCCCCCGCCGGCCCCTGTGGGGACAAGCGCGCGTCGACGACGAGGGCGTCCCCGGCACGGCGCAGATCGATCGCCCCCTCCACGGGGTCGTCGTCCAGCAGCACGGCCTCCTGCTGCGCGGTGTCGGCGACGAACGCCACGCCCGCGTCGCGCGCGCCCCGCAGGACCTGCCACAGCCCCCGCGACGGCAGGGAGTCGAGCCGGATCCAGTCGGGGGTGCCCCACGGGAGCACGGCCGCCGATCCGTCGCTGTCGAACAGCCGGCGTCTGGAGGAGCGGAAGTTCGCCAGGCCGGCATGGAGCGCCTCGAGGTCGGCCAGCGCGCGCCAGCGCGGATCGGGATCGTCCGCCTCCGCCACCTCGCGCCAGGAGATGCCCCCGCGCACCCAGGTTCCGCGCGTGCCGCGCAGCGCGGGGCGCAGGGCCGCCGCGAGAAGGGACCGGTCGCGCCCCGCGGTGTGCACGCCGACGAGCAGTGCGACCTCGCGCCGCTCTGCATCGTCGGCCGGCGCCTCGCCTCCGAGGATCCCCCCGAGGGCGCTGCGCCAGGAGACGGGCTCCGCGCGGGTTCCCGTCGCTGCCGGCCTCCGACCAGCGCCGCCGACGCCGAACGGCTCCTCCCGATCGGTCAGGGCGAGCAGCGCCGCCGCGACGTGGGCGCATCCGGTGACGCCGCAGTGGGAGCACCACGGGTGGAGGGCGCCGTCTCCGTCGAGCTCGACGGAGACGCTCAGCGCGCCGACGGAGACGAGGGCGGTGGAGACGCTCCTGCCCGTCTCGGCCCGCAGCACGCGCACCGGCACGCGCGCGAGCAGCGCTCGCCCATCGCCGAGCTCGTCGCCGGGGAACGCGCCCTCGACGTACTCGTCGGTCAGCAGGATGCGGGTCACACGTCGACCTTACGGAGCACTCAGGACATTCGCGCGATCGGCCGAACAGAGTCTTGAGTATCGAATCTATGTTCGATAGAATCGAGGCATGACGGACACCACGATCGCGACGACACTCACGGAGCTCAGCTCCCGCGAGCGGGCGCGTGCCGGGCGGATCGTCGAGCGGATCGCGGCCAGGCGTGCGGAGATTGCGCGCGCCGAGGGCGAGATCGCCCGCCTGACGGCCGAGCTCGCCGCGATCGCCCACGCGCACGGCGAGCGGTCGGCGAATCCCGATGGCCCCGAGTACGCGCGTCGCGCCATGGCCGCCGAGGTGGCCGCCGCCACGCGCATCCATCCCGCCACGGCGCGTGCGCAGATGAACGACGCCGAGAGCCTCGCCTCCGACTATCCCCTGGCGCTCGAGGCCCTCGAGGCCGGCCGGATCTCCCGGCAGCACGCCGCCGTCATCGCCGACGCCGGAGCGAGCCTCGACCCGGGAGCGCGGGCATCGCTCGACGCCGGCGCGACGCGACTGGCCGGCGCGCGCACGCCGGGAGAGCTCCGCGGGATCGCGAAGAAGCAGGCGGCGGAACTGGCGCCGAGATCCCTGAGGGAGCGTCACCGCGAGGCGCGCGAGCGCCGTTTCGTCACCGTCACGGACCGCGAGGACGGCATGAGCGATCTTCTCGTTCATCTGCCGACCTTCCACGCGCGGGCCGCGTACGACCGCCTCAGCGAGCTCGCGCGCCGGGTGAGGGCCGATCGCCGCCGCGCCCGCCGGCGGTTCGCGGACGAGCGCGGCCACCTGCCGGAGGAGGGCTGGAACGCCCCTGTGATCGGGCAGACGCACGGCACCGATCGGCTCTCGACGGCCGCGAGCGACCACCGGACGTTCGACCAGCTCCGCACCGATCTCCTCGCCGACATCCTTCTCACAGCGGCGCCGACAGGTCACGAGCTGCACGCCTCCGGCACCGGCATGGCACTCGAGAACGTGCAGGCCACCGTCCAGGTGACGATCCCGTCGACGATGATCATCGACCCCGACCACGGGGCGAGCTGGATCGACGGGGGCGACCTCGTCTCCCCCGACACAGCGCGCGGGCTGGCCGCCAGAGCGACGGGATGGGATCGGCTCTTCGTCCGCCCCGACACGGGAGCCGTGCTCGCCTCCGACCGCTACCGACCGGACACGCGCCAGCGACGAGCGCTCCTCGGCCGGGACATGACCTGCCGGTTCCCCGGCTGCACCTCGCTCGCCCGTCAGGCGGATCTCGATCACACGCACGACTGGGCTCACGGCGGCCAGACCGAGATCGACAATCTCGCGTGCCTGTGCCGTGGCCATCACACGATGAAGCATCACTCGGGATGGCGCCTGAGACAGGTCGGCGACGGCCTGCTCGAATGGACCAGCCCCACGGGTGTCGTGTATGTCGACGAGCCCACGAGCCGTGTCTTCTTCCAGGAGTCACCCGAAGCCGTGCGCGTCGAGGACGAGCGCCGAGCGGAACGAGCCCGGCGCCGGGAGCGTCGCGAGACGGATCTCCAGGAGTGGTACCGGGAGCGGGACGAGGAGGGTCTGGCCGACCACTCGGGCTGGACGCCCGAGCACCCGTGGGACCCGGACGACCTTCCGACCCGCGAGGAGATCCGGCAGCGTGAGGCTGACGAGGAACGCGCTGACGCGGCGTTCGTCGACGCGCTCCTATCAGGCCGGATCCGGGTCCCCCAGTCCCCTCCCGAGGAGTGGTTCGTCGAGACCGGGAGCGTGACGTTCATGCCGTCGGAGGACCCCACGACCGAGCTCGCGGACCCCTATTCGAGGTTGGCGTGACGCGGCCAGAGGTCGTCGGCGCTCTGGTCGCCCTGCTGCCACAGCGCGTGGAAGAGCGCATCGCCGACGAGCACGACCCCCTGCTCGAAGAGGGAGCCGGCGTACTGGGCCGACGCCTCCCCCGATCGGTCGCGCTTCGCCGCCGCCGGGATGACGAGCAGATGATCGGCGGCCTCGGCGAGCGGAGAGGCCTCGGCCGTCGACAGCGCCACGACGGTCGCGCCGACGCGCTTCGCCGTCGCAGCCGAGCGCACGATGCCCGGCGTCGTGCCCGATCCGCTCGCCGTGAGCAGGAGGTCGCCCCGATCGATCGCCGGGACCGTGGTCTCCCCCGCGACGTGCACGGTGAGACCGAGGTGCATGAGCCGCATCGCCGTCATGCGCAGGGCGAGGCCGGAGCGCCCTGCTCCCGCGACGAACACACGCGGGGCCCGGCGGAGAGCGGCCACGACCGCGTCGCCCGATGCCCAGGAGCCGCCGGCCACGCGTTCGGCGAGGGCGTGCACCTCATCGGAGACGAGACGGAGGGCGGAGGCGAGGGTGTCTGATGGCACTCCCCCATCGTAGGGTCTGGCCCCGGCTCACCGCCCGCGTCGCGCGCGCCAGGCCGCGACCTCGGCCTCGACGTCGCGGGTCGGGGTGACGACCGGCGGTCCGCCCTCCAGCTGCATGCGGGCGCGCCGCACTCGCGCGTTGAAGTCCTCGAGGTGCGCCCGCACGTCGGACTCCCGCGAGAAGCCGTCGAGGGTCTCCTCCATCGCCCGATGCTCGGCGCGCAGCTGGATCGCCGGCGGCCCGATCCCCGACAGCCCCTCGCGCTCGATCTTCCGGCGGATCCACCAGTCGGGCTCTCCGAGACGATCCAGACCCTCGATCGGCTTGCCGGCACCCGGCAGGTCGTCGAACTCCCCGCGGCGGATCGCGAGCTGGATCGCCGTCTCGACCGCCGACCACCGCTCCTCCGGCGTCGACCACCGTGGAGATCCCTCGGATTCCGACGCCGTCATGACCGCACCTCCCCGCCCCACGGTACGCCGCGGCCCGCGCGTGCGAAACTGAGGTCCATGGCCGACACGACCCCCGACCCCCGCCAGACGCGGCGCCTCTCGGAGGAGCTGAACGAGTTCCAGCGCGCCGAGGGGCATCCGCAGTTCCGGGTCGACGTCGAGCGGATCCGCTTCTCCCCCTTCTACTCCCGCCTGTCGGCGGTGACGCAGGTCATCTCACAGGCCGGGGCGGGCCTCGCCGTCCACAACCGCCTGACCCACTCCGTGAAGGTCGCCGCCGTCGCCCGCGCGATCGCCACGCATCTCTCCACGCGCACCGACGAGGCCAGGCGGATCGTCGACGAGCTCGGAGGGGCGCACCCCGTCGTCGTGCAGGCGGCCGCGGCCGCCCACGACCTCGGGCATCCGCCGTTCGGACATCTCGGCGAGCAGACGCTCGACCGACTCGCCCGCACGCGCTTCGGCCTCCGTGAGGGGTTCGAGGGCAACGCCCAGACGTATCGGATCATGACCCGCCTCGACGAGCACGACAAGCCGGGTGTCGGCCTCAACCTGACCGCCGCGGTGCGTGCGGCCGTGCTCAAGTACCCGTGGCTGCGGGGGCGGGGAGGCGCGCGCCGCGGCGGGGCGAGCAAGTTCAACTTCTACGCGATCGACATGCACGACGTCCGCACGGCGCTCGCGCCGTACCCGCGGATCGAAGAGGGGCAGCAGACCGTCGAGTGCTCCATCATGGACGTCTCCGACGACATCGCGTACTCCCTCCACGACCTGGACGACTTCTATCGCGCCGGTCTCCTCAACCCGGCGTCGATCGCCGCCGAGTTCCGCACCTGGCACCGCGAGCTCGCGGCCCTGCGCTCCCTCGACGACGCCCGGCTCGGCGCCGACACGCGCGCACCCGGGCACTCGCTCGAGCGGCTCTGGCGGCAGCTCGAGCGCAAGGACCCCTGGATCGCGGATCCCGACGCCTTCGCGCAGTCCGTCGCCAAGGTCGGATCCGACGTCGTCGACGGCCTCATCTCCGAGCCCTTCGACGGGTCGCTCGCGAGCGAGCGCTCCCTGGCGCGCTTCACCGCAGAGTGGATCGCCCGCCTGGAGTCCTCGATCGAGGTCCACCGCGACCCCGACGTGCGCTCCGGTCACGTGAGCCTCGATCGCGAGGCGTGGCACGACGTCGCCGTGCTCAAGTTCCTCCACCAGCGCTTCATCCTGGAGCGGCCCGACCTCGCGGTGTACCAGCGCGGGCAGGCGAGCGTTCTCGAGCGACTCGTCGACGGGTTCGCCGCCTGGCTCGACGATCCACGCGACGCCCGCCGCGCCCCGCGACGGCTGATCGACCTCGTCGAACTGGCGACCGACGACTACGCCCGCCTCGTCGACTCCTCGCCGGAGCACGCGGAGTCCACGGCTCCCGCCGATGTGCGCAGGCTCGCACGCGGACGCGGCATCATCGACTACGTCGCCTCGCTCACCGACGCCCAGGCGACGTCCCTCGACGCGCTGCTGGCCGGTCAGACCGAGCGGCTCTGGGACGCCGGCCAGGGGCTCTGAGCCCCGAGCGACGCGGTCAGTCGGCGATGAGCCGCTTGCCCAGGTCGATCGTCTCGTCGACGCGGTACCCGAGGTGCTCGTAGAAGCGCACCACGTCGGGGTTCGTGGCGCGCACCTGCAGGCTCACCTTCGGGCAGCCGAGCGCGAGGAGCTCCGCCTCCACGTGGGCGACGAGCGCGCGCCCGAGCTCG
>JBQDDT010000141.1:0-7127 GCA_052092505.1 Microbacterium sp. | reverse complement strand
AGATCGCGACCCAGTTCGTCTCGCTCTGGCGGTCGGTGACGTAGTCGACGCCGATCACTCCGCCGGCCTCGATCTCCGTCGCGGAGAGGGTGAGCTGCGGGGCCTCGGCCGCGACGGCAGGAGCCGAGCCGGCGATGAGCCCCGGCGACGCGACGAGCGCGCCGAGGGCGACGACCGCGGCGATCAGCGGAGCGCGCCTGCGCGATCCTGCGGCGTGAGAAGAGGACATGTCGGGGAGGTCCTTCCGGTTCGGGTGTCGGGGCGCCGCGTCCGGTGCGGCGCGCGAAGGCCCAGTGCGCCTTCGATCCGAGCGAAGGGGAGCGACGTGACGTCGCGGTGAACGCCCGGCGACCCGTGCGGGTCCCTGCGGGCGAGCGGGGCGGATCGGTGCGCCCGCCGCGCAGACCTGTCCCGTTCCGGCGCGTCAGGCCTCGGCGCGGCCGACCGACTGCGCCGAGGCGGAGGCGTGCACCTCGAAGGCGACCGTCTCCGGCGCGTAGCGGTCATCGCCGTGCTCGACGGCGCGACCGTCCGGCGCGTACGTGCGGCGCTGCACCCGCAACAGGCGCAGGGAGCGGCGCACCGACAGCAGCTCCGCGTCCTCTCCGGAGGCGGGCACCGTGTCGATCCGCTGCGTGCCGGAGGCCATCGCGACCCCCGCCCCGAGCAGGGCGCTCATCACCGACGGCTCATCGGCCGGCAGCGCCTCGACGATCGGGATCGTCCACGGCGCGTACGTGGTGCGCTCGACCATGACGGGTCGCGCATCGAGCGTGCGCAGCCGGGTGACGCGCAGCACCTCGTCGCCCGCGCGCATCCGCAGATGCCCCGCATCGGTCGCCGTCGCAGGTCTCCGCTCCTGCCGCACGACCAGCCCGCCCGGGGTCATCCCCCGCGCCCTGGCCCACTCGGCGAATGAGCGCAGCCGCGCGAACTCCTGGGTCTGGAACCCCGTCCGCACCCACCAGCCGGATCCGGGCTGCGACGAGACGAGACCGCGGCGCGCCAGCGCCGCGAGCGCATTGCGGATCACGCCTCGGGAGGCACCGTACGCGGCCGCGAGGCTCTGCTCGCCCGGCAGCCGCTCCCCCGGACCGAACTCCCCGTCGAGGATGCGGCGCCGCACGTCATCGGCGACGTCGCGATACCGCGTCATCGCTCCGTCTCCGCACCGTCCACGCGACACAGGGTAGAAGACGCGGGGGAACGGCCCGTGCCGCCCTACGCGGTGTCGCGGCGGACGATCTCCGTCGGCAGGATCGTGAGGCGGGGCGGGTCCTCCCCGCGCAGGCGGGCGAGGAGCACGTCCGTCATCGTCTCGCCCTGCAGGCGCGAGGGCTGGCGCACCGTCGTCAGGTGCGGGGCGACCTCCGTCGCGATCGGGGAGTCGTCGAAGCCGATCACCCGCACGTCCTGCGGGATCCGCAGGCCGGTCTCGCGGAGGACGCCGAGCGCCGGCCGCGCCATGAGGTCGCTCGCGACGAACAGCCCGTCGAACTCCGCTCCCGTCGCGAGGAGCTCCCGCGCGGCGGCGGCGCCGCCCGCGAAGGTGAAGTCGCCCTCCGCGATCGGGCCCTCGGGGATCCCGGCATCGGCGAGCGCCTGCCGGTATCCCTCGAGCCGGTCGATCCCCGCCGGCATGTCGCGCGGACCGGCGATCATGGCGATCCGGCGGCTTCCGGTCTCGAGCAGGTGCCGCGTCGCGTCCCGTCCGCCCGCCACGTTGTCGACGTCGACGTAGTAGTCGCCGTCGCGCGCGGCGACGGTGCGCCCGCCGAAGACGACGGGGACGGCGTCGGCGATGCGGTCGATGTACAGATCACTCGTGTGGTGCGAGACGACGATCGCGCCGTCGACGTTGCCGCGCCGCAGGAACCGCGTCGTCTTGTCGGTCGCGTCGTCCGACGCGATGAACAGATTCAGGATGTGATCCGTCGTCGCCAGCCGCGCGTCGATCCCCGACACGATCGCGGCGAAGAACGGGTCGCCGAAGAACCGCGTCGTGTCCTCCGGCACGACGAGGGCGATCGCGAGCGTCTGCCGGCTGGCGAGCGAGCGCGCGGCGCGATTGGGCACGTAGCTGAGCTCGTCGATCGCCCGGTGCACGGCCTCGAGCGCCTTCGGGCTCACGCGCGAGCCGCCGCCCAGCACGCGCGAGACGGTCGAGCGCGAGACGCCGGCGCGCTCGGCGACCTGCTCGATCGTCGCCGTGCCGCCCGTCTCCGGTCCCCCTGCGCTCATCTCCCCGCCTTCTCTCCGACGTTCAGTATGCCCGCACCGGCATGGGATCGTCCGTGAGCTCGCGCTGCGCGATGACCTGCGCGAACTCCCGACCGCTGCGCTTGATGATGCGCTCCTGGGTGTCGTAGTCGACGTGCACGATGCCGAAGCGCTTGGCGTAGCCCCACGCCCACTCGAAGTTGTCGAACAGCGACCAGTAGTAGTAGCCGCGCACGTCCGTCCCGCCCTCGATCGCGTCGAGCACGGCCCCGAGGTGCGAGCGCAGGTAGGCGGCGCGCTCGGCGTCGTCGACCTCCCCGCCCGAGACCGTGTCGTCGTACGACGCGCCGTTCTCGGTGACGTAGAGCGGCACGCCGCCCGCGTATTCGCGCCCGACCCTCTCGAGCAGCCGCGTGAGGCCCTCCGGATCGACCTCCCAGCCCATGTTCGTGCGGTCGAGCCCACGCTCGCACCAGTGGATGCCCTCGTGCGACGGGTACGGCAGGCTGACCGCCCTGCCCGTCTGCGCCTGGTCGCCCGGTGCGCGCACGTCGGGGTCGTGGCCCGTCACGCACTCGCCGTGGTAGTAGTTCACGCCGAGGAAGTCGACGGGCGCCGAGATGGTCTCGAGGTCGCCGGGGCGCACGGCGCGCTCGAACTCGGCGACGGCGGACGGATCGACCAGGCGGATGTCCTCGACGATGTCGGCCGGATACGCGCCGCGGAAGATCGGATCGAGGAACCACCGGTTGAACTGGCCGTCGATCCGCCTGGCCGCGTCGGCGTCGGCCGGATCGGCGGGGTCGCGCGGGTCGGCGACCGTGAGGTTGAGGGTGACGCCCACGTCGAGCGACGCGTCCCTGCGCCGCAGCTCCTCGACGGCCGCGCCGTGCGCGAGCATCAGATGGTGCGAGGCGAGGAGGCCGTCGCGCACGCGCTGGCGGCCGGGGGCGTGGACGCCGGCCGTGTACGAGAGGAACGACGAGCACCACGGCTCGTTCAGGGTCGTCCAGCTGCCGACGCGGTCGCCGAGCGCGTCGTGCACCGTCCCGACGTGCTCCAGGAAGCGGTCGACCGTCTCGCGGGCCGTCCACCCGCCCTTCTCCTCCAGCGTCTGCGGCAGCTCCCAGTGGTAGAGCGTCAGCCACGGCGTGATGTCCGCCTCGAGCAGCTCGTCGACGAGGCGCGAGTAGAAGTCGATCCCCTTCGGGTTCACCGCGCCGCCGTCGGGCCGCACGCGCGACCACGACACGGAGAAGCGGTAGCTCTGGAGCCCCAGCTGCGTCATGAGCGCCACATCGTCGCGATAGCGGTGGTAGTGGTCGCACGCCACGTCGCCGTTGTCGGAGCCCACCACTGCGCCGGGGACGCGACTGAAGGCGTCCCAGATCGAGGCGGTGCGGCCGTCCTCGAAGGCGGCCCCCTCGATCTGGTAGGCCGCGGTGGCGGCGCCGAAGACGAAGTCGTGCGGGAACGGACGGGTCATGATCAGCCTTTCACCGCGCCGGCCATGATGCCGCTGACCAGCTGCTTCCCCGCCACCACGAAGAGCAGGAGGAGAGGCAGGGTCGCGAGCACCACGCCGGCGAGGACGATGGAGTAGTCGACGAAGTAGTTGGACTGCAGCAGCGCGAGCGCCACGGGCAGCGTCGGGTTCTGGCGGTCGAGGACGATGAACGGCCAGAAGAAGTTGTTCCATGCCGTGACGAAGGTGAACAGGAAGAGCATCGCGGCGGCAGGGCGCGCAGCGGTGACGCCGACCGTCCAGAACGTGCGCAGCATCGAGGCCCCGTCCACGCGGGCCGCCTCGATCAGCTCGTCCGGCACCGTCTGGCGCAGGTACTGCGTCATCCAGAACACGCCGAACGCGCTCGTGAGGGCCGGGACGATGATCGCGCCGATGCTGCCCGTCCAGCCGAACTCGGAGAACAGGACGTACAGCGGCACGACCGCCAGCTGCTGCGGCACGGCCATCGTCGCCACGACGAAGGCGAGGAGCCACCCGCCGCCGCGGAAGCGCAGCTTCGCGAACGCCCATCCGGCCAGCGTCGAGAACCCGACGACGCTGACGGCGATGACGGTGGAGCTCCAGACGCTGTTCCACAGCGCCGGCCAGAAGTTGACGGCCGGCTGGCCGACCACCGACATCGCGTTCGAGAGGAAGTTCGCTCCGGGGATCCACGACTTGTCCGGGTCGCGCAGCGTGTGCGCATCGCCCGATCCGATGAGGAACGAGAAGTAGAGCGGGAAGAGGCTGGCCACGAGCACGACCGCGAGGCCGGCGTAGACCCAGAAGCCGGGGCGCGACCCGCGGATGCGCACCGCGCGGCGGCCTCGGCGACCCGTGACGATCGCGGCCGTGGCGATGCTCTCCCCCGCGGGTGCCCGGAGATCCTCGTGCGTGCTCATCGCCTGTCCCCCTCCGCGGTGCGTCCGTTCCGGGCGGCGCGCTTCGCCGCCCGTCGCTGGGTTCGGGTCGCCGGCCCGGCGCGCGACCCCTCGTCTCGCACGAGCGAGCGCGTGACGAGGAGATTGACGAGGCCGATCGCCAGGATGATGACGAACAGGATCCACGCCAGCGCCGCAGCCCGCCCGAAGTTCCACTCCTCCCAGCCGATGTCGTAGAGATAGAGCGTGATCGTCAGCCACTGCTGCGCCGCCCCGCCCCGTCCGAACTGGTCGAACATCCGCGGCTCGTCGAAGACCTGCAGGCCGCCGATCGTCGAGGTGATGATCACGAAGATGAGGGTCGGCTTGAGCGACGGGAGCGTGATGCTCCAGAACTGCCGGAACGCGCCGGCGCCGTCGACCGTGGCGGCCTCGTAGTAGTCGCGCGGCACCGCCTGCATCGCGGCGAGGAGGATGAGCGCGTTGTACCCGGTCCAGCGGTAGTTGACCATCGTCGCGATCGCGACGTGGCTCCAGAACGGCTCGACGTGCCACGGGATCGGGCCGATCCCGACGAGGCCGAGCCAGCCGTTGACGACGCCGGACTGGTCGGCGAAGAGGGCGTTGAAGATCAGGCCGACCGCCACGGGGGCGACGACGTACGGGAGCAGGGCGCTCATGCGCCAGAAGGTCTTGGCCCTGATGTGCCGGTCGAGCATCGCGGCGATGAACATCGCGAGGATCATCTGGGGCACGCTCGAGAGCAGGAAGATGCTGAACGTGTTGCGCAGCGCGACCCAGAACTTCGGCTGCGACAGGATCCACGTGTACTGCTCGAACCCGACGAACTCGCCGGAGCGGCGGATCTGATCCCAGTCCATCAGCGAGATCACCGCGGTGTAGGCGATCGGGAACAGCCCGACCACCGCGAACACGATGAAGAACGGCGAGATGTACAGGTAGGGCGAGATCTTCACGTCCCAGCGGCTGAGGCGCTGCGAGAAGGAGATCACCCTGACCGGGCGGCGCGAGGGGTCCCCGGGGGACGGAGCGTTCGGGCGCTCCGTCCCCCGGTTCGTCGAGATGGCGGTCATGAGGCTAGAAGGCCGACACCTCGGTGACCCACGACTCCCACGCCTCGTCCTTCGACTCCAGCCCGTCGAACACGCGCGTGACGGCCTGGTTGAGCGCCTCGTGGAACTGGAAGTACTGCGCTCCCTTGACCGGCGAGACCGTGACGGCCTCCGAGCGGTTCGAGTTGATCTCGCCCACGGGTGCGCCGCCGAAGTAGTCGTCGGTCGCGTCGGCGACCTCGGGCGTCTCATACGCCTCCGGCTGGCTCGGGAAGGCCCCCACGTCGGCGAACGCCTGGGCCTGCACCTCGGGGGACGTCAGCCAGTCGGCGAGCTCCTGCGCGGCCTCGACGTTCTCGCCGTTGGCCGGGACGACGAGGTAGGAGCCTCCCCAGTTCGCGCCGCCCCCGGGGAAGACGTCGGCGATGTCCCATCCGGTGACGTCAGGGGCCTCGCCGGAGATGACGCCGTGCATCCACGGCGGGCACAGCATCGCGGCGAACTCGCCGTTCGCCATCGAGGCGTACCAGTCCTCGCTCCACTGGCCGGCGTAGGCCGTGATCGGGACGGCCTTGTCGATCACGGTGTCGTACATCTCGCGCACGTCGGGGTTGTCGGTCGCGATGACCGTGCCGTCGGCCTCCTCGTACGTCACCTCGAGCTGGTTGGCCAGGCCCTGCAGGACGGAGTTCGCGGAGTCGAGGAACGGCTTGCCGGTCTTGTCCGTGTACTCGGCGCCGACGGAGAACAGGTCGTCCCACGTCTCGAAGAGGCCGGCGACCTCCTCGCGGTCGGTCGGGAGGCCCGCCTCCTCGAAGAGGTCGCTGCGGTAGCAGACGGCCTGGGGACCGATGTCGGTGCCGTAGCCGACCATGTTGCCGTCGGCGTCCGTGACCGCCTCCTCCTTCCAGTCGAGCCAGCGACCCTTCAGGTCGTCCTGCACGGGGGCGAGCATGTCGGCGTACTGCATCATCTCGGCCGTCCAGTCGATCTCGATCGCCTCGATGTCGGCGAGACCGGTGTTGCCGAGCTTCTGGAAGAAGTTCGCGCGGGCGTCGTTCGACGTCGCCGCCTTGTTGTGCACGATCGTCACGTTCGGGTGCTCGTCCGCATACTGCGCGAAGAGCTCGTCGGTGTAGCCGAAGTCGTTGAACGTCGCGATGGTCAGCTCGACGGGGGCGTCGGGATCGGAGGACCCGCCTCCCGAACAGGCGGAGAGCGCCAGAGCGCCAGCCGCGAGGACGGCCGCGCCGGGGAGGACGCGGCGGAATGCTCGATGAGTCACTGATCCACTCCTTCGTGGGGTTCGAATGGGGTGCGCGGGGCCGCACGACCCTGCGCGGTGCGGAGCACTCCCGCCACTCGGCAAGCGGCGTGGGAGCGCTCCCATCCTGCGTGGGGGCCCGCGTATTTGGGCGCGCCCCATCGTTTCAATACACCCCGTGG
>JBQDDT010000140.1:0-7129 GCA_052092505.1 Microbacterium sp. | reverse complement strand
GACGACCTTGATCACGGCGAGGTAGTTCTGGTTCTGGCTCATGCCGGCCTCCGTTTGTGCGAACCACGGTCGGTCCGGGTCTCAACCTTCACCCTGCACCTCAGGGTTAAAGTATTGCCCGGTATGCATTTCTCTTCCTTGACCGTAGACGCCGCGCGAAGCACGCGACGATCAGGCGCGGGCGTGTCGCCACATCCGGCGGTGCGGGTGCCCGCACCGCCCCTGCGACGCGCTCGCGTGGCGCCCCGACACCGCAGTGCTCAGCGGACGACCACGGCCTCGGGCGACGAGACGTCGTACTCCGAGACCTCCGCCGGCGGGCGCTTCTTCATGATCGTGCGCAGCACGAGCGCCTTCCGCGCGGACTGCTCGGCGTTGCCCCACACGACGCGCGCGCCGGAGGCGCCGAAGGTGAGGGTGACGTCCTCCGGCGTGGTCGCCGTCGCCTCGGACACCCGCTCGCGGAGGGAGGCGGGAAGCGAGCGCAGCACCTGCCCGACCGCCTGGAACGCGTCGGAGGACGTTCCGCCATCGACATCGATGACGGGGTAGCCGTTCGGCTGCTCCTCGCGCGTGGCCAGCGCGACGCCGGCCGCGTCGACGACGGTGTATCCCGCGTCCGAGGTCGTCACGCCCACCGGAGTGCGCTCGACGATGCGCACGACGAGCTCGTGCGGCGGTCGCGATTCGACCTGGTAGGTCTCGATCAGCGGGAACTCCAGCAGCGCCGCGCGGATCGCGGAGTGGTCGACGAGCGGCATCGGCGTTCCGATCTGATCGTCGAGGGCCGAGCTGATCTCGTCGGCGTCCGTGCGCTCCGCGCCGACGACCTGGACATCGCGCACCGCGAACAGGGGGCTGTACGCGGCGCCGAACGTGCCGGCCACGAGCAGGACGACGGCCGCCAGGGAGCCGAACCAGTACCAGCGACGACGGCGCGTGCGCGCCGTGAATCGCCGCGACTCGGCCCGCAGCGCCCTGCGGCGCGCCCTGCTGGCCTTCCAGACGTCCCGCCAGCCCGAGATGCGGAGATCTTCGTCGCCTGGTCCCTCCCCCGGGTTCGGCGGGTCATCGCCGGACCGCCGCAGCGGGCGGATGGGAGCGTCGACCCGCGCGTCCTCATCCGCCTCCGGCCGCGCCTCGTCGGCGCGACGCGGCCGCTCCGGTCTGGGCGGAGCGGCTGGCAGCGGTCCCGGGCGCTTCACCGCTCGGCGCCGCCTCGCAGCGCGTCGAGCACCTGCGGGACGATGAGGTTGACGCCCCCGCAGCGGTGGGTGATGACGCTGGCGCCGTCGCGCGCGCCGGCCGCCGTGCGCTCCGCTGCCTCCTGCCAGTCCGGCACGTAGTCCACGCGATCGGCGCTGGTGAAGTCGCGGCTCACCAGCTCGCCGGTGACTCCGGGGATCGGGTCCTCGCGCGCTCCGTACACGTCGAGCACGACGGTGTGGTCGGCGAGACGCTCGAGCACCTCGGCGAACTCCGCATGCATCAGGCGGGTGCGCGAATAGGTGTGCGGCTGGTGCAGGGCGATGATCCGCCCGTCGCCGACGACCCCGCGCGCGGCTTCGAGGCACGCGGCGACCTCCGTCGGATGATGCGCGTAGTCGTCGTACACGCCGACGCCGCGCTCGGTCCCGTGCAGCTCGAACCGCCGCACCGTCCCCGCGAAGCCCTCCACCGCGCGCGCCGCCGGCACGAGCCCGTGACCGAGGGCGAGGAGGACCGCGACCGCGCCGGCCGCGTTGATCGCGTTGTGGTGGCCTGGCACCGCCAGGCGCACGTCCACCCGCTCGCCGGCGTGCTCGATCGCGAAGCTTGCCGGGCCGTCGGTGGCGATGTCCATGACGCGGACGTCGGCGTCCGCCGACTCGCCGAACGTGACGACGCGGCCATGGCTCAGGCGCGCGCTCACCCTGCGGGCTCCCTCGTCGTCGGCCGAGATGACCACCGCTTCGCTCGCCTCGTCCGCGAAGCGCACGAACGCGTCGTCGAAGGCCTCGTGGGTCCCGTAGTTCTCGAGGTGGTCGGCGTCGACGTTCGTGACGAGGGCGATCGACGTGTCGTAGAGCAGGAAGGTCTTGTCCGACTCGTCCGCCTCGATGACGAAGAGATCATCCGCCCCGGTGCCGCTCGACACGCCGTACTCCTGGATGACGCCCCCGCTGACGAAGCTCGGGTCGGCGCCCAGCCCGGACAGCGCCGTGACGATCATGCCCGTCGACGTCGTCTTCCCGTGCGCCCCGGCGACGGAGACGAGCCGGCGCCCGCCGATCAGGTGGTGCAGCGCCTGGGAACGGTGCAGGAGCGGGATGCCCCGCTCGCCGGCCGCGAGGTACTCGGGGTTCTCCGGCCAGATCGCGCCGGTGTACACGACGGCGTCGACGTCGCCGACGTTGGCCGCGTCGTGGCCGATCGACACCGTCGCGCCGAGCGCCTCGAGAGCGCGCGTGCTGCTGCTCTCCGCGCGGTCGGAGCCCGACACGGGCACGCCGGCGGCGAGGAACATCCTGGCGATGCCGGAGATGCCGGATCCGCCGATGCCGATGAAGTGGACGGTGCGGATCCGCTCCGGGATGGGGACGCTGAGGTCGGGTGTGATCATGGCGATACGAGTCTAGAGAGGCTCGCCTGGTATCGAGCCCATGGCGCGCGGGTGCGCCGTGCCGTCAGAACGGGTACGTCTGGACCGACGACTGCACGGTCACCCACTGCTGCTCAGTGAAGGCCTCGATGTTCGCCTCGTGCCCGCCGAAGCGCGTGCCCGTGCCGCTCGCCCCCGTTCCGCCGAACGGCGCGACGGACTCGTCGTCGACCGTCTGGTCGTTGATGTGGAGGATCCCGCTGTCGATGCGGTCCCCGAGCTCGAACGCGCGGTAGGCGTCGCCGGAGAGGATCGCCACGCTGAGCCCGTAGTCGCTGGCGTTGATGAGGTCGACGGCCTCGTCCACGCTCTCGTAGCGGAGCACGGGCGCGACGGGCCCGAAGATCTCGTCGGTGAACGCCGGCTGGTCCGCGGACACCCCTCCGAGCACGGTCGCCGCGTAGAACCGCTCCTCGTGCGTGCCGCCGGCGAGCAGCTGCGCCCCCTGGTCGACCGTGCGCGTGACGAGGTCGTGCACCGCGGCGCACTGGCGGTCGTCGATGATCGGCCCGAGCGGAGCGCCGCTGGCCGGGTCGCCGGCCGGCAGCGCCTTCGCCTTCTCGGCGAGCAGCTGCACGTACTCGTCGTAGACGTCCGCGTGCACGAGGTGGCGGCCCGTCGTCATGCAGATCTGCCCCTGGTGGAGGAACGACCCCCAGGCGCCGGCCGATGCCGCCGCCGCCACGTCGACGTCGGGGAGCACCAGCATGGCGTTGTTCCCTCCGAGCTCGAGGTGCGCGCGCTTGAGCAGGCGCCCCGCGCGCTCGCCGATCGCACGGCCTGCCGCCGTCGAGCCCGTGAAGGAGATCACCGGGACGTCCGGGTGCTCGACGAGCGCGCCGCCCGCCTCCGCCGCGCCGGGAAGCACCGACAGCACGCCGTCGGGAAGGCCGGCCTCCTCGAGGATCGCGCCGAGGAACAGCCCGCCCGACACCGCCGTGCGCGGATCCGGCTTGAGGATCGCGGCGTTGCCGAGCGCGAGTGCGGCGAACAGGGAGCGCGCGGCGAGGATCGCCGGGAAGTTGAAGGGCGAGATCACCGCAACGATGCCGACGGGGCGACGGCGCGCGAGGCTGAGCCTCGGCTTCGACGACTGCAGGAGCTGGCCGTACGGCATCTGCGCGGTCGCCGCGGCGAGGTGCGCCTCGTCCGCCACGAGGCCGGCCTCGAACGCCGCCTTGCCCTGAGACGATCCCGCTTCGCGCACGAGCCAGTCCACGAGGATGTCGGCGTGCCGCTCGAGGGCGGCACCGGCGCGCCGCAGGACGGCCGCGCGCTCGGCGGCGGGACGGGCTGCCCAGTCGCGCTGGGCCGCGACCGCCCGCGCGACGGAGCGATCGACGTCGCCCGCGTCGGCGAATCCCACCTCGGCGATCCGCTCCCCTGTCGCGGGATTGACGACGGAGGACGTCTCGCTCAGCGGGCTCCAGCCTCCCGCGAGCGCCTTGCCCTGCCACAGGCTCTGATCGAAGAACGTCATCGTCTTCCTCCTCGCGCCGCGACGGCGCCGTCCGCGTCCGCCGGGTCCCCCGGCACCGCCGACCCTACCCGCCTCTCAGCCGGCGGAGGAGCGCTGGGCCGCATCGAGCAGCCCGATGACGTTCGCGACGCCCTCCCTGGTGCCCGTGCGGTCGGCGGCGGCGCTCATGGCGGCGATGCGCTCGCCGTCGGTCAGGAGCGGGACGACCTGGTCCCTGATCGCGTCGGCGGTCAGGTGAGCGTCGTCGATGATGATCGCGGCCCCCGCATCGATCGCGCTCGCCGCGTTGAGACGCTGCTCGCCGTTGCCGACGGCGTACGGGACGTAGATCGCCGGGACCCCGAGCGCGCTGATCTCGCTCACGGTCGAGGCCCCTGCGCGCGAGAGGATCACGTCGGCAAGGGCGAAGGCGAGGTCCATCCGGTCGACGTATCGGCGCATCGCGTAGCCGTCCGCGCCGGGATCGGCGTGCTCCGACCGCTCGCCGGTGACGTGCAGGACCTGCCAGCCGGCGTCGAGGATGGCCCGCCACGCCCCCGCCATGGCGTCGTTCAGGCGCAGCGCGCCGAGCGATCCGCCGAAGACGAGCAGCACGGGCCGCTCCGGATCGAGGCCGAACTCCGCGGCGGCCTCTCCGTGCATCGCGGCGCGGTCGAGCCTGGCGATCTCGGGCCGCAGCGGCATGCCGACGACCTCGGCCCTCCGCAGCGGCGTGCCGGCGAAGGCGACCCCGACCCGCGCGGCCGAGCGCGCGCCGAGGATGTTCGCGAGACCGGGTCGGGCGTTCGCCTCGTGCACGACGAACGGGATCCGCTCGCGACGCGCCGCGACGTAGGCCGGAGCCGCCGCATAGCCCCCGACGCCGAGGAGCACGTCGACGCCGCGCTCGCGGATGTCCCGACGCACCGTCCGCACCGCCCGGGCGAAGCGGGCGGGGAACCGCGCCGCCTGGAGGTTCGGACGGCGCGGGAAGGGCACCTTCTCCACGATGAGCAGCTCGTAGCCCCGCTCGGGGACGAGCCGCGACTCGAGCCCCTCGGCCGTGCCGAGGATGAGGACGTCGTCCTCTGCTGAGCGCTCGCGCAGCCCGTCGGCGACGGCCAGCATGGGGTTGACGTGGCCGGCCGTTCCGCCGCCCGCGAGGAGATAGGTGGTCACCGGTCGATTCTCGCAGAGCGCTGGCCGCCCTCCGCCTCGCGCCTCGCGCCGAAGCCCGAGGTCACGGGCGGCAGACGGCGCGCCATCGCGAGCAGGACGCCGGTGCCGAGCAGCACGGCGAGCAGCGATGTTCCGCCGGAAGACAGGAACGGCAGCGGGACGCCGAGGACGGGGAACAGACGCAGCACGACGCCGATGTTGATGAGCGCCTGGCCGACCACCCAGATGGTCATCGTGCCGGCGACGACGCGGACGAACGGGTCGTCGGTGCGCCGGATGATCCGGAAGGCCCCGAACGCGTAGAGCCCGAACAGCGCGAGCACGACGGCGCAGCCGATGAGGCCGAGCTCCTCGCCGACGATCGCGAAGATGTAGTCGTCGGCCGCCGCGGGGAGCCAGTCGTACTTCTGCTTGGAGTTGCCGAGTCCAAGGCCGAAGACCCCACCCTCCGCGAGCGCCCACAGCCCGTGCATCGGCTGATAGCACTCCGTGTAGTAGTCGCAGTCCGCGTCGAGGAAGCTCATGATCCGCCCCATGCGGTTGGGGCTCGCCACCGCCAGGCCGACGACGGCCGCGACCGACAGCAGCGCCGGCACGATGAACAGCCGCAGTCGCATGCCGGAGAAGAACAGCGCGGCGAGCGCGATGAGGAAGAGGATCATCGCCGTGCCGAGGTCCTTGCCCGCCAGCACGGAGCCGATCACGAGCGCGGAGACGGGGACGAGCGGGATGAAGACGTGCTTCCAGTTCGACAGCCGCAGGCGCTTGCGATGCAGGATGAATCCGAGCCAGACGACGAAGGCCAATTTGAGGAACTCGGCGGGCTGCATCGTGACGCCCCCGAGGGAGATCCAGTTGCGGTTGCCGCCCACCTCGTAGCCGAGCGGGGTGAACACCAGCAGCTGCAGGAGCAGGCCCGCTGCGAGGGCGAGCCACGCGATCTTTCGGAAGAACGTCAGCGAGAAGCGACTGAGCAGGAACATCAGCGGGACGCCGACGATCACGAAGACGCCGTGCCGGATCATGCCGTCGTAGGGGGATCCGCCGCGATCGATCGACTCGACGCTCGTGGCCGAGAGCACCATCACGATGCCGAAGGCGGTCAGCATCAGCGCCGAGGAGGCGAGCAGCAGGAACTCGACGGGAACCGCGGAGAAAGCACGCCCCAGCGAGACGCGGGCGAAGAGCCCTCCCCCTCGCTCGTCGTGCGTCGCGTCGCCCGGTCCGTCGGCTCGGCCGCGGGTGGTCTGGCTCACCGCGGTCTCCCCTCTCCGGCCGTCACGCGTCCGTGGCGCCGAACCGGCTACGCACGGCCGCGGCGAACCTCTCGCCGCGCTCCGCGTAGCTGCGGAACTGGTCGAAGGACGCGGCCGCCGGTGCCAGCAGCACGACGTCTCCGTCCTCCGCCATCTCCGCCGCCACGGCGACGACGCGGTCCATCACGTCCTCAGTCTCGCGGTGGTCGACCTCGATGACCGGCACCAGGGGCGCGTGTCGCTCGAACGCCTCGCGCACCGCCTCCCGCTCCGTCCCGATGACGATGGCGGCGCGTGCTGCCGCCCCGCTCGAGGCGATCAGCTCGGAGACGTCGACGCCCTTCAGCAGGCCGCCCACGATCCAGATCGCGCCGGGGTAGGCGGCGAGCGACGACGCCGCCGCGTGGGGGTTCGTGGCCTTCGAGTCGTCGACCCAGGTGACCCCTCCCGCACGGGAGACGACCTCGATGCGGTGCGGGTCCAGCCGGAACTCCCGCAGCGCGCTGCGGACATCCGCCGGCGCCACGTCGAGGGAGCGGGCGTCGAGCTCCTTGTCGTCGGAGATGGGCGTCCAGTCCACGGTGACGTCGTCGT
>JBQDDT010000139.1:0-7152 GCA_052092505.1 Microbacterium sp. | reverse complement strand
CCCTCGTCGTCTCGATCACGCAGCCCACCGAGCTCGGCACCCTCTACTCCCCGGACGAGATCCGCGCCGTCGCCGACCGCGCGCACGCGCTGGGCATGCGGGTGCACATGGACGGATCGCGGATCGCCAACGCCGCCGCCGCGCTCGATCTGCCGCTGCGCGCCTTCACGCGCGACGTCGGCGTCGACGTCGTAAGCCTCGGAGGCACGAAGAACGGCGCCCTCGCGGCCGAGGCGATCGTCGTGCTGGCGCCGGAGGCGAGCGATGGCCTCCGCTTCCTGCGCAAGTTCGACATGCAGCTGGCCTCGAAGATGCGCTTCGTCTCGGCCCAGCTGCTCGCGCTGTACGAGGGGGATCTGTTCCTGCGCAGCGCCGGGCACGCGAACGCGATGGCCGACCGCCTCCGCCGCCGCCTCGGCGAGCGCATCGACGACGGATCGGCGCCGGGAGTGTCGATCGCGCCCGGCACCCCCGTCAACGGCACCTTCGTCACGCTCCCCGACGGCGTGGCCGACCGGCTGCGCGAGCGCTTCGCGTTCTACGACTGGGATGCGACGCGCGGCCAGGTGCGCTGGATGTGCGGCTTCGACACCACGGAGGAGGACGTCGACGCGCTCGTCGCGGCCGTGGTCGCCGAGACGGGCCGCTGAGCGCTACTGCTTCTCGGGCGGGCGGCTGCCGCCGAACGTGTTCGCGCCGCCGCCGTCGAGCTGCAGCACCTGCGCGGTGACGTGGCTCGTGCGCTCGTCGGCGAAGAACGACACCGCGTTGGCGACGTCGGTGGGCATCCCGACCTTCCCGACGGCGATGCGCGATGCCCACTGCGCGAGCACCTCCTCGCGGTCCTGATCCGGGCGGCTGAGCATCGACCGGCTCGTGCCGACGAGGCCCGGTGCGATCGCGTTGACGGTGATCCCCCACGCGCCGACGTCCATCGCGAGCGATCGCGTGAGCCCCAGCACGCCGGCCTTCGTCGCCGAGTAGGCCGTCGAGCGCGCCGCCGCGCTGATCCCCGCCATCGACGAGATGTTCACGATCCGCCCGTACCGCCGCTCGCGCATCCGCTCGACGGCCGCGCGGCACATGAGGAAGGTGCCCGTGAGGTTGATCCGGAGCGACTCATGCCATGCGTCCAGCGGAACCTCCGCGATGTCGGCCCTGTCCGGCCCCTGCGGCATCGCGGCGTTGTTCACGAGGACGTCCAGCCGCCCGTGCGCCTCGTCGGCATCGCGGAACATCCGCTCGACGTCGTCCGGATCGCCGATGTCGCCCAGCACGCTGACGGCCTCCGTGCCGGCGGCGCGCAGCTCGGCCACGAGGCGGTCGAGACCCGACTCCCCCTCGGCGCTCACCTCCTGGCCGGCGTTCGGGACGCCGCGAGGGGCGCGGTCGGCGACGACGATCGAGAAGCCGTCCTCCGCGAGCCGGCGGGCGATCCCCTGCCCCGCGCCGTCGGGCTTGCCGCACCCGGTGATCATGGCCACGCGCCTGTCCGTCATCGTCGTCTCCCTCGGCGTCCGCCGCGCATCGTCGCGGGCACGCGTCAGTCTGCCCGGCGCCCGGCGCCCGGTTCGACGGCCGTTCCGCGCCGCGGAAGGCGGGACGCGGCCGGACGCTCCGGCTCAGCGCAGCGCGCCGACGCTCGCCAGCGCCGTGCGCAGCAGGGCCCCGCGTCCGCCCTCCATCTCGGCGGCGAGCGCGTCGGAGGAGACCTCCTCCGGGGGCATCCACGTCACCTCGAGCGCGTCCTGCCTCGGCTCGCAGGTGCCCGTCACGGGCACGACGAAGGCGAGCGAGACGGCGTGCTGGCGCTCGTCGTGGAAGGCGGAGACCCCGGGGATCGGGAAGTACTCGGCGACCGTGAACGGCACGGGGGACGGCGGGATCAGCGGGAACGCCATCGGGCCGAGGTCGTTCTCGACGTGCCGGAAGAGCGCGTCGCGCACGGTCTCGCCGTAGCGCACGCGACCCGAGACGATCGTGCGACTGATCTCGCCCATCGCCGATCCGCGCAGGAGGATCCCCACCTCCGTCACCTGCCCCGTGCCGTCCGTCCGGACAGGGACGCCCTCGACGTAGAGGAAGGGCAGTCGTCGCCGCGCCTCGGCGAGCTCCATCTCGCTCAGCCAGCCGGGGTTGCCCGCGGCCCGGTCGCCGCCCAGCGGGTCGTCGGGGAGGTCATCCGGATCCGGGGTGCGTACGGTCATGTCTCCTGTATACCCGCTCGCCCGCCCGACGCCCGCACCGCAGCCGCCCTGTCGCCCGACGGCCGGGCCGACGCGGACGGATGTCCGAGCGGCCGGGCATGATGGATCCCGTGATCGACATCCCCGACATCGACGACTCCGTCACCCGCTGGCACGGCGAGGCCGCCGACGCCGCGCGCCCCCTGGTCGTGCTCGTGCACGGGTACGGCTCCGACGAGAACGACCTCGCAGGGCTCGCCCCTCTCCTGCCGGCCGAGTACGCGTACGCGTCCGTGCGCGCGCCGCTGGCGATGCCGTTCCCTTCCCCCGGCTACGCCTGGTACCCGCTCGAGGGCGACGACGCACGCGACCCCGCCGTCCTCACGGCGGCGACCGAGCGCCTGATCTCGTGGATCGACGGGCTCGGGCGCACGGGCCCCGTCGGCCTCGCCGGGTTCTCCCAGGGCGGCGCGCTCTCGGTCCACGCGATGCGCCTGAGGCCCGGCCGCTTCGCCTTCGCGGCGAACCTGTCCGGCTACGCGCTCCCCGGGGCCGACCTCCCCGGCGACGCCGAGCTGGCCGAGCTGCGCCCACCGGTGTTCTGGGGGCGCGGCACCGCCGACGCCGTCATCCCCGAGGCCCTCGTCGTGCACACGACCGACTGGCTCCCCGGTCACGCCGATCTCGTCGGGCGGATCTACCCCGGCCTCGGCCACGCCGTCTCGCCAGACGAGATCTCCGACCTGAGCGTCTTCCTCACCCGGCAGCTGCCGGTCTGAGGGGCGTCACTCGTCGGCGTCGACGCCGCCCTCCGGGTACGTCGAGACGCCCGGCTTGAGGGAGAGGAAGAGGATGCTCGCGACGAGCCCTCCCCAGACCACGACCGCCGCGATGACGAGGAACAGGATCGCGATGGCGCTCATCGGGCGCCTCCCTTCACTCCGAGCTGCTGGTTGGTGGGCCACGCCTCGAACTTCTCCGGGTCGTGACGCCAGCGGATCTGCGGCAGCACGACCGCCGCGACGAGCATGACGGCGATGCATCCCCATCCGGCCGCCCACAGGTACCACGTCGCGTAGCCCTCGTAGCCGTTGGTGAGGAAGTCGATGATCTTCGAGATGAGCATGTAGGCGAGCACGATCGGCGCGATCACCGAGGTGAACACGAGCCAGACGGTGCCGACCTTGAAGGTCGAGACCGCGCTCAGGTGCCGCGCCAGCTCCGGCCCCTTCCGGCGGACCCAGATCACGATCACGGCCATCGCGATCGCGGACGCGACGATGCCGACGTTGTTCGCCCAGGCGTCGATCGTGTCGAGCGCCGTGAGGCCGGACGTCGATCCGAACAGGACCAGAGAGATCACGGCGAGCGCCCCGCCGAAGCCGAACACCGTCGCGCGCCGCGTCCACCCGAACTTGTCGCGCAGCGCCGCGATGATGACCTCGAGGATCGAGATGAGCGACGTGAGCCCGGCGAGTGTCAGCGATCCGAAGAACAGCGCGCCGAAGAACTCGCCTCCCGGCATCTCGGCGACGATCGCCGGGAACGTCACGAACGACAGGATCGGGCCCGCGAGGCCCTCGAGCTCGCCGATCGCGACTCCGTTCTGGAACGCGAAGAACCCGAGCGTCGCGAACACGCCGATCCCGGCGAGGATCTCGAACGACGAGTTGGCGAACGCGACCACGAGCCCCGCGCCGGTCATGTTCGAGCGCCGCCGGCGGTACGAGGCGTAGGTGATCATGATGCCGAAGGCGACCGACAGCGAGAAGAAGATCTGGCTGTACGCCGCGATCCACACGTTCGGATCGGCCAGCGCCGCGAAGTCGGGCGTGAAGAAGGCGTTGAGACCCTCGGCCGCCCCCGGCAGCGTCAGCGCGTAGATCACGAGGATGACGAACGAGATCATCAGCAGCGGGATCATGACGACGTTCGCGCGCTGGACGCCCTTGACGACGCCGCCCGCGAGGATCCCGAGGGTCACGATCCACATCAGCGCGAGCGGGATGATCACGCTCGGGACGAAGTCGAGCGTGAACGGGCTCTCGGCCACCTGGAGGTAGTCGCCCGTGAAGAACGTGGCGGAGTCATCGCCCCAGCGCAGGTCCCACGAGAAGACGAAGTAGCTCGACGACCACGCGAGGACGGCGGTGTAGTAGATCGCGATGAAGACGCAGATGGCGACCTGGAACCAGCCGAGGCCCTCACCCAGCTTCCCGCCGAGCCGCTTCAGCGCCAGCGGGACGGACCCGCGGAAGCGGTGGCCGATCGCGTAGTCGAGGAAGAGGATCGGGATCCCCGCCGTGACGAGCGCGACGAGATACGGGATGAGGAACGCGCCGCCGCCGGATTCGTACGCGACCCCGGGAAACCGCCAGATGTTGCCGAGTCCGACGGCGGACCCGATGGCCGCCAGGATGAAGCCGACCTGTCCCGTCCACTGCTCGCGCTGCGGGACGGCGGAGGTGGTGTCTGCTCGCGTCATTGCGCTCCTCACACGATCTCTTCGTCACCCCTGATCCGTCCTGCGGATGCCGCGGGGCACGGGCGTTGCTCCCTGAGCGTATGCTGTGAGCCCGCTCGAGGGAAGCACCCGCGCCGCGGCACGGGCTCGCGGTCGGCGTCGCGGGGCGCTACCGGTCGCCGTCGGCGTCCGGGTCGTCCTTCCCGCGACGGCGGCGCGCAACCCCCTGACCGGCGAGCGGGATCGCCACGCCGATCACGAGGCCGATGGCGATCCCGAGCGCGAGGTTGTCGAGCGAGATGCCCAGGGCGACGCCCACGCCGATGCCGACGGCGACGCCGGCGCCCAGCCCGATCCCCCCGCCCCACGGCGAGTGCTCTCGGCCCATCGATCGCCTCCTGCCTCGCGGCGTCTCGGCCGCGCCGTAAGCCCTCGCTCCGTAGCGAGGACCGCGTGCCGCCAGGCTAGGAGAGGCGCCGCGCCACCGCCTCCCCCGCGCGACGGAGATCGCGCAGGCTCTGGACAGCGGCCGCGTCCGGGACGTACAGTGGGCCGGTCCTGTCAGAAGACGTCTGGAGTCACCGGTGAAGACGATCGCCGCTTCCGCGCACACGCGCTGAACCGACGACGCTCGCCGACCCCTCTTCCGGGACCATCGAGCCGCCCGCCTCGAGGCATCGCCTCGGCGAGCGCGTCGGGTCCGCGCATCCGCGCTGATCCGACCGGTCACCTCCGCGGTTCAGCGCATCCGCTCGCCGAATCCCCTGGAGGGTCCATGTCCATTGTCCTCTCATCCGTCTCACTCACCTGGCCCGACGGCAGCGTCGGTCTCTCCGACGTCTCCGGCGCGTTCGGCGACGGTCGCACCGGTCTCGTCGGCCGCAACGGGTCGGGCAAGACCACGCTGCTGCGCATCGTCTCCGGAGCACTCGAACCCACGAGCGGCACCGTCGAGCGCTCCGGCGAGGTCGCCTCCCTCCCGCAGCGGCTGACGCTCGACGTCGACCGCCCCGTCGCCGAGCTGCTCGGGGTCGCCGAGCCCCTCGCGGCGCTGCGCGCGCTCGAAGGCGGGGACGCCGATCCGCGGCACTTCGACGCCGTGGGCGACGACTGGGACGTCGAGGCTCGCGCGCACGCCGCGCTCGCCGAAGCGGGGATCGCGCCGGAGGCGCTCGAACGCCGCGTCGGCTCGCTCTCCGGCGGGGAGGCCGTGCTCACGGCGCTCGCCGGCATCCGGCTGCGGCGGGCCCAGATCACGCTGCTCGACGAGCCGACGAACAACCTCGATCGCGACGCCAGGGCGCGTGTGCGCGAGATGGTCAGCACGTGGCGAGGGACGCTCGTCGTCGTCTCGCACGATGTCGCCCTCCTCGAGCTCATGGACGACACGGCCGAGCTGCACTCCCACGAGCTGAGCGTATTCGGTGGGCCGTACTCCGAATGGCGCGCATGGCTCGCGTCCGAGCAGCGGGCCGCCAGGCAGGACGAGGTCGACGCGAGGAAGTCGCTGGCGAAGGAGAAGCGGCAGCGCATCGAGGCCGAGACGAAGCTCGCCGGTCGGGCGCGCACGGCTCGCAAGGCGGAGGCCGAGAAGCGCGTGCCGAAGATCATCGCGCACGGACGCAGGAGCGCAGCGCAGGTCTCGGCCGGGCGTCTGCGCGCCGAGGTCGCCGAGCAGGAGGCGGAAGCGCGCGAGGCGCACGACTCGGCTCGACGACGGGTCCGCGACGACGACTCGGTCCGCCTCGATCTTCCGGATCCGGCCGTCGCCGCCGGACGGCGCATCGCGACGTTCGCGTCCGAGGCGGATCCCGAACCGGACGACGGCTCCGCTCCCCACCCGCGCCGCTGGATCGTGCAGGGGCCGGAGCGGGTCGCGATCATCGGCCCGAACGGGTCGGGGAAGACCACGCTCCTGCGCGAACTCGTCGGCGAGGCGGCCGGCGGCGGGACGGTGCGCGCCGAGCCCCACACGGATCGCGTCGGGTACCTGCCGCAGCGGATCGCCCTTCCCGACGATGCATCGGCGGTCGAGGTCGTCCGCGGGGCGGCGCCGGGGATCGCGGATCGCGAGCTGCGCAACCGACTCGCGCGGTTCCTCATCCGGGGCGAGGCGGCCGAGCGCCCCGTCTCGACGCTCTCGGGCGGCGAGCGCTTCCGCGTCGCCCTGGCGCGGCTGCTGCTGGCCGATCCGCCGCCGCAGCTGCTCGTGCTCGACGAGCCGACCAACGATCTCGACCTGGACACGGTCGACCGGTTCGTGGACGCACTGTCGGCGTATCGGGGGGCGATCGTCCTCGTGAGCCACGACGACGCGTTCCTCGACCGCGTCGGGATCGACCTGCGGCTGGAGCTGCGGGGCGGACGGCTGAGGGAGGTGTGAGCTCCGAGCGCGATGTCGGCGACCCGGGGCAGGATGGGGGCGTGGATGTTCTGGACCGGTTCGGTGAGGCCACCCGCGCGTGGTTCCGCGGGGCGTTCCGCGCACCCACCGACGCGCAG
>JBQDDT010000138.1:0-7402 GCA_052092505.1 Microbacterium sp. | reverse complement strand
AGCTCGCCGACGAGGCGGTGCGCGGTCGACAGGCTCAGATCGGCCCGCCGGGAGATCTCGCTGAGCGTGAGCACGAGGTGCTCCTGGTCGAAGACGCCGAGCACGGACAGCACGCGCTGGGCCGCGGTGAGCGGCTCGTCGCGGCGGGGCCGCGACGGCGCGGAGGTCGCACGGGCTGGCGGCTCGACAGCGGTGGGGAGCGCGGTAGCTGCAGTCATGGTCGTCATCGACCGGCCTCCTGTCGGGAAGGGACACCACGACGTGTCCCGCAGGTTCGGCACCGGGTGCCAGAAGTGCTGATCGACACAGTAACCGCACCCCGCAGCGCCTGCAACGGATCCGGACGGGGCGCTCGACGGGATCCGCGTCAGCACCGGGCGCGCGGCCCGCGGCGCCCTTCCGCCACGCGGAAGCTCGCCGTCCGCGTGCGGCGGGAGCGCCGATCCTGGGGCGACATCCCGATGACCCGATGAGAGGTGGCGCCATGACGAGCGACGACTGGGCCCAGCAGACGACGGCGGATGCGCTGGCGACGACCGACGGCGTGCGGATGGACGACCGCGTCGCGCTCGTCGCGGGCGGAGGGCTCAGCGGCCCGCTCGGCGGCGTCGGCTTCTCGATCGCGTGGCTCTGCGCGAGCGCCGGGGCGACGGTCGCGGTCGTGGACAGGGACCGCGAGGCCGGCGAGCGCGCGGTCGACGCCATCAGGGCGGCCGGCGGCGAGGCCGAGTGGTTCGACGCCGACGTGACCGACTCCGGATCCGTCGAGCGCACGGTCGCGCAGGTCGTCGAGCGCTTCGGCGGGATCGACCTCGTGGCCGACTCGATCGGCGGAGGGGGCGCCGTGCCCGCGTTCGACGTCGACGACGACGAGTTCGACCGCGTGATGCAGCTGAACTTCCTCTCGGCCTGGCGCGTGATCAAGTTCGCCAAGCCGCACCTGCGCCGGGGCGGATCGATCGTGACGGTCTCGTCCGGCGCGACCGAGGGGCGCGGCCCGACGATGCCCTACACGATCGCGAAGACGGCGCTCGAGAAGCTCACGGTCGGCGCGGCCTCAACGTTCGCGCCCGACGGGATCCGCGTCAACGGCGTGCGCGTCGGCATGATCTGGGGCGCCTTCGCCGCCCGGGGGATGACGGAGGAGCAGCGCGAGCTGCGCCGCCAGAACGTCGCGCTCCAGACGGAGGGCACCGTGTGGGACATCGCGTCGGCGGCGTTCTTCCTCCTGAGCGAGCGGGCGCGCTGGATCTCCGGGCAGGTCGTCGCGGTCGACGGCGGCGGCATGGCCTTCAAGGGCAGCACCGGCGCCGCCGGATCCGCCCCGGCGAAGAAGTAGGCGGCCGGCGCTCCGTTTCCGAGCGGAGTGCGCCCGCCCGGGATGAGTGCGTTCGCACCCGCGACATACTCACGCCGGGAGAGGGCACTCCCCTCGGGCGAGGGCGCCTTCCGCCCCGGGGGGCTACTCCGCGATGTAGCGGGGGGAGGGGCGATCGCTCTCCGCGCGGTACGCAGTGCCGTCAGTGAGGAACGGGATCGCGCGGGCGAGGTCCTCGCGGATCGGCTCGTCGGGGAAGGCGTTCTCGATCGCGCGGTGCCGGTCGATCACGCCCGGCTTGAACTCGGGGTGCGTGAGCAGGAACATGTCGCCGCGCAGGACCCCCTGCAGCACGCGCTCTCCCGCCTCGCGCGCCGACATGTACGGCTGCTCGCGATCGAAGCGCGGCCGCGACAGGTCGGGCTTCGGGTAGCCGGACTCGCCGTAGCGCTCCGGCCGGTTCGCCGTGCCGGAGCCGATGTTGCTGTGCACGGGGCCGGGGCAGTAGGCGGAGACGCCGATCCCCTCGCTCGCGAGCTCGATGCTCATCGCCTCGCTCAGGGCGATGATCGCGGCCTTCGTCATCGAGTACAGCCCGGCGACGATCGGCATGAGCCCGCCCATCGACGCGGTGTTGACGATGTGCCCTCCCCGGCCGTGCGCCTGGATCTTCGGCAGGAACGCGAGGATCCCGTTGCCCACGCCGCGCACGTTGACATCGATGATCCAGTCCCAGTCGGCGGCCGTGGCCGTCGCGACCGGACCCGTCAGACCGATCCCGGCGTTGTTGACGAGGATGTCGATCCCGCCGACCTGCTCGTCGACCTCGTCCGCCAGCTGCTGCATTGCCTCGCGGTCGGTGACGTCGACGCGCGCCAGCTCGACGGGGAGGCGCTCCGCCGCGAACTCCCGTTCGGTCTCGGCGAGGTGCTCCTCGCGGCGGCCCGTGACCACCACCCGAGCACCCGCCCGCGCGAAGGCGAGCGCGATGCCGCGCCCGATCCCGCTCGACCCGCCCGTGACGACGACCACCTTGTTCTGCACATCTTCCATGTAGGCATCCGACCCCGGGTCGCGGCGTCGTCCCACTTCTCTTCCGTCCGGCAGAAGGCGCGTGCCGGAACGAGCCGCCGCGGCCCACCGTGGAACCAGCACGCGAGGGAGCGGCCCCGGACGGCGATGTCCGCGAAGGTACTCCTCACGTCTCGTCGAGGAGAGTTCCCATGAGCATCACCGCCCAGGCACCGGTCGCAGAGGCCGAGGAGCTGACCGCCATCACCACCAGAGCCGTCGTCTGTCACGAGCCGGGGCAGCCGTGGGAGGTGACGGAGCTCTCGCTCGATCCGCCCGGCCCGCAGGAGGTGCGGGTGCGGATGATCGCCGCCGGCATGTGCCACTCCGACGACCACATCCAGAAGGGCGACGCCCCGATGCGGATGCCCGTGGTCGGCGGCCACGAGGGCGCCGGCATCGTCGAGTCGGTCGGACCGGGCGTCACCCGCACGAAGGTGGGCGACCACGTCGTGTTCTCGTTCATCCCCGCCTGCGGCAAGTGCCGCTACTGCTCGACGGGGCGCCAGAACCTCTGCGACGAGGGCAAGAACGCCGGCACCGGCCAGTTCCCCGACGGCACTTTCCGCTTCCACAAGGACGGCGTCGACTACGGCGGCCTGTGCGTGCTCGGCACGTTCTCCGAGTACACGGTGGTCTCGGAGCACTCGGTCATCCCGATCCCCGACGAGATCCCCTTCGAGGTCGCCTGCCTCACGGGCTGCGCCGTTCCGACCGGATGGGGCACCGCGGTCCACGCGGCCGGCGTCCGCGCCGGTGAGACGGTCGTCATCTACGGCGCAGGCGGCGTCGGATCCAACGCGGTCCAGGGCGCCGCGCTCGCCGGGGCGGAGCGCGTGATCGTCGTCGATCCCGTCGCGTTCAAGCGCGAGATGGCGATGACCTTCGGCGCGACGCACACGTTCGCCACGGCCGAGGAGGCGCAGGAGTTCATCGTCGGGATCACGTGGGGCAACCTCGCCGACCACGCGATCATCACGGTCAGCCAGCTCCACGACGAGGTGATCGCCTCGGCGATCCAGGCCGTCGGCAAGACGGGGCAGGTCACGATCACGGCGGTCGGCCCCGGAATGATCAGCGAGAACCCCGGCGCGCTGATCGGCTTCCAGCGGCGGATCCAGGGCGCGATCTTCGGCGGCTGCAACCCGCTGTTCGACGTCCCCCGCCTCATCAGCCTCTACCAGGAGGGCAAGCTCAAGCTCGACGAGCTCGTGACGAACACCTACACGCTCGACACCGTCAACGAGGGCTACCAGGACATGCTCGACGGCAAGAACATCCGCGGCGTCATCAAGATCGCCGACGCGTAAGCAGCGAAGGGACACCCATCATGACCATCACGACGGATCACGGAATCGACGTCCCGGCCTCCCTGGTCGTCGACGGCGTGCAGCTGATCGGCGGCGAGTGGGTCCCGTCTCACACGGGCCGCACGATCGAGGTCGTCAACCCCGCCAACCGCGAGGTGATCGCCCGCATCCCCGAGAGCGACGCCGAGGACGTGGAGCAGGCGGTGCAGGCCGCCGAGCGCGCGTTCCCCGCGTGGCGCGACCTCAACGCGACCGCCCGCGGCGCTCTCCTCTTCCGGTGGGCGGATCTCGTGGAGCAGCACGGCGCCGAGCTCGACGGTCTCGAGTCGCAGGAGGTCGGCCGCCCGAGCTGGGGCCCGCCGCCCATGGCGGGGCAGCTGCGCTTCATCGCCGGCCAGGCCGACAAGGTCCAGGGTGTGTCCCTGCCGACCTACTCGCCCGACACGCTCGGGTTCACGCTGCGCGAGCCGTTCGGCGTCGTCGGCGCCGTGATCCCGTGGAACGCCCCTGGCCCGATGTTCGTCACCGAGGTCGGGGCGGCGATCGCCGCGGGCAACACGATCGTGATCAAGCCGGCGGAGGACGCGCCGCTGACGCCCCTGGCGCTGGCGAAGCTCGCGGTCGAGGCCGGCATCCCCGCCGGCGTCATCAACGTCGTCACGGGCTTCGGCGCCGAGGCGGGCGCCGCGATCCCGAGTCACCCGCGCATCACGAGGATGGGCTTCACGGGCTCGCCGCAGACGGGCCGGTCGATCATGGAGGCCTGCGCGCGCAACCTGACGCCGCTGCACCTCGAGCTCGGCGGCAAGTCGCCCCAGGTGATCTTCGCCGACGCCGACCTCGACACCGCGGTCCCCGCGATCGCGACCGGCATCACGCTCAACACCGGCCAGATCTGCGCCGCGGGCTCTCGCGTCATCGTCGAGCGCAGCGTGCATGCCGAGGTCGTCGAGCGCCTCGCGACCGCGATGCAGAAGGTGACGGTCGGACCGTGGCACCAGAAGGTGAACATGGGCCCGCTCATCAACGGAAAGCAGCACGAGCGCGTGTGCGGCTACATCGACCTCGGCAAGGAGCAGGGCGCGACGCTCGTCACCGGCGGAGGGCGCCCGCAGGGCGACGACTTCGGCGACGGCTGGTTCGTCGAGCCCACGCTGTTCGACGACGTCTCGCCCGACATGCGGATCGCGCAGGAGGAGATCTTCGGCCCCGTCCTGTCGGTCATCCCCGTCGACGACGAGCAGCAGGCGATCGAGGTCGCCAACGGCGTCGACTACGGGCTCGTCGCCTCGGTGTGGACCCAGAGCGTCGGGAGGGCCGTGCGCCTCAGCCGCGCGCTGCAGGCCGGTCAGGTCGGCGTGAACAACGCACTCGGCGCCGGCGTCATCGGCGGCCCGTTCGGCGGCTACAAGAACAGCGGCTTCGGCCGCACGATGGGCGCCGACTCGGTTCTCGAGTGGACCCAGGTCAAGACGGTCTCGATGCGGGAAGCCCCGCTGCCGCGGTTCTGAGGAGGAACACCCATGGCAACCATCACCACCACGGCGGCCGTCGCGCACCAGGCGCACACGGGCTGGGAGCTCACGCAGCTCCAGCTCGACGACCCGAAGGAGCACGAGGTCCGGATCAAGTTCGCCGCCTCCGGCCTCTGCCACTCCGACGACCACATCACGCACGGCGACGCGCTCGTGAGGATGCCGATCGTCGGAGGGCACGAGGGGGCCGGCGTCGTCGAGTCGGTCGGCGAGAACGTCACCAGGGTGAAGCCGGGCGACCGCGTCGTCTGCTCCTACATCCCCGCGTGCGGCACGTGCCGCCCCTGCTCGCTCGGTCACCAGAACATGTGTGTGAAGGGCCTGAACGCCGGCACGGGGATGTTCCTCGACGGCAGCTACCGCTTCCACAAGGACGGCGAGGACTACGGCGGCTTCTGCTCCCTCGGGACGTTCTCCGAGTACGCGGTCGTCTCCGAGTGGGCCGTGGTGCCGCTCGACGACGACATCCCGTTCGAGATCGCGTGCCTCGTCGGCTGCGGCGTCCCGACAGGGTGGGGCTCGGCCGTCTACGCGGCCGGCGTCCGCGCCGGCGACACGGTCGTGGTCTTCGGCGCCGGCGGCGTCGGCTCCAACGCGGTCCAGGGCGCCCGCTACGCCGGAGCGAAGAACCTCGTGGTGGTCGACCCGGTCGAGTTCAAGCGCGACAACGCGCGGGAGCTCGGCGCGACCGAGGCGTTCGCGACGGCGGAGGAGGCGCACGAGTTCGTCAACGCGGTCACGTGGGGCCAGCTCGCGGATCACGCGATCCTGACGCCGGACGCCGTGACGGAGGACATCGTGAAGAAGGCCGTGCTCATGACGGGCAAGGGCGGGAAGACGACGATCACCGCCGTCGGCCACGCCGGCGAGAAGGCCGTGACGCTGCCCGGCGGGTTCCTCATCAGCTACCAGCGGCAGATCCGCGGCGCCCTGTTCGGCGACTGCAACCCGCTGTACGACATCCCGAAGCTCCTCGGTCTGTACCGCTCCGGCGACCTCAAGATCAAGGAGCTCATCACCAACCGGTACTCGCTCGACCAGGTCAACCAGGCGTACGACGACCTGCACGCGGGCAAGAACATCCGCAGCGTCATCCTGCACGAGGAGTGATCGACATGGTCAACGAGATCCTGGATCCGACCGGACAGGCGAAGGAGAAGACCCAGGGAGGGCTCGCGCATCGCCGGCCGCTCGAGGGCGCGCGCATCGGTCTGCTCGACAACACGAAGCACAACGCGATGCTGTTCCTCCAGGAGGTCGGGCGTCTGCTCGTCGAGGAGGCCGGTGCCGGCGAGGTGTCGATCGTCGAGACGAAGAAGAGCTTCTCCATCCCCGTCGACGACGAGATCATCGGGCGCTACAAGGGCACGGCGGACGTCGTCGTCACGGGCGTGGGCGACTGCGGCTCGTGCAGCGCGGCGGCCGTGGCCGACGGCATCAACTTCGAGAAGGCCGGACTGCCGGCCGCCGTCGTGCTCACCGACGCATTCACGACGACGGGCCGCACGATGGCGGGCGTCCAGGGCAGCCCGGACTACGAGTGGATCACGACGCAGCACCCCGTCGCGGTGCTCGACGAGGCGCAGGTGAAGGAGCGCGCCAGGCGGCTCCTGCCCGAGATCGTCCGGACCCTCACGGAGGGCGCCTCGTGACGACGGCCGATCCGGATGTCGCGCAGGAGGCGATCGAGTACACCTACGCGCAGGGGTGGAGCGACGGTCTCCCGCTCGTCCCCGTGAGCGAGCCGCTGCTCGAGAAGTTCCTCGCCGAGACGTCGCGGGGGCCGGACGAGGTCATCGGCGACATGCCGCAGGTCGACCGCGAGGTCACCGTGCGCACGGCCGCGATCAACGCGGCGATGGCCGGCTGCCTCCCCGAGTACTTCCCCGTCGTGCTCGCCGCCTGGGACGCCCTCATGCTCGAGCGCACGACGAAGGGCGGCGGATGGCAGTCCACGAGCGGTCCGGCTCCGCTCATCATCGTCAACGGCGCCGTGCGCGAGCGCCTCGGCATCAACAGCACGGGCGGCGTCTTCGGGCCGGGCTTCCGCCCCAACGCGACGATCGCGCGGGCGATCGGCCTGATCGTCCGCAACGCGTTCGGCGTGCGTCCGCACGAGCTCGAGCAGGCCACGCAGGGCGTTCCTGGACGGTGGTCGATCTGCTTCG
>JBQDDT010000137.1:0-7461 GCA_052092505.1 Microbacterium sp. | reverse complement strand
CGACCGTCATCGCAGAGATCGGGCAGCCGGTGCGCGTGGCGCGGCCGTGGGCGGGTGTGCGCCCGATCGCGCATCTGCGCTTCTACGCGCAGCTCGTCCGCCGTCCGGATGCGGTCGAGGAGGAGCGGGAGAACGCCTCGCGGCCCGGCACCTCGATCATCCAGCGCGAGCCGATCGGGGTCGCGGCGCTGATCGTGCCGTGGAACCATCCCCAGGCCTCGACGACGCTCAAGCTGGCCCCCGCCCTCGCCGCCGGCGCCACCGTCGTCGTCAAGCCGGCGCCGGAGTCGCCGCTCGACATCTTCAACATGGCCGAGGCGAGCGAGGCGATCGGCATGCCGCCCGGCGTGATCAACATCGTCACGGGCGGGCGCGAGACCGGGCGAGCACTCGTCGCGCACCCCGGGGTCGACAAGATCGGGTTCACGGGATCGTCGGCGGCCGGGAGGGACATCGCCTCCGAGGCCGGCGCGAGGCTCGTGCCGGTGACCCTGGAGCTCGGAGGCAAGTCGGCGGCCATCCTCCTGGACGACGCCGACCTCGACGAGACCATGGCGGCGCTGCGGGTCGCGTCCTTCGAGAACACCGGACAGACCTGCGCGCTCATGGCCCGCGTGCTCGCCCCGCGATCCCGCGTGGACGAGGTCACGGAGCGCCTCGTCGCGCTCGCCCGCGACCTGCGCGTGGGCGACCCGCTCGATCCGGAGACCGAGCTCGGGCCGCTCGTGTCGTCCCGCATCCACGACAGGGTGACCGGCATGCTGGGGCGCGCGGCAGCCGACGGGGCGACGCTGCTGGCCGGGGACACGCCGCTTCCGGAGACGGGGTACTTCGTCGCGCCGACCATCGTGACCGGCGCGGACGCCGCCAGCGAGATCGCGCGGGAGGAGGTCTTCGGCCCCGTCGTCACGGTCTTCGGATACGACGACGTGGACCACGCGGTCGCCATCGCGAACGACTCCCGCTACGGTCTCGCCGGGTCGGTGTTCGGGGACCCGGAACGGGCGCTCGCGGTCGCGCGGAGGGTGCGGACCGGATCGATCGGCGTCAACGGGTACCGTCCGGACCTCAACACCCCCTACGGCGGGCAGCGCGACTCCGGCCTCGGGCGCGAGTTCGCGATCGAGGGCCTGCGCAACTACCAGGACACGACCTCGATCTGGCGCTGAGCCCGCCCCGCCGGCTCAGCCGTGGCGGCGAGCCATCAGCCACGACGGGTCAGAGGTGATCTTCGCGTCGAGGACGAGGGGCCGCTCCCGCGGGCCGGCGAGCCACGCCCGCAGCGGCTCGAGGTCGTCCGCGGAGCGCACGACAGCGGCGTCGCAGCCGTACCCGGCCGCGATCGCGGCGAGATCGACGTCGGGGAAGCGGACGATGGAGTGCTTGTCCTCCTCATCGCGGAAGAGGTTGATCTCCGCTCCGTACGCCGCGTCGTCGAAGACGATCACGAGCAGGCCGAGCCGCAGCCGCACCGCGGTCTCGAGGTCGGCGATCGACATGAGGAAGGCGCCGTCGCCCGTGCCGACCACGGGGACACGGTCGGGTCGGGCGACGCCGGCGCCGATGGCGGCCGCGAGGCCCATCCCGATCGCCTGAAAGGCGAGGGGCATGACGAACCCGCTCGCGTCGGGCACCCGCAGCTGTGCTCCGGCGTAGCAGTTGACGTTCCCGCCGTCGGGGACGACGACGCGCTCGAGCGGGAGCAGTGCGTCGATCGCGTTCGTGAGCTCGTGCGGGTCCACGACTCCCGGCTCGCGCCGCGGCGTGTGCGGCTGCTGGCTCCAGTGGCGGCCGGCGCGCACGCGCTCCGCCGTCTCCGGGGTGCGCCAGCCGGTCCGCGGTGCGATGCGGGAGGCCAGCGCCCCGGCGACGAGATCCGTGTCGCCCGCGACGGCGAGATCGACCTCCCGGTGGAGCCCGAAGGCCTCCGGCCGATCGTCGACCTGCACCGTGATCGCCCCGGCCAGCAGCTCGCCGTCCCTCGTCGTCCAGCGGTTGAGCGCCGCCCCGAACGCCACGACGAGGTCGGCCTCGCGCAGGAGGCCAGCCGCCTCGTCGGTGGAGAACCCGCCAGACACGTCGAGCGCCCACGCGTCGCCGGCGAACAGCCCCCGCGCTCCCGCCGAGGTGACCAGGAGAGCGCCGGCGGCGTCGGCGACGGCACGGATCGCGTCGGCCGCATGGCGCGCGCCGCGCCCGCCGAGGACGACCGGCCTCGCCGCGCCCTCGAGGAGAGCGGCGAGCTGCTCGACGTGCGCGCGCTCCGGCTCGCGCGCGGGCGGGGGCGCCAGCTCCGGCACGTCGCCCCGTTTCCACTCCACCTGCTCGTCCTGCACGTCGACGGGCATCGAGAGGACCACGGTCCTGCGCTCGTCGCGCGCTGACCGGAACGACGAGACGAGGTCGTCGACGGCCGTGGCAGAGGAGCGCACCCGGCGCGGCTCGGCACCGACGGCGAGGACGGCGGCGTCCTGGTCGATGTCGAAGTTGCTCGTGCGATCCCCGTCGGCCGTGTCGCCCGTGATGACGAGCATCGGGGTGTGGCACTTGGCGGCCTCGGCGATCCCCGTGAGGGCGTTCGTGAGGCCGCACCCCTGGTGGAGGCTGACGACCGAGACCGTCCCGGTGATCCGGGCGAAGGCGTCGGCCATCGTCGCCGCGCCCATCTCGTGCCGCGCGGCGGTGAACCCCACGCCCTCGTCGACGAGCGCATGGGTGGCGCGGAAGTTCCCGCTCCCGACGACGCCGAACACGTGCCCGGCGCCGAGCCCCGCGAGCGTGCGCCCGATCGCCTCGGCCGCCGTCATCGTCGCCACGGCGCTACGCCTCCACCGTGCGGACGGCCTCGGTGTCGCCCGTGTACGTCTTCGCGCGCTGGATCTGCTCGTAGACGTGGCGGCGCAGGTCGACGAACTCCGGCCGCGACCGCGTCTCGAGCTGATCCCGCTCCTCCGGCAGGTCGACGGCGACGTCGTCGAGCACGATGGTCGGAGAGCTGGACAGCACGATGACGCGCTCGCCCAGGTACACCGACTCGTCGATGTCGTGCGTGACGAACAGCACCGTCAGACCGAGGCGCTTCGCGGCGCGCCGGACGAGATCCTCGAGGTCGGCCCTGGTCTGCGCGTCGACCGCGGCGAACGGCTCGTCCATGAGGAGGACCTCCGGCTCGTACGCGATAGCGCGGGCGATGGCGACGCGCTGCTGCATGCCGCCGGAGAGCTGCCAGGGGTACGAGCGGGGGACGTGGGAGAGGCCGACCGCCTCGAGCGCCTCGACCACGCGCTCGCGTCGCTCGGCCTTCGGCACCCCGGCGGACAGCAGGGGCAGCTCGACGTTCTCGTCGACCCTGTGCCACGGGTAGAGCGATCGACCGTACTCCTGGAAGACGAGCGCCATGCTCCGCGGCGGGCCGTTCACGACCTGTCCGTCGAGCGTGACCGTCCCCGCGGTCGCCGGCATGAGCCCGGAGACGACCTTCAGCAGGGTGGTCTTGCCCGATCCGGACGGCCCGACGAGGCAGGCGAACTCGCCGCGGCGCAGATCGAAGGTGAGGTCGCGCACGGCCTCGACGGCGCCGGGACCCGTGCCGTAGATCTTCTGCACTCCCTGGACGCTGAGGAGCGGCTCTGTGTCGTTCGTCACTGCTTCTCCATCTCCCGCTGCCCCCGGTACCATCCGAGGACGCGCTTCTCGATGAGGCCGTACGCGAAGGCCATCACGACGCCGATGAGCCCGATGATGAGGATCCCCGACCACATCGCGCCGGTCTTGAAGGTCTGCTTGAAGAGCATCACCTGATACCCGAGCCCGTCCGTGGCCGCGTACATCTCCGACACCACCATGAGGATGAGCGAGATGGGAAGGGCCAGGCGGATGCCGGTCATGATCCGCGGGGTGGCCGACGGCAGGGTGAAGTGCCGGAAGCGCACCCATCCGGTGAGCCCGTACGACACGGTCGTCGCCGCGAGGACGGGGTCGGCCGCCCGCGCGCCGTCGATCGTGTTGAGCAGGATCGGCCAGAGGCACCCGAGGAAGACGAGGAAGATCTTCGAGCGGTCGTCGATGCCCATGATGAGCAGCAGCACGGGCAGCAGCACGGGCGGGGGGACGGCGCGGATGAACTCGAACACCGGCCCCGTGAGCTTCCGCGCCACGACGCTCGTGCCGATCACGAGGCCGCCGCCCACGCCGACGACGATCGCCGCGAGGAGGGCCACCCCCAGCCGATAGAGCGACGGGAGGACCTGGGTGAGCATGATCGGGCCGAACCAGTCGCCCGCCAGATCGATGATCATCTGGTCCGGCTTCGGGACGAACGGGTTCGTGGAGCCGCGCGTCGCGATCCACCAGATCACGACGATCACGATCGGAAGGGCGAGGGCGGCGGCCGTGCCGCGGACGATCCTCACAGGTCGGCCTCCTCCCGCATCGACGGATGCCACGTCAGCAGGGCGCGCTCCAGCGCCTGCATGCCGAGGTTCACCGCGAGGCCGACGACGCCGGCGAGCAGCGCGAGCGAGTACACGACCGGGGTGTTCCCCGCGGACTGGTACAGCGCGATCATCTTCCCGACCCCCGGCGCCCCCACGACGATCTCGATCGTGATCGCGACGACGAGGGCGACCGTGGCCGACAGGCGCACGCCCGTCATGAGATAGGGGAGCACGGTGGGCCAGACGACGTGGCGCGCCCTCCGGAGGAGGCCGAGCCCGTAGCTGCGCGCCGTCGCGTCCCCGACGGGGTCGATGTCGGCCACCCCCGAGATCACGTGCACGAGGATGATCCAGAAGCAGGCCCAGGCGACGATGAACACCGTCGCCGACGGACGCACGCCGAACATGACGACGGCGACGGGGATGAGCCCGACCGACGGGATCGGGCGCAGGAACTCGATCGTCGAGCCCGTGTACTCGCGCACCCACCGCGACGACCCGATGAGGACGCCGAGGGCGATGCCGGCGACGAGCGCGATGGCGAGACCGACGGCCGACCCCATCAGCGTCATCCCGAGCGCCTCCCAGAACTCGCCGGCCAGCGGCGGCGTCGCCACGACGGCGCCCGCCTGCCCGATGATCGTGCTGAAGGGCGGGAGGTAGCGCGACGGCACGAGCTCCAGGCGCGAGACGAGCTCCCAGACGGCCACGAAGATGGCGACCCCCGCGATGCCGAGGACGACGGTCGCAGCGCTGGTGTGGGCGAAGCGGCCCTCACCCTGGCCGCGCCCGACCCGGCCGACGGGCGATGCCGTCCGCCGGCCGGTGTCAGCACGGGGTGATGCGGTCACGGTCACGGCGTCCAGATCAGCGACTCGAGGTCGACCTCGTTCTCGATGTACCCGAGCTCGTACGACCAGTCCGCCAGGGGCCCCAGGGTCTCCACCGTGGCCGGCAGCTTCCCGTAGGAACCGAGCCGGATGCGCGCGGCCAGCTCCGGATCGATCTTGGTGAACTCGGCGATGTTCTCCCTGAGCTCCTCGTCGTTGTCCAGCGCGTACTCGTTCGCCTCCGCGATCGTGTCGGCGACCTCGGCGTAGTAGTCGGGGTTCGCCTCGACCTCGCTGCGCAGGGCGTACCAGGCGCCGGCGACGACCGCCTCGTCCGAGAGGTATTCGAAGGGATTCGCGAGCGTGCGGAAGCCGTTCTCCTCGCGGCCGAGCGTCCCGAAGGGCTCCCCGGCGACGAACGAGTCGACCGCGCCGCTCTCGAGCGCCGCCGGCTGGTCGGGGATCCCGATCTGGACGTATTCGACCTTCGACGGGTCGCCCCCGTCGGCCTTGACGGCGAGGTCGGAGAGGAGCTGCGTGTATCCGCCTGGCCCGTTGATCGCGACCTTCTTTCCCTCGAGGTCCTTCGCGGACTCGAGCGGGCTGTCCTCCGTGACGAGCAGATCGTTGATGCCGTTGTCCGGGTCGTCCGGCGTCGCGCTGGCCGGGGCGATGATCACGAGATCGAGGCCGTTCTCGACGGCCTGGAACACGCTCGTCGTGCCTCCGTACCCGACCTGCACCTGGCCGGACTGCATCGCCTGGATGATCTCGGTCGAGGAGCTCGCCTGCTGAAGCTCCATCGAGAACCCGTGCTCGTCGAACACGCCGTTCTGCTGCGCCATGTACACGGGACCGATGTCGGTGACGGGGATGACCCCCATCACGAGGTCGCCGCCCGCCTCGCCGCCGCCCGACCCCGAGGAGTCGTCACCGCCGCAGGCCGCCAGGCCCAGGATCATCGCCGCCACGGCGGCCCCCGAGATCGCTCGAGTGAAACCACGCTCCATCACTGCCTCCATCGCCAGTCGGAAAGGTCCGTCGGCTCAGGATGCTCGCACAGTCTGCGGTCGTTGCGTACGCTGTGCGGACATCATGATGCGCGGCCTGCCTAACGTGGGCAGCACACGAACCCGGCGTTGTCGAAGGAGAGAACATGCCGACCACCACGCGTGCCGCCATCATCCGGGAGCAGCCGGGATCCTTCGAGGTCGCGGAGGTCGTGCTCGACGATCCGCGCCAGGGCGAGATCCTCGTGAGGATGGTGGTCAGCGGGCTCTGCCACTCCGACTACCACCTCGCCACGGGCGACAGCGTTCCGGGCATCCTGCCCTTCATCGGCGGGCACGAGGGCACCGGCGTGGTGGAGGCCGTCGGGCCGCACACGCCGGGCTGGGAGGTCGGCGACAAGGTGGTGTTCTCCTTCATCGCGAGCTGCGGCAAGTGCCGCTGGTGCAACGAGGGGCAGACGAACCTGTGCGACCTGGGCCGCTTCATGATGACGGGGAGCCGCTTCACCGATCCCGACAGCTACCGCGCCGCGCTTGCGGACGGCACGCCGGTCGGCCAGATGTGCGGGCTCGGCACGTTCGCCGAGCACACGGTGGTGGACGTCAACTCCGCCGTGAAGCTGCCAGACGACGCCGAGCTCGACAAGCTCTGGCTCCTCGGCTGCGGCGTGGGCACCGGATGGGGCTCCGCCGTGTACGCCGCGGAGACGGAGCCCGGTGACTCCGTCATCGTCATCGGGGTCGGCGGCGTCGGCATCCACGCCGTGCAGGGCGCGAGCCACGCGGGAGCGACCGCCGTGATCGCGGTCGATCCGGTGGCTCTCAAGCGCGAGAAGGCGCTCGATGTCGGCGCCACCCACGCATACGCGACGATCGAGGAGGCGACGGAGTTCGTCCGCTCGATCACGAACGGCCAGGGCGCGGACCGCGCGATCCTCACGGTCGGCGTGCTCACGGGCCAGGACGTCGCCGACGCCTTCTACGCCGTGCGCAAGGCGGGGACGGTCGTCGTCACGGCGATCGCGCCGGGATCCGAGCAGGTGATCCCGATCCCGCCGCTCGACCTCACCCGCTTCCAGAAGCGCCTCCAGGGCGCGGTCTACGGCGCGAGCAACCCGCACGCCGACATCCCTCGGCAGTTCCAGATGTACCGCGCCGGCCAGCTGAAGCTCGACGAGGTGATCT
>JBQDDT010000136.1:0-7502 GCA_052092505.1 Microbacterium sp. | reverse complement strand
AAGGAGGGCAAGTCGACGTCGGTGGGCGCGGCTTCCGGCGCGGTCGCCGGGCTCGTGGCCATCACGCCGGCCTGCGCGTCGATCGACCCCGTGTGGGCGATCCTCCTCGGCATCGTCACGGGCGCCGCGTGCGCCATGGCGATCGAGCTCAAGTGGCGGTTCGGCTTCGATGACGCGCTCGACGTGGTCGGCGTGCACCTCGTCGGCGGCGTGATCGGCACGGTCTGGCTCGGATTCTTCGCGCACGACACCGGGCTGTTCATGGGCGGCGGCTTCGCCCAGCTCGTGGTGCAGGTCATCGCGGTGGTCGCGGTCATGATCTACTCGTTCGTCGCCGCCTTCGTGATCGGCACGCTCATCGAGAAGACGATCGGATTCCGCGTGAGGAACGAGGACGAGATCGCCGGCGTCGACGCGACCGTGCACGGCGAGGAGGGGTACGCGATGGAGGTGCGCTGAGCGCGCGCAGAGCACGGGCCGCGATCCGGTAGTATGGATCGCGGCCCGTTCGCGGGTCGCACGCATCAGGGCGTTTGGCGCAGTTGGTTAGCGCGCTTCCTTCACACGGAAGAGGTCGTGGGTTCGAGTCCCGCATCGCCCACCACATCTTCCTCTCGACGCCGTGGCGGTGCCGTTGCGGCCTTTCGGAACGAGTGCTTCCGCCCCAGCGGAGGGCGTTCCTTCGCAGAACGTCCTCCGCTCGGCGGTGAGTCCTCGGTCGGGGTGGAGCACGAAGGGGCCGCCTGCCGTCTCCAGGACCGTCGTCGCTGCCGCGCCCTGGATAGAGTGAGAGACATGAGCGGGCTCAGGCGCGTTGCGAGGTTGACAGGCTGGGCGGGCCTGACAGCGGCGGGTGCCCTGCACGCCATCTGGGCTTCCGGGGCGTCCTGGCCCGCGACGAACTCGAGGCAGCTCGGCGAGGCCGTTGTCGGCGACGCAGACGGACTCCCGGACCCGAGGGCGACATGGGTGGTGTCCGGCGCTGCATTCATCGGTGGAGCCGTCGCCGCTGGTGGGCTCGGCGAGGGTCGCGTCGTGGTGACCCTCAGGCGTGTGATGGGCGCCGGACTGCTGGCCCGCGCCCTGTTCGGGGGTGACGCCGCCCTCTCCGTGCTCCGTCTTCCGCCCGCCGGCAGGACCTTTCGGGACCTCGACCGGCGTTACTACCGGCCGTTCTTCGGAGCCTTGGGGACTGCTCTCATCCTCGGTGCCAAGAGGCGGTCTCGCTGATCGTTGTTCAGGCGGACGGGACGAACGCCCACACCGGGCAGGCGACGTGCGGACCACGTCTGGCGGCAGCAGGGTCCCGGGCGCGGGGTCTGGGGCTCGGTTGGGTCAGTGCATCACCTACGCGAACGGCGGCACACTGGGTGTGAAGCCCTGTCATCGCGCCGACGTCGCCCCGATTCTCTCCCGCCCCGACCTCGGCGGTGACGATCTCGGTTGCCTGCTCTACGAAGTCGGTGTCAACGACGAGCAACCTGACACGGTGTTCGTGGTGGAGCTGTGGGAGTCACAGGAAGCACATGAGGCATCCCTGCAGCTCGACAGTGTGCGTGCGGCGATCGCCGAAGCGATGCCATACCTGTCGGGCGAGATGAGCGGCAGCCGGTTCACGATCGTCGGCTCACCCCTCCGTTCCTGAAAGAGCTTCGAACAGCGGCGGGAGGAACGGTGAGGACGACCGGCGCTCGGCCTGTCCCGGCTGAGCCGGCAGCGCGCTCCGTCACGCACGGCGTGCGGACGGTCTGTCGTCGTCGTTGCGATGTCGCGATATGAGAGCGTCCTCCGCTCGGCGGGGCGCATCGGATGGAGCGCTCCGTTGCCACGTCTCCGGCGGTAGGGTGGGGCGGGCTCGACCAGACGATCTCCGACGGAGGGAAGACGATGAGAACCGTGACCTGGATTCTCGTCGGTCTCGTGGAAGCGGTCGCCTTCACGGTCGTGGTGGGCGTGCTGAGCCTGCAGGTGTCCGGCATTCCAACCGGCGCGATCTACGGGCTCGACAACGCCCTGGTCTCGCTGATGAGTCCCTCGGTGCCGATCCTGCCGTACGTCGCCATCGCCCTGGTCTCGCTGATGGTCGTCGCCAGCGTCACCGTCTTCGTCCGGAGGGCGTCGCGCACGGCGAGGATCGGGCTCTCCGCCGGCCTGGGCACCGGCCTGGTCGCGCTGACGATCTGGGCTATTGTGCTCCACGCCGCGCAGCTTGACGCCTGGAAAGCGGGAGTCGATGACGTCACCGCGTACCCTCCGATCGGATGGGACGGGTGGGTCAGGTACGGCGGCTCGAATTCCGTGGTCCATCTCGTGGCGCTCGTGTCGATCGCCGTGCTCGTTCTGGCCATCCGGCGGCGGGACGACGCGACTCGGACGGCCGCGCCGTCCGAGGAGGGCGGCCTCTCCGAGCGCTGACCGGACGTAGCAGCGCGTGCGGCGGGCCGAGACGCGTACGTCCGCCCCACGAGAGTGTCATCCGCCGAAGATCGTGCTCCGCTCGGCGGGGCGTACTCGTCTCGGAGTGTGCGTCGAAGGGCGCCGACCGGCGTGCTCCGGTCGGATCACCCGGCTTGCCAGCCGAAGCGCCGTTGAAGTGCGAGCACGACGCGCGAGTAGCGGTCGACGTCGAGCGCGGCCGCTTCTCTGCGCATCCCGTCGCGGTGGACGCTGTACAGCTGGTCGATGTCGACCCATGACTCGCGCCCATCGTGATCCCACGCTCCGGCACCGATCGGCACGAAGCCGCGGTCGGAGCCGTGGGGCCTGCTCGTGAGCTTCACGGCGTAGACGCGATCAGCCGCGTGGCGGGCGATCACGAGCACCGGGCGGTCCTTCCCGCGCCCGTCGCGCTCGGCGTACGGGACCCAGGTCCAGACGATCTCACCCGCGTCCGGATCGCCGTCCCGGCTCGGCGCGTAATCCAGCTGAAGGCCTCGGGCGGTGTGGGGATCGACCTCGACCGTCGCTGATCCGGCGAACTGGCCCGGCGACCCTGTCGGGGCCGCGGCCCGCTGCGAGCGGCCGGACCGGGTGAGGGCGTCGAGACCGACCCGGAGAAGTCGAGAGAGCAGTCCGCGCTGTGCCACACGCCCAGCCTAGAGCGCCGGGCGTGCCGTGCCCCGCTCGAGCGGCACCATGCTCCTGACGCGGATCCGACGCCGCGCTGGCATCATTCGGAGTCGGCGTCGCGGAATCCGCGGCGCAGCGCGCCGGCGACGCGCGAGTAGACGTCCTCGACGAGTCCGGCGTCATCGCCGAGGACGTTGTATCCGTGTCCCGCCCCCGGCAGGTCGAGGTGCTCGACCGCGACCCCGTTCGCGCGCAGGCGCTCGACGTAGCGCACCGCCTCGGCGCGGAGGATGTCCCGCTCGCAGGTGACGACGAAGGCCGGCGCGATTCCGGCGATCGAGGCCGTGTCGGCGGGACCGGCGGGGGAGACGAGGCGGTCGGCGCGCTCCGTGGCGACGGGACGGTAGGCGCGGTCGAAGATCGGGCCCATCGGGACGAGCATCCGCTCCATGCCCGTGCGCCACTTCCGCTTCGACGGCACGGTCAGATCCAGCGGCGGATAGTGCAGGAACTGGAGCCGGATGGCGGGGCCGCCCTGCTCGAGGGCGAGGCGCGCCACGCCGGCCGCGTGGGCGCCTCCCGCGGAGGAGCCGCCGACGGCGAGCCGTGAGCCGTCCCACTCCCGGTCGGGGGACGCCGCCCATCGGACCGCGTCGAAGGCCTGCTCCGTCTGGCCGGGCGAACGGAGACCGGGCGCGACGTCGTAGTCGACGTTGATCACCACGGCGTCGACGTGGTGCGCCAGGTGCCGACACAGCCCATCGTCCTGTTCGGGGTGGCGGAGCACGAACCCGCCGCCGTGGAAGTTCACGAGCACCGGTCTGCCTGCGGGGCCGCCCTCGGGGAGATAGACCGTGGCGGCGACGTCACCGTACCGCGTCGGGATGCGGATCTCCTCGGTCGTGGCGGGGATGTCCCGGAACGCCACCTCCGCGGCCAGCGTGCGGCCGGGCCCACGCTGCGCGAGGCGCGCGACGGCGTCGGCGATCCAGAGCGGGAGGCCGGTCATCGGCCTACGGCGACGGAGGTCATGTCAGAGCGCGCCGACGAGGGCGGCGACCCCCGCGATGATCGAGGCGAGAGCGATCACCATCGCGATCGTGAAGAGCACCATGTGCACGGTGAAGAACGGCGTGACCTTCCCCTGATCGGTGCGGGCCCTCGGATCCTTCACCACGCGGCGGAAGAAATTCGGCCACGTGGCGATGTGGAAGGCCGCGTTCACGAAGAGCAGGACGCTGAGCATGATCACGCCCCTAGAGTATCCCGCCGGGTTGGCGGGCGGCTTTCCCCCGCGAGATGCACTGTCTCCCGCGAGATGCATCGAAACTGGGCCACAACTCGATGCATCTCGCGAGTTTCGATGCATCTCGCGGGCGGGGCGGGCCTGCTAGGGTGACGCGAAGTGCACGGGAGTCCGGTGAGCCGGGCTGAGAGGGAGTACTCGAACTCCGACCGTAGAACCTGATCCGGATCATGCCGGCGCAGGGAGCGACAGAGCTCGCGCGCACGCCAGGCCACGGCCTCGCGTACCGCCCTCTCCACCGTGCCGTCATCGGTCAACGGACAGGAGAAGGCATGACAGACCAGCTCACGAGCACGCAGGCCGACGAGGCGCGGCGCGATCCGCTCCGATTCGGCGTCGGCGCGCGGATCACCGTCTCGGTGATGGCCGACGACTACGCCGAGAGGATCGTCCGGGCACTGGAGGCCACGGACGCCACGCGGCTGAACATCGTCACCGGCGACGTCAGCACGCACATCACGGGCGCGGAGGCCGACATCCTCCGCTACGTCACGGACCTCGCCGAGGCGATCTCCGAGACCGGCGCCCACGCCTCGATCTCGCTCCTCCTCTCGCGCGGATGCCCAGGCGAGGTCGCGTGCGACCTGCCAGGGGGCGCGGGGCCGCGCGCGGTCGACGTCCCCGTGGGGCGCGAGACCGGGCGAGTCGCGGCCGCGGAGGGGGCGCTCTACCCGCGGCAGGACGCGGTGACGGCCGAGGGCGAGCCCGACCACATGCGCGACATCTACGCCGCGATCGACCTCGCGCACGAGAACGGCACGTACCGCGAGGGCGGGCACTACGTCACGCGTCTGGAGGGCGACCTCGGCACGGTCCTGGCGACCTGCGTCGCCGGGTGGACCATGGTCGGTCGGACCGTCCAGCACGTCACGAGCCACGTCGTGGTCTCCGTCAACAGCCCGAGCCACGCTCATGTCGCGCTCTGAGCGGCGCAGGTCGCGGCTCGCGCTGCGCGACATCGTCCTGATGGTGATGCTCGGGGTGGTCTTCGGCTTCCTCTACTGGGCGCTCGTGCAGGCGTGGAACGCGCTGTCGGTGCTCATGGGCCCCGCCGGCGACCTGACACAGCACCTGCTGCTCGGCGGATGGCTGATCGTCGCGCCGATCGCGATCGCGATCATCCGCCGTCCCTTCGTCGGGATCATCGCCGAGGTCATCGCCTCGGTGATCGAGGTCGTGTTCCTCGGCTCTCCGGTGGGCCCGATGCTGTTCGTCGCCGCGCTCATCCAGGGCGCCGGAAGCGAGCTCCCCTTCGCCATCGGCCGGTATCGCCGCTTCGGCTGGGCGCGGTTCGCGCTGTCCGGGCTGGCCGGGGCGACCCTCGTGTTCTTCTACTCGGCCGTGCGCTCCGACTGGTTCGGGCAGGACATCTTCTGGCTGCGTCTCGGACTGCAGGCCGCGTCGGGGATCGTCCTCGGCGGGATCCTCGCGAAGATCGTCGTCACCGCCCTGTCGCGCACCGGAGTGCTCTCGGGGTTCGCGATCGGCCGGGCCGCGCAGGCGGCGCCGCGGGAGAGGCGTGCGGAGTCGGATGCGCTCGCCCGCTGACGCTGCCGCGCCGGTCATCGCGCTCGACCGCCGGACGGCCGCATTCCCCGGGGGAGGCGAGGTCGGGCCGGTGACGCTGCGCGTCGCGGATGCGGAACGCGTGCTGCTGCTCGGGGCGTCGGGCTCCGGCAAGTCCACGGTGCTGCGGATGATGCACGGCGCCGTGCCCCACGCGATCACGGCCGCCGCGGAGGGGGCGGCGACGGCCGTCGGCCGCGATGTCGACGAGACCGACGTGGCCTCGTTCGCCGATCGGATCGGCGTGCTCGCCCAGGATCCGGAGACCGGCGTGTGCCTCCCCGTCGTGGCCGACGAGGTCGCCTTCCCCCTGGAGAATGTCGCGGTCGCGCGTGCCGACATCCGCCCGCGGATGTCGGCGGCGCTCGCCCGCGTAGGGGCCTCCGCCTGGGCAGAGCGCGACACGACGACGCTCTCCGGCGGTCAGCTCCAGCGCGTCGCCCTGGCCGCGGCGCTCGTGAGCGAGCCGCGGCTGCTCCTGCTCGACGAGCCGGCATCGATGCTCGACGGCGACGGTGTGGAGGTCGTCCGCAGGGCCATCGCCCACGCCGCCGACGAGTCGATCGCGACCGTGCTCGTCGAGCACCGCCTGGACGATCTCGCCGGGGATGAGGGAATCGGCGCCCTCCCGGCGCGATGGATCGTCCTGGACGAGGACGGATCGGTGCGCCACGACGGAACGGCGGAGCGGATCGCCCGTGAGCACGGCCGCGAGCTGATCGGCATGGGGTGCTGGCTGCCCCTCGACGTGGAGCTCGACGCGCTGATCGGCACGACGGGCGGCCGTGCCGATCCCAGCGCGCTCGGGGCGCTGGTGGGGATCGCGGACGATCGTGCCGCCGACCGGACGCCCGTGCCGGCCGGGGAGCCGCTGCGGGCGCGGCGGCTGACGGTGGCGCCTGGCGGGAGGAGAGCCGGCGCCGTTCTCGACGAGGTCGACCTCGAGGTGTGCGGGGGTGAGACGGTCGCCCTCGTGGGCCAGAACGGATCGGGGAAGTCGACGCTGCTCAGGGCCCTCGCCGGGGTGACGCCGATCCGGGGAGGGCGGGTCGATGGCCCGCGTCCTGGGCTCGTGTTCCAGAACCCCGAGCATCAGTTCGTCGCGACGAGCGTGCGCGCCGAGGCGGCGTACGGCCTCGGCGCCGAGCGGTCGGCGGACGTGGAGGCGATGCTCGAGCGGTTCGGCCTGGCCGAGCTCGCGGACCGCGACCCGCACCGCCTCTCCGGCGGGCAGAAGCGGCGCCTCAGCATCGCCGCGATGCTGCTGCACGAGCGGCCCCATCTCCTGGCGGACGAGCCGGGCTTCGGGCTGGACCGGCACACATCCGTCCGCGTCCTGCGCGCGCTGCGCGAGGCGGCGCTCGCGGGGCGCGGGGTGGTGTTCTCCAGCCACGACGTGCGGGCGGTCGCCGGCTACGCCGATCGCGTGCTCGTCCTCGCGGAGGGTGGGATCGTCGCCGACACGACGCCGCGCGCGCTGCTCGCCGACCCCGCGCTCCGGGAGCGGGCGGGCCTGCGTCCGCCGCGCCTGCTCCTGGAGCTGGCGGATCGGGCGGGGTCG
>JBQDDT010000135.1:0-7716 GCA_052092505.1 Microbacterium sp. | reverse complement strand
CATCGAGCCGATCGCCGAGCGTCGCGAGATGGCGCTGCGCCACGGCGCGCAGCACGTCATCGACCCGGTGAACGAGAACCAGGCGGCGCGCACGGAGGAGATCACGGGAGGCGACGGCTTCGACGTCGTCATCGACGCCTCGGGTTCCCCCCGCGCGGCGTCGGGGCTGCTGAACATCGCGGCCAAGGGGGCGACGGTCGTCTACGGGGCGATGTATCCCGAGGACTACGAGATGCCGCTGAACCTCTCGGACCACCTGTACCTCAAGGAGCTGACGATCACGGGCGTGTTCGTCTCGCCGTACGCGTTCCCGCGCGCCGTCCAGCTGCTGCCGCACCTGGACCTCGCCGAGTTCACGCAGTCGGTGTTCGACATCGACGACGCGGCCGAGGCGTTCGCGACGCACATCTCCGGCACCTTCCCCAAGGTCATCATCCGCTGCAACGACGTGGACGGGGACGAGCGATGACGACGGCCGCTCCCGCGGGCGAGCTGGCGCTCGACGTCCACGGCATCACGAAGCACTTCGACGGCGTCCAGGCGCTCGGCGGGGTCGACCTCGAGGTGCGCCCCGGCGAGATCCACGCGCTCCTCGGCGAGAACGGCGCCGGCAAGTCGACGCTGATCAAGGTGATCACGGGCGTGCACCGGCAGGACAGCGGCCAGGTCTACGTCGGCGGGGTGCGCTCCGAGTTCGCCGACGTGCGCTCCGCGAACCGCGCCGGCGTGGTCGCGCTCTACCAGGAGCTGTCGATCATCCCGACGATCAGCGTGGCCGAGAACATCGCGCTCGCCGAGGGCCCTCCGTCGACGGCCGGCGTGGTGCGCTGGAGCGAGATGCGCCGGCGCGCCCAGCGCCAGCTCGACCGGCTCGGACAGAGGATCCCGCTGGGCGCGCTCGCCGGCGACCTCTCCCCCGTCAAGCAGACGATGGTCTCGGTCGCGCGCGCCCTGTCGATCGATGCGCGCGTGCTCATCCTCGACGAGCCGACCGCGTCGCTCACCGACACCGAGATCGAGGACCTGTTCGAGGTGCTGCGGCGCCTGCGCGCCGACGGCGTCGCGATCGTGTACGTCTCGCACCGGCTCGAGGAGGTCTTCGAGATCTGCGACCGCCTCACGGTCATGCGCAACGGCGAGACGATCGTCACCCAGGAGGTCGCGGAGTCGTCGATCGACTCCGTGATCGCGACGATGGTCGGCCGCAAGCAGGACGACCTCTACCCCGAGCGGGGCACGGCGACCGACGAGATCGTGCTGACCGTCGACGGCCTCTCCGGCAAGCGAGTGAGGGACGCATCCTTCACCGCGCGCCGCGGCGAGGTCATCGGCATCGGCGGGCTCGCCGGCTCCGGCCGCAGCGAGCTGCTCCGCCTCCTCGCCGGCGCGCAGAAGCGCACGGGAGGACAGGTCTCGGTCGACGGCAGGTCGTTCCGCGGCCGCGGCGTCGGACAGGCGCTCGCCGCCGGCATCGCCCTGGTGCCGGAGGAGCGCCGCAGCCAGGGCGTGATCCTCTCCAGCGGGATCGACGAGAACATCTCCGTCCCGAACCTCAAGACGATCTCGCCGGGCGGCATCGTGTCCAACCGGCGGCTGCGCGACCTCGCGAAGGCCGGGATGCGCGACCTCAAGGTGAAGGCGTCGAGCGTCCGCCAGCCGGTCGGCCAGCTCTCCGGCGGCAACCAGCAGAAGGTCGTGCTCGCGAAGATGCTGGCCCGCAACCCGACGGTGCTCCTCATGGACGAGCCGACCCGCGGGATCGACGTGGGCACCAAGGTCGAGATCTACCGGCTCATCCGGGGCCTCGCCGCCCAGGGCACGACCGTCGTGTTCGTCAGCAGCGAGATCCCCGAGCTCATCGGGCTCTCCGATCGCATCCTCGTGATGCACGAGTGCCGCATCGCCGGCGAGCTCGAGGCGGCCACCGCCGACGAAGAGCTCATCCTCACGCACGCATACGGAAGGAGCGCCTGAGCATGGCGCAGACAGAAGCCCTCAAGGTCGAGGCCGCCGCACCGACGCGGCGCGGGGTCCCCACCTGGGTGTGGCAGAGCAGCACGATCATCGCGCTCATCGCGCTCGTGGTCGTGTTCACCGTGATCGGCGGCGGGGTCTTCCTCCGCCCGGCGAACATCACGAACATCGCCTACCAGATCGCGATCCTCGCGATCATCGCGGTCGCGCAGACCGTCGTCATGGTGGTCGGGGACTTCGACCTCTCGGTCGGCACGACCGCGACCCTCGCCGGGGCCACGGCCGGTGCGCTCATGATCGGCGGCGCGCCCATCCCCCTCGCGATCGTCATCGCGATCGGCGTCGGGGCGCTGATCGGCCTCGTCAACGGCGTGCTGGTGGCCTACTTCTCCATCTCGCCGTTCATCACGACACTGGCGATGATGACGACGTGCATGGGCCTCACGCTCATCGTCACGGACGGCACGACCCTCTACGGCTGGCCCGAGGTGTTCGGCATCATCGGCCAGGCGCGGATCAACGGGATCCCGTTCCCCGTCGTCTACGCGATCGTCATCGCGCTCCTGATGTGGCTGATCCTGCGCTTCACGACGATCGGCCGCAAGTGGTATGCGATCGGCGGCAACGCCGAGGTCGCGCGCCTGTCCGGCGTCCCCGTCCGCTCCACGCGGATGCTCGCCTTCGTCACGGCCGGCGCGCTGTCGGCCCTCGCCGGCGTCGTCCTCGTCAGCCGGCTCGGCAGCGCCGGATCCGGCGGCGCCGACAGCAACATGATGTACGCCGTCGCCGCGACGTTCCTCGGCATGACGCTGCTGCGCTCCGGCAGGGCGAACATCGGCGGCACGATCATCGGCGTGCTCATCATCGGCGTGGTCCAGAACGGGCTCAACCTCGTCGGCGTGAACACGTACGTCCAGCAGGTGCTCATCGGCATCATCATCATCGCCGCCGTGCTCCTGTCGAGCGTCAAGAAGAAGACGGCCGTCTAGCGCGGCGCGCTCCATCCCCGCCGTCCGCGACGGCGCCCCCGCCGCATCAGCGGCACAGCAGAACCCGGCATCACGACAAGGGAGTTCCTCGATGCGCAAGACATCTCTGACCACCAGGCTCGCCGCGACCGGCGTCGGCCTCCTCGCCGCCATGGCCCTCGCCGGCTGCAGCGTCGACACCGGCATGGGCTCCGGCTCCGACTCGGGAAGCGACAAGGAGGACGGCATGGGAGGTGACGGCACGTTCACCGTCGCCGCCTTCACCGCCGGGTACGGCACGCCGGCCGGAAAGCTCAGCATGGACGCCTTCGTCTCCCAGGCGAAGGACGCCGGCTGGGACGTCACCCTCTACACGAGCTCGTTCGACTACGACAAGCTCAACAGCGACGTCCAGGCGGCCGTCGCGCAGGGGGCGGACGCGGTCCTCGCCGGCTTCCCCGACCCCCGCCAGATCGCCCCGATCGTCCAGGCCGCGAAGGACGCGGACATCCCGATCTTCTCGATCGACGGCGGCGTCGAGGCCAACGACGACTTCGTCCTCGACATCACCTTCGCCCAGCAGGCGATGGCGGACGAGACGATCGGCGCGCTCGAAGAGGCGATGGGCGGCCTGAAGGACAAGAACGTCATGGTCATCGGGCACGACCCGCACGTCGGCATCCACACGCGCAGCACGATGGCGATGGAGGCCTTCGAGGAGGCGGGCACGAACGTCGTCGGCGGTGAGATGAAGCAGGTCCTCGACCCCGGCACGAGCCGCACCGAGGCGCTGAACTTCGTCACGGACTACCTCCAGGCGCACCCGGACGGCCTCGACGGCGTCTGGACCGGGTGGGACGACGCCGCCCTCGGCGCGGTCCAGGCCATCGAGGAGGCCGGCCGCGACGACGTCTACGTCACGGGCGTCGACGCGCTCGCCCAGACGGTCGAGAAGATCAAGCAGGACGGGCCGATGTACGCCACGGAGTCGCAGGACTGGATCGGCGTCGTCGACGACATGATCGGCTACATGGGCGACTACGCGGAGTCGGCGCAGCTGCCGGAGGAGAACTTCATCGAGGTCGAGCCGACCCTCGTCGACCGCGACAACGCCGACGAGTTCGAGCCCACCCTCGGCGTGACGGGCTGATCGGCGTGACGACCCCCACGAAGCGGTTCCGGCTCCTGGCGTCTGCCGGGGCCGGGGCCCTCGCGGTCGCCCTGCTGGCGGGCTGCAGCGTCGACACCGGCGTCGGCGGCGATGGCGGCGGATCCGGCGACAGGGCCGACGGCATGGGCGACGACGGCGTCTTCACGGTCGCCGCGTTCACGGCGGGCTATGCCGTGCCCGGCGGCAAGCTCACCCTCGACGACTTCGTCGAGAAGGGCAACGAGCGCGACGACTGGAAGGTCACGCTGTACACGAGCGCGTTCGACTACGACAAGCTCAACGCCGACGTGCAGACCGCCATCACCCAGGGGGCGGATGCGATCCTCGCCGGCTTCCCCGACCCGCGCCAGATCGCCCCGATCGTGCGCGCGGCCGACGAGGCGGGCATCCCGATCTTCTCGATCGATGGCGGCGTCGAGCCCAACGACGACTTCGTCCTCGACATCACCTTCGCCCAGCAGCAGCTCGCGGACATCACGCTCGACGGGCTCGAGGAGGCCATGGGCGGCCTCGAGGGCAAGGACGTCATGGTGATCGGGCACGATCCGCACGTCGGCATCCAGAAGCGCAGCAGCCTCGCCGTCGAGGCTCTCGAGGACGCCGGGGCGAACATCGCCGGCGGCGGGATGAAGCAGGCGCTCGACCCCGGCACGGGGCGCACGGAGGCGCTGAACTTCGTCACCGACTACCTCCAGGCGCACCCGGACGGCCTCGACGGCGTCTGGGCCGGATGGGACGACGCCGCCCTCGGCGCCGTCCAGGCCATCGAGGAGGCCGGCCGCGACGACATCCACGTCACCGGGGTCGACGCGCTCGCCGAGACAGCCGAGAAGATCACCGAGGGCAGTCCGATGCACGGCTCGGCCGCGCAGGACTGGATCACCGTCGTCGACCAGATGATCGACGCCATGGAGGAGTACCGCACGAGCGCCGCGCTCCCCGACGACAACTTCGTCGAGGTGGACGCGACGCTGATCGATCCGAGCAACGTGGACGACTTCGAACCGACACTGGGGGTATCCGAATGAGCACCATCACACGCGAGGGGATCAACGACCTCTTCGACCTCACGGGCGACATCGCCGTCGTCACGGGCGCATCGAGCGGCTTCGGCCAGGCGGCGGCCGAGGCGTACGCCGCCGCCGGCGCGACCGTGGTCGTGCTCGGCCGCAACGCCGAGCGGACGCGGGCCGTGGCCGACGGGATCGTCGCCGCCGGCGGCCTGGCGCACGCCTACGCCGTCGATCAGGCCGACCGCGGCGCGATCGACGGGGTCCTCGACCGCGTCGTCGAGGAGGTCGGCCGCCCCACGATCGTCGTCGCGAACGCCGGGATCGCCGGCGGGCCGAGCTACCGCTCCGGCGGAGAGCTGGCCGGCTACACGGATGAGGAGTGGGACGAGGTCGTCCGCGTCAACCTGACCGGCACGTTCGAGACGGTGCGCGCCGCGTCGCGGCTCCTCGAGCCGGGAGGGCGCATCCTCGTGACCTCGTCGACGGCGGGGATGCGCACCGACCCGATGGTGTCGTACGGATACGTCGCGACGAAGGCGGCGATCCTCAACTTCGTCCGCCAGGTCGCCCTGGAGCTCGCGCCCCGCGGCATCCGCGTCAACGCCACCGCCCCTGGGCCCATCAAGGGCACGAGGATCGGCGACGGCAAGACGGAGATCGACCCGGACTTCGAGCGCGAATGGGAGTCGACGATCCCCCTCGGGCGCATGGGCACGTGCGACGAGATCCAGGGCCCCATGCTCTTCCTCGTCTCGCCGGCGTCGTCGTTCATCACGGGGGCGATCCTCACGGTCGACGGCGGCGCGGCCGCCCTCTCGCACACCGCCTTCTGACCCAGACCGGGGCGCGGGCCGCGCGCCCCTCGCAAGACAACTCGCAAAGGAGACCACATGAAGCTCTCGGGCAAGACAGCGATCATCACCGGCGGCGCCGGCGGCATCGGCCGCGCGACGGTGCACCGCTTCGTCCGCGACGGCGCGAAGGTGCTCGTCGCCGATCTCGACCTGGCAGCGGCCCAGTCCGTCGTCGACGAGGTCGAGGAGGCCGGCTTCCCCGGCGCGGCGGCGGCGCACGCCGTGGACGTGTCGGACTTCGCCCAGGTCGAGCAGATGGTCCAGGCCGCCGTCGACGCGTTCGGATCCGTCGACGTCATCTTCAACAACGCGGGGATCGCCGGCGGCGTGCCGCTGCTCGAGCAGGACCCGGAGAAGGACTACCACCGGCTCATCCGCATCGACCAGGACGGCGTCTACTACGGCATCCTCGCCGCTGGCCGGCAGATGGCGAAGCAGGGAACGGGCGGGATCATCATCAGCACCTCGTCGGTGTACGGCCAGGACGCGGCGGAGCTGTCGTTCACGTACAGCGCCGCGAAGGCGGCCGTGATCTCGTTCACCCGCTCTGCGGCGTACGAGCTCGCCGAGCACGGCATCCGCGCCGTCGCCATCACGCCCGGCCGTGTGGCGACGCCGATCATCAACCAGTTCAGCGAGGAGCTCAAGGCGACCTTCGCCGCCGAGCAGATGCGCGGGAAGCTGACGGAGCCGGACGAGATCGCCGACGTCGTCGCCTTCCTCGCTTCGGACGAGTCGCGCGTCATCAACGGCACGGTCGTGAACGTCGAGGACGGCTACTCCGCGTTCAAGCAGCGCCTCGACCTCCCGGTGTTCTGACGTGGCCGGCGAGACGGCGATCCCCGAGGGGATCGACGCGGCGTGCCACCTGAACGTGATCGTGGCCGACCTCGCGTCGCCGCGGCTGGGCGAGGCGCTCGACGCCCTCGCCGCGCTCGGCTACCGCCGCGTGGTCCTGCCTCCCGTCGACGTCGCGAGCGTCGACGCGCCCGCGCTGCGCGAGACGTTCGCCTCGCGCGGTCTCACGGCGATCCCGATCGCGGGTCAGAGCCCGCAGGCCGACGTCTCGTCGGTGGATCCGTGGGCACGCGAGGCGGGGGCGAAGGCGCTCGTCGAGGCGATCGGCTTCGCCGAGGCGCTCGGATCGGATCAGCTCAACGGGGTGCCGTACGGGCCGTTCGAGCGGGCGGCGCACGAGGTGCCGCGCGACGCGTGGCGGCGCTCGGCCGCCGCCGTCGGCGCCGCGGCCGAGGAGGCGCACTCCCGCGGGATCACGATGACGTTCGAGGTGCTCAACCGCTACGAGACCGCCATGGTCAACACGGCGGAGCAGGGGATGGCCTTCGCCGAGGAGAGCGGGTCCGAGCATCTGAGGATCCACCTCGACACGTTCCACATGGCGATCGAGGAGGCCGACACGGCGGCCGCGATCCGCGCGGCGCTGCCGCGGCTGGCCTACCTCGAGCTCGGCCAGTCCGGCCGCGGCTCGCTCGCCTCCGGGTCGGTCGACGTCCCCGGCGTCGTCCGCGGCGCGCTCGCGGACGGCTACACGGGCCGGTGGGGCGTCGAGGCGTTCTCCGGCGCGATCCTGCCGAGACCCGCCTGCGAGGCGCTCGCCGTCTGGCGGGACACCTACGCCGATGGGATCGCCCTGGCCGAGGAGGCCGCGGGCCTCATCCGCGCCGGCGCCTCCTGAGCGCGCCGGATGCCGCGAATGCACCCAGGATCCGAGATCC
>JBQDDT010000134.1:0-7788 GCA_052092505.1 Microbacterium sp. | reverse complement strand
GCACGTCGCGCGTGAAGATCAGCCCGATCATCGCCGGGAGGACGGCGAGCAGCAGTGCGAGCGAGTCGACGCGCTCGAGCGGGGCCGGGCGGCGGGGCGATGCGGGCCGCTTCGTCGCGTCGCCGGCGGCCGGACCCTCGGGCGCCGACCCCTCCTCCCAGAATCCGCGCTCCGCGGTGACCGGGAGCACCTCGGCCGTCGGCCCGAAGGCGCGCAGCGTCCCGCCGGCGACGGCGGCGACGTGGGTCGCGTGGCGGCGGACGAGCTCCGGATCGTGCGTGACGACGACGATCGTCGTCCCCCGGCGGTTCAGGCCGTCGAGGAGCGAGAGCAGCTCCTCGGCCCTCGCTCTGTCCTGGCCGAACGTGGGCTCGTCGAGGACGAGGATCCCGCCGGGTCGGTCCGCCCCGCCGATCAGGGCCGTGCCGACGGAGAGGCGGCGCTTCTGGCCCCCGGAGAGGCGGAACGGATGCCGATCGGCGTGCGCGGTCAGCCCGAAGCGCCGGATCATCTCGTCGACACGGGCCTCCCGCTCGTCCTGCGGCAGGGCGCGCAGGCCGTGCGCGAGCTCGTCGCGGACGGTGTGCGCGACGAACTGGTGCTCGGGGTTCTGGAAGACGAAGCCGACGGAGGCCGCGAGCTCCCGCGGATGCGCCGTGGTGGGATCGATCTCTCCGCGCTCTCCCGCGATCTCGACGGACCCGCGCGGCGGAGGCACGACCCCGGCGAGCGCCTGGGCGAGCGTCGTCTTCCCCGCCCCGTTCGGCCCGATGATCGCGGTGAATGACCCGCGGGGGATCTCCAGCGACACGTCGCGCAGCAGCGCCCGCCTCGCCCGGCCCCTGCCGCGCTCGACCGTGAGCGAGCGGGCGCGGATCGCCGCGGGCGACGAGACGGGGGGCGGCGCCGGTCGCGCCTCGCGCTCGGCCTCGTCCGGACCGACCCCGAGGGCGCGCACCACATCGGCCTGCGCCCCGAAGACGTCGTCCGGCGCTCCGTCGAGCACGAGGCGCCCCGCGTGGTCGAGCACGACGACGCGGGTGGCGAGCGGCAGGGCGACCGAGAGGTCGTGCTCCACGAGGAGGACGGCCCTGGCGTCGTCCTCGCCCACCAGCGCGCCGATCGCGCGGTAGACGTCGTCGGTCCCCGCGGGATCGAGGTTGGCGGTCGGCTCGTCGAGCACGAGCAGATCGGGGCGCATCGCCAGCGCGCACGCGACGGCGAGGCGCTGACGGCCGCCACCGGAGAGCACGGCCGGATCGTCCTCGCGCCGCGACCACAGGCCGACCGTGCGCAGCGCCTCCTCGGCGCGGGCGAGGACCTCGTCGGCGGGCAGGAGGAGGTTCTCGAGCGCGAACGCGACCTCGTCGAGCACGCGTCCCGTGACGATCTGCGCGTCGGGATCCTGGAACACCATCGCGACGTGTCGGCTGAGCTCCGAGGGCGGGCTGTCTGCCGTGTCGAGGCCGGCCACGACGATCCGCCCTTCCAACTCGGCGTCGTGCGCGTGCGGGATCAGGCCGCACGCGGCCATCGCCAGCGTCGACTTGCCGCATCCGCTCGGCCCGACGAGGAGGACGACCTCGCCGGCGCGGACGTCGAACGTCACGTCGCGCGGCGCCGGCTCGAGAGCGTCCGGATGGGTGACGCCGACGTGCGCCAGGCGCGCGAGCGGTGCAGGGCCGACCTGGTCCTCCGGCGCCATGGCGGGCTCAGCGACGCGCGGCGGGACGGCGAGGGGCGGCTCCCGCGCGCTCCAGGGCCGCGCCGATCGCGATCCCGACGAGCGTCCAGACGATCGGCCCGAGGAAGGAGAGCACGAGGTAGGCCACGGCGGCCCACGTGGGCAGGGCCGCGATGTCGGCGGCGAACCACACGGCGACGGCCACGATCGCGCCGATCAGCAGCGCCGAGAGGAGATAGCGCCACCAGCTCCACGCACGGTAGCGGAAGAGAGCGGCGACGCCCTCCTGGATGAGGCCGAACATCAGCGCCGTGCCGAGGAACTGGGGGATGTACACGGGCGCGACGGCCGACCCGACGAGGCCGGCGAGGACGTGGGTGAGCAGGGCGACGCCGGGGAGGCGGAACAGCTCCTGCGCGACGATGCCGGGCAGCGCGTGCACCCCGAGGAGGAAGCCGTACAGGAACGGAACGGTCGCGAGCACGGGGACGGCGAGCCAGCCCTCGATCCCGCCCAGCACACCGGTCGCGACGGCGATCGCGGCGCAGACGAGCAGCACGCGCGTCGACAGACCCTTCTTGCTCACCAGACGAGCCTACCGGTCGCTAGCTGAGGCGAACCTTAGTCCTCCCGGTGCGCGGGACCGCCGCGAGGGATCAGCGCTCCCGCGGCCAGTCCACCTCGGCGCCGGGCACGTCGTTCTCGCGCAGGTGGCGGGCGATGAACGGGCACTGGGGCACGATCGTGAGCCCCTGCCTGACGGCGTCGGCGAGCGCCTCGGCGGCGAGGATCGTGCCGAGGCCGCGCCCGCGGAAGGCCGGGTCGGTCTCGGTGCCGGTGAAGCGGATCCGGTCCTGCTCGATCGTGAACTCGGCGAATCCGCAGAGCGTGGTCTGGCCACTCCCGTCGGATGCGCGGATCTCATATCGACTCTGCGCGTCGTTGCGCACCACCTCGGTGTCGGTCGTCATGCGCCCACCGTACGCCGCCCCGCCCTCACCCGCGAGATGCATCGAAACTCGCGAGATGCACCGGTTTCGGGCCAGGTTTCGGTGCATCTCGCGGGAAACGGTGCATCTCGCGGGTCGAGGTCCGCGTCGGGGCGGCGAGGTCGGAGGGGCCGCCTACGCTGGGGGAGTGACCATGAGCGATCCGAACCCGTACCCGGACGATGACTGGGTCCCGCCCGAGGAGCCGCTCGACGATCCGTGGGGCGAGCCGGGAGGCGATCCGTACGCGTCGGGCGACGCGTCCACCGATCAGGAGTACGCCGGAGGCGCGATCGCGTGGATCGACCAGCAGGCGGAGCCCGAGCGCCCCGCCGCGCGCCGGGCAGCACCCGCCCGCTACGCGACGCCGCAGGACGCGCTCGAGACCGTCTACGGGTACGACGCGTTCCGCGGCGATCAGGAGGCGATCGTCGATCTCGTCGCGGGCGGGGGCGACGCGGTCGTGCTGATGCCCACGGGCGGTGGCAAGAGCCTGTGCTACCAGATCCCCGCCCTCGTCCGCGAGGGGACGGGGCTCGTCGTCTCGCCGCTGATCGCCCTGATGCACGACCAGGTCGAGGCGCTGCGTGCGAACGGCGTGAACGCGGCCTATCTCAACTCCACCCAGTCGCCGGATGAGCGACGGATGGTCGAGCAGGAGTTCCTCGCCGGCGAGGTCGATCTCCTCTACGTCGCGCCGGAGCGGCTGAGCTCGCCGCAGACCGTCGTGCTCCTCCAGCGCGGATCGCTCAGCGTCATCGCGATCGACGAGGCGCACTGCGTCAGCCAGTGGGGTCACGACTTCCGGCCCGACTACCTCGCGCTCGGCGAGCTCGGTGCGCAGTTCCCCGGCGTCCCCCGCGTCGCCCTGACGGCCACGGCCACGCCAGAGACGCATCGTGAGATCACCGAGCGGCTCTCGCTGCCCGATGCGAAGCACTTCGTCGCGAGCTTCGACCGCCCGAACATCCGGTATCGGATCGAGCCGAAGGTCGAGCCCCGCAAGCAGCTGCTCGCCTTCATCCGTGCGCAGCCGGAGGGCTCCGCCGGCATCGTGTACGCCCTCAGTCGCAAGTCGGTCGAGGAGACGGCGGCCTTCCTCGCGGGCAAGGGCATCGACGCGATCCCGTACCACGCGGGTCTCGATGCGGGTATGCGCGCTCGTCATCAGTCGCGGTTCCTCCGCGAGGACGGCGTCGTGGTCGTCGCGACGATCGCGTTCGGGATGGGGATCGACAAGCCCGACGTCCGCTTCGTCGCGCACGTCGACCTGCCGAAGTCGGTCGAGGGCTACTACCAGGAGACGGGCCGCGCCGGCCGCGACGGCGAGCCGTCGGTCGCGTGGCTCGCGTACGGCCTCGGCGACGTCGTGCAGCAGCGGCGGATGATCCAGCAGGGCGACGGTGGCCGCGCCATCCAGCAGCGACAGCAGCAGCACCTCGACGCGATGCTCGCGCTGTGCGAGACGGTGTCGTGCCGCCGCCAGAACCTCCTCGGGTACTTCGGGGAGGAATCGACGCCGTGCGGCAACTGTGACACCTGCCTCGAGCCCCCCGAGACGTGGGACGGCCTCGTCGCCTCCCAGAAGCTCATGTCGACGATCGTGCGCCTCAAGCGCGAGCGCGGCCAGGCGTTCGGCGCGGGGCACCTCATCGACATCCTGCGCGGGGCGTCGACAGAGCGCATCCGCCGGATGCGGCACGATCAGCTCACGACGTACGGGATCGGCGACGACCTGTCGGAGCAGGATTGGCGCAGCGTCATCCGCCAGCTCCTCGCGCGCCGTCTGCTCGCCGCCGAGGGCGAGTACGGCACGCTGGCGCTGAGCGGCGAGAGCGCCGGGGTGCTCCGCGGAGAGACGCCTGTGCCGCTGCGTCGCGACGTGATCGGCCGGGTCTCCCGGGGTGGGGGAGCCGCCAAGAAGTCGGCGGCCGATCAGCTCGCCCCGGACGATCGTCCGCTGTTCGAGCAGCTGCGCGCGTGGCGCGCGGAGCAGGCGCGCGAGCAGGGCGTGCCCGCGTACATCGTGTTCGGCGATGCGACGCTGCGGGCGCTGGCCGAGCATCGGCCGGCATCGCTCGCGGAGCTCGACGGCATCACGGGCATCGGCGCGAAGAAGCGCGACGCCTACGGCGATGCGGTGCTCAAGCTGGTGGCCGCCGCCGACTGACGATCGGCGACGAGAGGCCGGTGAATCGTGGCTTTCTGACAGTATCCTGAGAGACCGTTATACTTACGTTATGGGATGCAGGTAGATCAGAACACCAGAATACCGATTAGATGGGCCCGAGCCTGTCCGCTTCGCGCGACCGTGATTCGCGTATCTGCGGTGTGACAGAGCCCGACACCTGATCGGCGATTCTGGGGAGAAGTACTGCATGTCAGAGGAAGAACAGAGGCGGCCACGAGGGTTGCGCGGGCTCGACAGACGAGTCCTCGCCTCCGCGGCCGTCGGAACGATCGCCGCGGTCGGCGCGGCGGCGCTGGGCGTGCTGCCCGCGACCGCAGCGGAATCGGACGATGCGGAGGCACTGGGCCAGGTGCTCGACTCGAGTCTGCTCACCGGTGAGCTCCTCGACGCCTCTGAGGCACTGGCCGGCAGCCCCGGTGGTCCAGCGGTGGACACCACGCCGCTGAACCTCAGCGCGCTCGACATCGCCGACATCGATCTGGGTGATGGGCTCTCCGTTCCCCTCATCAGCGCTCCGGACGGGGGCGGGCTCATCGAGCTCGGCAACCTCGGTGCGCTCAACTCCTATGCGGCGACTCCGTCGGCGAACTCGGCGACGGCGAGCGGCGGCGCAGTCGGCGCCGACGGCGTCATCAACGTCGATCCGAGCAACCCGGGTGCCTACGAGAACTCGACGATCGACCTCACCAACCTGTTCGCGCAGGCCGGTCTCGACGTCGTGACCGATGGCATCGCCGACGAGGTCGCGCTCGAGCTCGGAGCTGCGGCGTCGACGGCGACGGCAACCGGCACCGCCGACAGCGTCGAGTTCTCCTCTGAGTACGTGCTCACGGACGCGAAGCTCGACGTCTCGAGCCCGTTGCTCGGTGACGTCTCCACGGGCCTCGACACGGCGCTCGAGGGCGTGGGGACCACCGTCGATGCGGCGCTCGCCAGCGACGGTGCTGTCGGATCGCTGCTCGGCGACCTCGACATCGACCTGACGGTCCTCGGTATCGGCGTCGACGTGTCGTCGGGGACGATCGGCGTCGACGGTCTCGATGCGGCTCTCGACGAGCTGAGCAACACCATCGTGAACGAGCCGCTCGTGGACCCGAACGGCATCGTCTCCATCGACCTCGCCAACGGCACGATCGCGGTCGATCTGGCTGCGGCGACGACCGCGGGTTCGTTGAATGGACTGGACGCCAACACGGAGCTCCTCGACACCGAGACGACGATTCCGAACATCTCGTCGGCGATCGCGCAGGCCCTCGGATCTCTCACCACCAAGGTGACGGAGGGCGTCACCGAGGTGCTGAACGAGACGAGCGTGACTCTGGAGCTGAACGCGACGCTGAGCTACCTGATCAACAACACTGCTGCGACGATCACGCTCGACACGACACTGGGGCAGCTCGCCGGCACCGGCACGGGTACTCCGACAGTCGAGATCGACGTCGATGGTGGCGTGCTGGACGTGATCCTCGGGCTTCTCGGCCTGAGCCTTTCGGACCTCGTCGAGGGATTGGCGACGCCGTTGTTGAACGCACTCGTCGGCGTCGTGCAGACCGCGACCAGCGGGCTCCTCAGTGGTATCGGAGAGGGGCTTGCACCGACGATCAACGGCGTCGTGAACCCGGTTCTGGCCAGCCTGCAGCCGCTGCTCGACACGTTGAACGACGTCGCGTCGGTCACGATCAACGCGCAGCCGGAGCCCGGGAAGCTGGGCGACGAGTCGTTCACGGTCTCGGCGGTGAGCCTCGCGCTCGTCGGCGGATCGCTTGCTCAGGTCGACCTCGGGTCGTCGACGGTTCGCGCCGCAGCGCTCGTCGCGTACACGCCGGAGCTCGTCGCGGACGACCCGGTTGAGGCGGGCGAGGACCTGCCGATCTCCAGCACAGGCTGGCCGCCGAACACCGAGGTGACCGTCGTCATCAACGATGCGGAGGGCAACCCGATCGGGGAGTCCATCACGGTCACGACCGACGAGGATGGGAACTTCCCTGAGGACACGGTCTACCCGATTCCGGCGGACACCGAGCCAGGCGACGACTACACCGTGATCGGTACCGACGAACTCGGCAACGAGGCGACCGACACGGTCTCCATCACGGAACCTGCGGCTGACGCCGACGCTGACGTGACCGATGCGGATGTGACGGATGCGGACGCGACTGATGCGGATGCGACTGACGCGGATGCCACGGACGCCGACGCGACCGACGCTGACGCGACCGATGCGGATGCGACGGATGCGGATGCGACCGATGCGGATGCGACGGATGCTGACGCGACGGATGCTGACGCCACGGATGCGGACGCCACGGATGCGGATGCGACGGACGCTGACGCGACCGACGCTGACGCCACGGACGCCGACGCGACGGATGCTGACGCCACGGATGCGGACGCCACGGATGCGGATGCGACCGACGCTGACGCGACCGACGCTGACGCCACGGACGCCGACGCGACCGATGCGGATGCGACGGACGCTGACGCGACCGATGCTGACGCCACGGACGCGGACGCGACCGATGCGGATGCGACGGATGCGGATGCCACGGATGCTGACGCGACGGATGCGGATGCGACCGATGCGGATGCGACCGACGCCGATGCGACCGACGCTGACGCCACGGATGCAGACGCGACCGATGCGGATGCGACGGATGCTGATGCGACGGATGCTGACGCGACGGATGCGGATGCGACCGATGCGGATGCGACGGATGCGGATGCGACGGATGCTGACGCGACGGATGCTGACGCGACGGATGCTGACGCGACCGACGCTGACGCGACCGACGCCGATGCGACCGACGCTGACGCCACGGACGCTGACGCGACCGATGCTGACGCGACCGACGCTGACGCCACGGACGCGGACGCGACCGATGCTGACGCGACCGACGCTGACGCCACGGACGCGGACGCGACCG
>JBQDDT010000133.1:0-7989 GCA_052092505.1 Microbacterium sp. | reverse complement strand
ATCGCCGCGCCATGCGGCGGCGGCGTAGTAGCTCTCGTCCCGCCACCAGTGGACGTGCGTGGTGGCTAGCCGCAGCGGGCCCAGCAGCCCCTCCTCCAGCGCCCTGCGCACGGCCTGCACCTCGGGTTCGAGGCGGCGCTGGGAGATGACGTGGACGCTGAGGCCTCGGGACTCGGCGAGGGAGACGATCCGATCCGCCTCCGCCGCGGTCAGAGCGAGCGGCTTCTCGACCACCGCGTGGTGGTCGCTGCCGAGCGCGGCGAGGGCGTTATCGGCGTGCGCGCCGCTGGGCGTGCAGATGGCGATGACGTCGAGGTCCTCCCGGGCCAGGAGTTCCTGGGGGCTCGACTGCACCGCCTCGGGCCAGCCGGCATCGGCCACCTTCTCGCCATCACCTCCGCTGAAGGCGACGAGCTGGGCACGGTGGCGCAGCTCGGCGAGCGCCTTCGCGTGCGCGTGAGACCCGGCGAGGTCGTAGGGGGCCAGCTGCCAGTCGAACTGCGTCGAGCGGCTCAGCTCCTGGAGCTCAGGCGACGGCCCGCTCGCGAATCGTCCGCCCCAGAGTGTGCCGTCACCGGTCCTGCCCGCGCCGCTGTCGCCCGTCGTCATCACCGATCCAGGCTACGGCATCGCGGCTGACCCGACCGATCGCCGCCTCGAGCGGTCCCCGCCCCACGAGCAGCGCCCACGCCGTGCACGCGGCGAGCGCTGCGATCGCGAACGGCCAGAAGGGCTCCTGGGCGCGGAAGTCCTCGAGCGGGGAGACGGCCCCCGCCGTCGCGGCGATCCAGACGACGTACTGCGACATGTACGCGGTCAGCGGCATCGTGCCGACCGCGCGGACGGGGATCGCGATCCAGCGCACGGGGGTCCGGCAGAGCAGGATGCAGGCGCCGATCGTCGCGATCGCGAAGCCTCCGGATCCGACCGCCTCACCGATCCCGCTCGAATGCGGACCGGCGCTCAGGAGGCCGGACGGGATCCCCGTGGAACCGATCGCCCCGTCGCCGAGCACGACGAGGCCCACCCCCGCCACGACGAGCCCGGCGCTCACCCTGGCGTCGCCGAGAGGGAGGCGGCCGATCGCCATCCCCGCGGCCAGGAACGCCGCCCAGAGCACGAACGGGTAATGCCAGCCCGTCGCCGTCTCGACGACGAGGCCCGCTGGCGACTCGCCCCACGACGCGCTGTCGATCCCCCGCACGAGGAGGGGGCCGGCGACGGCGAGGCCGACCGCGACGGCCAGCAGCGTCCCCGCGCGCCATCGGATCGCCGGGAGGGCGAGGAGAAAGAGGATCCCGTAGGCCGGCAGGATGCCGTAGATCGGCACGGGCGTCAGCGCGAGGACGATGCCGAGCGCCCAGATGCACGCCGCGCGCACCGCGAGACGCGCCCGCGCGCGAGGCGCGAGCTCCGGCCCGATCCGCCGGCTTCCGCCCGTGACGACGGCCACGGAGACGCCGGCGAGCACAGCGAAGAGGATCGACGACCTCCCCGACGCGATGCCGGCCCACGTCGTCGGGTCCGCCCAGGAGAGCGCGGGGAGCTCGGTCAGGTGCGCGGCCAGCATCCCGACGATCGCGAGGCCGCGGGCGAGGTCGATGCCGGGCTCGCGCCCGCGGGCGCCGTCGAAGCGCTCCCACAGCCTCCGAAGCCGCCCCGCCGTCCGCGACGGGTCGTCACGAGCGGACGGGGCGGGCACGGTGCCGCCTACTGCCGTCCCAGCAGCCAGACGAGCAGGGCCTTCTGGGCGTGCAGGCGGTTCTCCGCCTCGTCCCAGATCACGCTCTGAGCGCCGTCGATCACCTCGGCGTCGACCTCGTAGCCGCGGTCGGCGGGGAGGCAGTGCATGAAGATCGCGTCGTCGGCCGCGGCCGCCATCAGGTGCCCGGTGACCTTGTAGTCGCCGAGGTCGTCGATCCTGCGCTGCTTCTCCTCCTCCTTGCCCATCGACACCCACGTGTCGGTCACGACGACGTCGGCGCCGGTCGCCGCCTCGACGGAATCGGTCATGACCCGGACGGATCCGCCCGTGTCGCGGCCGATCCGCTCGGCGTCCGAGACGATGTCGGCGCGCGGGCCGTAGCCGTCGGGCGACGCGATGCGCACGTGCATGCCCGCCGTGACGCCGGCGAGCACGTAGGAATGCGCCATGTTGCTGCGCCCGTCGCCGAAGAACGACAGGGTGAGTCCTGCCAGCTCGCCCTTGTGCTCGCGGATCGTGAGGAGATCGGCGAGGAGCTGGCACGGGTGGAAGTCGTCGCTGAGCGCGTTGACCACCGGCACGCGCGTCCCCTCCGCCATCTCCTCGAGGCCCGCCTGCGCGTAGGTGCGCCACACGATCGCCGCGACCTGGCGCTCGAGGACGCGTGCGGTGTCTGCGGGGGTCTCCTTGCCGCCCAGCTGGCTGCTCGCGGTGGTGATGACGAGCGGGGATCCGCCGAGGTCGGCGATGCCGACGGCGAAGGACACGCGCGTGCGCGTCGACGACTTGTCGAAGATCACCGCCACCGTCTGCGGTCCGGCGAGGGGCTGCTGCGACCAGCGGTCGGCCTTGAGCCTGGCGGCGAGATCGAGGATCTCGGACTGCTCGGCCGGCGTGATGCTGTCGTCGCGCAGGAAGTGACGGGTCATGCAGGGGTCTCCATGGTCTCGGCGGCGACGTCGTTCAGCACGGCGCCGAACAGGTCGATGAACTCCTCGATCTCGGCGTCGCCGATCGTGTAGGGGGGTGCGATCCGGATCGTGTCCGCCGCCGGGGCGTTGACGATCAGGCCGGCATCGAGGGCGCGCGCCACGACGTCCTGGGCGACGGGGCTCGACAGCGCGATGCCGATCAGCAGCCCCCTTCCGCGCGTACCGGTCACGAGCGGGAGTCCCTCCACCGCCTCGCGCAGCTGCGCTCCGCGCCGCTCGACGTTCGCGAGCAGCCCCTCGCGCTCGATGTGATCGAGCACCCGATCGGCGACGTGGCTCGCGAGGGGATTGCCGCCGAAGGTCGAGTTGTGCATGCCGGGCGCGAACAGGTCGCTGGCCGCGCCGAACGTGATGAGGCCCCCGAGCGGGAAGCCGGCGCCGACGCCCTTCGCGAACGTGACCGCGTCGGGCAGCACGCCGTCCGGCAGCATCCGCTGGAACGCGAACCACTCCCCCGTCCGACCCGACCCCGTCTGCACCTCGTCGAGGATGAGCAGGGCGTCGTGGGCGCGCGTGAGCTCCCTGGCCCTCGCGAGATAGCCCTCCGGCAGCTCCCGCACGCCGGCCTCGCCCTGGATCGGCTCGACGAAGAGCGCGGCGACGTCGCCGGCGGCGAGTGCGGACTCGAGCGCCTCGATCGTCGGCGGGATCGCGCGCGTCCCGGGAAGAAGCGGGGCGAACGGATCCTGGTACGCGGCCTTGGGCGTGATCGACAGCGCGCCGATCGAGCGGCCGTGGAAGGCCCCCTCGAGGCTCAGGATCGTCGACCTCCCGCGCGGGTTGCCGTGCAGGCGCGCGAGCTTCACCGCCGTCTCGTTCGCCTCGCTGCCGGCGTTGGCGAGGAACACGCGGCCCACCTCCCCCGTGCCGGCGAGCCGCTTGAGCCGCGCCGCGAGATCGAGCTGCGGCTGCGACGTGAACAGGTTCGACACGTGCGACAGCCTGGCCGCCTGCTCGGAGACGGCTTCGACGAAGACCGGATGCGCGTGACCCAGGCAGTTCACCGCGATGCCGCCGAGGAAGTCGAGGTAGCGGGCCCCGTCCGCGTCCCACACGTGAGCGCCGGAGCCGTGGTCGAACAGGCGAGGGCGGCCCCCCAGGCTCATGAGGTCGCGCTCGGCGGCCACCTTCCAGGTCGCTTCCGTCATGCCGACACCTCCGTTCCGATTCCTTCGCTGGTGAAGAGCTCGACGAGCACCGAGTGGGGCACGCGCCCGTCGATGATCGACGCCTTGGCCACGCCGTCCTCGACCGCGTCGAGGCAGGCCTGCATCTTCGGGATCATGCCCGACTCGAGCACCGGCATGAGCTCGCGCAGCTCGCCGGCCGTCAGGTGCGAGACGAGCGAGTCCCGGTTCGGCCAGTCGGCGTAGAGGCCGGGCACGTCGGTGAGGATCACGAGCTTCTTCGCGCCGAGCGCGCGCGCGAGCGCCGATGCCGCCGCATCCGCGTTGATGTTGAGCGTGTGCCCCGGGTGATCGAGGTCGGGAGCGACGCCGGCGACCACGGGGATCCGGTCGGCGCGCAGCTGGTCGATGACGGGCTTGGGATCGACCGTCACCACGTCGCCGACCCGACCGAGGCTCTCCTCCACCCCGTCGATCAGGACGCCGCGGCGGCGCCCGCCGAACAGCGCGGCGTCCTCGCCCGAGATCCCGACGGCGAACGGCCCGTGGGAGTTGATCTTCGCGACGAGCTGGGGGTTGATCTGCCCCGTCAGGACCATGCGCACGACCGAGATCGCCTCGGTGGACGTCACACGGTAGCCGCCCTTGAACTCGCTCGGGATCGCGAGCCGGTCGAGCATGCTCGAGATCTGGGGGCCGCCGCCGTGCACCACGACGGGCTTGATGCCCACGTAGCGCAGGTAGGCGATGTCCTCGGCGAAGGCGTCCTGCAGGTCCTCCGAGATCATGGCGTTGCCGCCGTACTTCACGACGACGACCTCGTCGCGGTACTGCTTGAGCCACGGCAGGGACTCGATGAGCGTCGTGGCCTTGAAGGCGGCCTGCTCCGGCGTGGTGTGCTGAAGATCGATCTCGCTCATGAGCTGTAGGCGCTGTTCTCGTGGACGTAGGCGTGCGTGAGGTCGTTCGTCATGATCGTGGCCTCCGCGGGGCCCGTGAACAGGTCGATGTCGACGGTCGTCGTCCGCGGGCTGAGGTCGACCTCCTCGCGCGGGCGGTCGGGGCCGCCCTCCGTGCACACGCGCACGCCGTTCATCGTCACGTCGACGTGGTACGGGTCGAACTCGGCCTCCGTCGTGCCGATCGCCGCGAGGACACGGCCCCAGTTGGGGTCCTCCCCGAAGATCGCCGTCTTGAAGAGGCTGTTGCGCGCGACGGCGCGCCCGACGGCGACGGCCTCGTCCTCGCTGGCCGCATGGTGGACGCGGATGAGGATGTCGTGGCTCGCCCCCTCCGCGTCGGTCATCAGCTGCCGGGAGAGGGAGAGGCACACCTCGGCGAGCGCGCGGCGGAACTCCTCAGGATCCGGGGCGACCCCGGACGCGCCGCTGGCCATGAGCGTGACCTGGTCGTTCGTCGACATCGCCCCGTCCGAGTCGAGACGGTCGAAGGTGACGCGCGTCGCCTGGCGCAGGTGCTCGTCCGCATCGGCCGCGGAGAGCACGGCGTCCGTCGTGATGACGACGAGCATCGTGGCCAGCCCCGGCGCGAGCATGCCGGCCCCCTTCGCCATGCCGCCGATCGCATAGCCGTCGCCCGTGTGCGTCGCGAGCTTCGGCACCGTGTCGGTCGTCATGATCGCGCGGGCGGCGTCCTCCCCGCCGTCGGGCGACAGGGCCGCGATCGCGCGCTCCGTCCCGGACAGGACCCGCTCGCGGAACGCCTCGTCGCCCGTGCCGATGAGGCCGGTCGAGCACACCTGGATGTCGGCGGCGCCGACGCCCAGGAGCTCGGCGGCGCGCTCCGCCGTCTGATGCGCGGTCTGGAACCCGAAGTCGCCCGTGAAGCAGTTCGCGCCCCCCGAGTTGAGCACGACGGCCTCGGCCCTTCCCCCCTTGATCGCCTGCTGCGACCACAGGATCGGGTTGGCCTTCGCCCTGTTGCTCGTGAAGACAGCCGCAGCGGTATTCTCCGGCCCCCGGTTGACGACGACGGCGACGTCCTTCTTCCCCGTCGACTTCAGCCCGACGGCGACGCCGGCCGCCTCGAACCCTGCTGCGTGCGTCACGCTCACGGCGCCACCCCGTTCGTCGTCAGCGCGGTCCGCTCGTCGAGCCCCAGCGCGATGTTCATGGACTGGATCGCCGCCCCCGCCGTGCCCTTGGCGAGGTTGTCGACCGCGGCGACCACCACGACGCGGCCGGCGGCCCGGTCGATCGCCAGCCCGATCAGCGCCGTGTTCGCGCCGAGGACGTCGGCCGTGCGGGGCACCTGCCCCTCGGGAAGCAGCTGCACGAACGTCTCGTCGCCGTACGCGGACTCCCACGCCTCGCGGATCATGGCGTCGCTCGCCCCCTCGGCGATCGGCGCGGTGGACGTGGCGAGGATCCCTCGCGCCATCGGCACGATCACGGGGGTGAAGGACACCCGCGGATCGGCGGCGCCCGCGGCGCGCAGCGCCTGGCGGATCTCCGGGATGTGACGATGCGTGCCGCCGACGGCGTAGGGGTTGGCCGATCCGATGATCTCGCTGCCCAGCAGGTGCGGCTTGAGGCTGCGTCCTGCCCCGCTCGGCCCGACCGCGAGGACGCTGACGATGTCCGAGGCGTCGATGACGCCGGCGGCGACCCCCGGCGCGAGGCTGAGCGACACCGTCGACGCGTTGCACCCTGGCGCGGCGATCCGCGTCGCGCCGCGCAGGCTCTCCCGCTGCTTCGCGCCGCCCGCCGGCAGCTCCGGCACGCCGTACGTCCACGGCTCGTGGAAGTCGCCGCCGTAGAACGCCGCCCACTCCTCCGCGCTCGTGAGGCGGTGATCCGCACCGGCGTCGATGACGAGCGAGGCGTCCGCGAGCGCGTCGGTGTACTGCCCGGACTGCCCGTGGGGCAGCGCGAGGAAGACGACGTCGTGCCCGGAGAGCACCTCGGGCGTCGTCGGTGCGAGCACGTGGTCCCGCAGGGAGCGCAGGTGCGGCTGATGGGCGACGAGCGGGTCCCCCGCGTTCGAGTGCGCGGTGACCGTGCGGATCTCGACGTCGGGGTGGTTCGCGAGCAGACGCAGGATCTCGCCGCCCGCGTAGCCCGATGCGCCGGAGACAGCGACCGAATACGTCATGACCTCTACCTTATTCGCGTGAGTGGGGATGGCCGGTACGGCGGCACCGCTCCCTCACGTTCAGACGGAGGTCCGGCGGGCCGCCGAGAGTCGACGGTCGCACGGACGACGGCGCGCATCGGCGCTCGCTGGGAGCGACTCGGGATGCGCGGACACGGTCATGACGTCGAGAATAGCAGGCGCCGCCGACCCTCCGTCGCGTGGACGAGCCGCGATCTCCCTCGCGCGGCGGAGGCGCCGGGATGCGCGACCGGCCATGATCGAGGCATGAACGCATCGCACCTGTACTCCCCGTACGACGCCCGCCCCGGTGTCCCGCCCGAGCGCGTTCCGTGGGGCGCCGTGACCGCCTACGCCGCCATCGCCATCGCCCTCGGCTGGGCCGTGTGCCTGCCGCTCTGGTTCGGCGACGGCCTCGCCTCGCCGCTGTTCGGCGTGCTCGCCGTGGCGCTGATGTTCACGCCGACCGTCGCCGCGCTCATCATGACCTTCGCGACGGTTCCGAAGGGCGGGCGCGCCCGATACCTCGGTCTGCTCCCCTTCCGCCCCGTCGCGCGCAAGATCTGGCTGTTCGTCCTCCTGCCGATCGGATTCCTCGTCATCGGCACGGCCGGTTCGCTGCTCGCGATCGCTCTCGGGTGGGCGACGCCCGACTTCGCGATGTCGGCGACCGCCGCGATCCTGCCGCAGGAGGTGCCGATCGAGCTCTACGTGATCAGCCAGGTCGTCGCCCTGCCGATCACGGTGATCATCGCCACCGCGTCGGCATTCGGCGAGGAGCTCGGCTGGCGCGGATACCTCACGACGGCGCTGTCCCCGCTCGGGTTCTGGCGCTCGGCGCTCATCACCGGCGTCATCTGGGGCGTGTGGCACGCGCCGATCATCCTGCTCGGCTACAACTTCGGCCGCACCGACGCCCTCGGCGTCGTGCTCATGTGCGGCTTCTGCCTCTTCGCCGGCGTGATCATCCAGTGGACGCGCTACTTCACCCGCAGCGTGTGGCCCGCGGCCGTCGCACACGGCGCGCTGAACGCCACGTTCCCGCTGACGC
>JBQDDT010000132.1:0-7998 GCA_052092505.1 Microbacterium sp. | reverse complement strand
GTGGCCGGCGTCGAGGATCGCGGGCGTCCCCGCGCTCGATCCTCGCCTCGTGACGGCCGAGCGCGCCGTGGCGCTCGCCGAGCTGGACGGCGCGCTCGACGGCGCGGACGCCGTCGAGCGGGCGCTCGCCGATCACCGGGAGGCGCTCCGGCGGCACGGGGTCCTCGACGGATCGGCCCTGCCGCTCGCCCTGCGGGTCGCCGAGGCGGCGGCCGACCACGGCGTGCCCCTCGTCGGGGTCGTGCCCGAGGTGCCGATCCGGCCCCGCGCCGACGACTACGCGCTCGCCGCCTCGGGCGAGCGGGCCACGGCGGCGCTGTCGTCGGGGCGCACGCGCGTCGATCCCGTCGCTCTCCCGCAGGGTCTCGTCGACCCCGCCGGGGAGGTCTTCTGGAGCGCCTCGCTCGGCGCGGGCGGGGCCGTGCTGCGGGTCGCGGTCCCGGCCGCCCCGCGATTCGGCGACGCTCCGGCGCCGGCCGTCGACCTGCGCGCCCGCGTCGGCGACACGGAGCTCGGGCTCGCCCAGCGCGGAGACGAGTGGGCGGGGGAGGAGAGCGTCCCGGCGACCGTCCTCACCCGCCCGCCCGGCGCCGCGGAGCTGCTCGTGCCGGGGTTCGCGGGCGGTCCGCCCCCGGCCGACGCGCGTGCCGAGCATCCGGGGGATGCCCTCGTCCGGATCGCGCTGGCGCGCCTGGCCGCACCGGAGTCGACAGCGGAGGAGGCCGCGCGATGAGCGAGGACCTCGCCGCGCTGAACGCGCAGTTCGTCGATGCCTACGCCACCGGCGGCTACACCGCGGCCGAGCCGATCGCCAGGCGCATCCTCGCGGCGGTCGGGCGCTGGTGGCTCGGCGGCAACGCCCAGGCGCAGAGCATCCGCGCGCAGATGCGGTACACGCTGGCCCGCGCGGCGCTCGACCGCGGCGACGCCGCCGCGGCGGAGACGGAGGCCGCGGCCGGCCTGAAGGCGGCCGGCGCCGCCCGCCAGCTCAGGGCTCCGCTCATCGGGCTCGACGAGGTGCTGCTGCGGGTCACCGTGGCCGAGATCCGGGCTGCGCGCGGTCGGGCCCAGGAGGCGCTCGACGAGCTCGACCTGGCCGCGCGGATCGACGACGGCGCGGCCCATCCGCAGTGGCATGAGGGTCAGGTGCACCTCCTCCTCGCCCGACAGTGGTCGCTGCAGAGCCTCGGCCGCTTCGACGAGTCCGAGCGCGCCGCCGTCCAGGCGCTCGAGACGGCCTCCGCCCACGAGCCGGATCTCGTGCCGGCGGCGCTCGAGCGGCTGTCGATGATCCGACGGCTCAGCGGATCGGGGGATGGCGACGATCATCACCTCGATGCCGCCGCCGCGATCGGCCGTGCGCAGGACCTCGGGGCGCCGCAGCGGGGCGAGCTCGCCAGGCACCTCGCCTCGCGGGCGCTCGAGACCGGCGACCTCGACGCCGCGGCGCGGCACCTCGACGACGCCGAGCGGGAGTTCCTCTCCCTCGGCGACATCCGGCGCGCGTCGGGCGCGGCCGTCGGACGCGCCGAGATCCTGCGCCAGCGCGGGGACCTCGACGCCGCGATCGCGGCCGCGGAGAGCGCTCGCGACCAGGCGGCCGGAATCGACGACGCGACCGGCCGGATCGAGGCGCTCACCGTGCTCGGCACGGCGCTCGACGCCGCGGGGCGCAGCGAGGAGGCCGTCGCCGCGCATGACGCCGCGCGGTCCGTGGCCGAGGAGGCGGGCGACACCCTGGAGCTGATCCGCATCGACGTGCGCCGCACGGTCGCGACCTACAACCAGGCGGTGCGGCTGGCGCAGCGCGGCGGGTCAGCGAGCGCGTTCGGCGCGGCGACCCCCGCGGCGCACGAGCGGGTGCTCGCCCGTGCCGCCGACATCGCCGTCCCCGCCGCGCTCGCCGCCGACGCGATCCGCTTCTCGCTGGAGCCCGGGCCGCACCGCGAGCGCTGGGCGCGGCAGGTCTCCGGCCCGCTGGGGGACACGGCTCTGCGCACACTGACCGCCCTCGGCCGGGCCGACGAGATCGCCGCCCTGCTGGAGCTGATCGCCGCCAGCGCGTCGCTCGATCCGACCCCCGCGTCGGCGGACGCACCGGTCGGCGACGGGGCGGCGATGCCCGACCGCCTCGATCCGCCGCCGCGCGTGCGCACCTCCCTGGGAGGGGCGGGCGCGCTCGAGGAGGCGATCGCGCTGGCCGCCGAGCGCTACGGCTTCGCGGTGCGATCCGACGAGGTGGTGGACGCATGGTGAGCCTGGAGTATCCGGACGTCGACGAGGTGTTCGCCGACGTCGAGCGCCCGACCGTGCAGGTGAAGTACGTCGACACCTCCGACGGTGGGCTCTGGGTCACGTGGCGCTGGGAGCACGCGCTCGATCGCCCGCGGATCTGGGGCATCCCGCCGCAGGCGATGGCCGGTGCGCTCGCCGCGTTCGAGCCGGCCGTTCCCGAACCGGTCGGCTCGGAATCCGCCGACGACGCGCTGCGCCGGGCGTGGAGCGTGTGGGGCGACGTCGATCGCGAGAAGCAGATCGCGTGGGCGCTGGCCGGGGCCCTCATCCCGCACGCGCTCGGCGAGGAGCTCAACCGATTCCTCGCCGCCGAGCGCCGCCCTCACGTGCGGATCCAGCCGTCGCGCGCGCTCGCCGCCGTGCCGTGGCAGGCCCTGCGCGTGGATGAGGGCGAGCGCATGGTGCACAGCGCCGACGTGTCGACGCTGCTCCCCGCGAGCATTCGCAACTCGGCAGGGCGCGAGGCGTCGGTCTGGCGCCCCGGCGCGCCCGTCGTCGCCGTGGTCGACCCCCCGGTGCCCGGTCGCATCCCGGGCCTCGGGCGCGTGCTGCGCGCCGAGGAGCCGATCGTCGAGGACGCCCTCTCGGCCCTCGGTGACCGCCTCGTGGGTGCGCCGCGGGAGGCGGTGTCGCGGGCGCAGCTGCGCGAGCGGCTCTCCGGCGCGGCGCGTCTCGTCTACGTCGGGCACGTGACGTCGGGCGCGTACGGGCTCGACACGCGGATGCACCTCACCGACGGACCGGAGGCGTCCGGCAGAGCCGACGTCGTCGCGGGCGTGCACCGGCCGCTCGCGGCGGGCGATGTCGCGCTGGACGACGGCTGGCGGATGCCGGCGCGGGTGGCGCTCATCGGGTGCGCCTCGGGCGGCGAGGCGTCGTACGCGGACCCGACGGGCCTCGTCGCGGCCGTCACGATGCGCGGGGCGTCGGTCGTCACCTCGGCCCGCTGGCGCCTCCCCACCGACGTCGGGCTCGAGTGGCTCGCCGCCGCCTCCCTCGGCTCCGCGGCGACCGAGAGCTCCGCGCCGTTCCACGCGTTCGCCTCGGCGGTCGCGGCCGTCGACGCCGCGCACGAGCAGGACGATCCGGTCGCGGCGCTCAGCGCCTGGCAGCGCGCGGAGGCCGACGCGTGGGAGCGCACGGGCGATCCGGCGCACACTCCGCTCGTGTGGGGCGCGCTGACGACCGCCGTGTCGTAGCCGGCGTCAGGCGCCGAGTGCGGCGTCGATGACGGCCTTCGCCTCGGCCTGGACCTGACGCAGGTGATCCGCGCCGTCGAGGCTCTCGGCGTAGAGCTTGTAGACGTCCTCCGTGCCCGACGGGCGCGCGGCGAACCACGACCTGTCCGTCTGGACCTTCAGCCCGCCGATCGCGGCGCCGTTGCCCGGCGCGTGCGAGAGCTTGGCCGTGATCGGGTCTCCGGCGAGCGTGTCGGCCGTGACGTCGTCGGGGGAGAGCCGCTTGAGCGCGGCCTTCTGCTCCGGCGTGGCCGGGGCGTCGACGCGGGCGTACGCCGACGATCCGTGCTCGGCCTCGAGCTCGCGGTAGCGCTCCGAGGGCGAGGAGCCGGTGACCGCGACGATCTCGGCCGCCAGCAGACACAGGAGGATGCCGTCCTTGTCGGTCGTCCAGACCGACCCATCGCGCTTCAGGAACGACGCCCCGGCGGACTCCTCGCCGCCGAAGGCGACCGATCCGTCGAGGAGGCCTGGCACGAACCACTTGAAGCCGACGGGGACCTCCTCGAGCCGGCGCCCGAGGGAGGCGGCGACGCGGTCGATGATCATCGACGACACGAGCGTCTTGCCCACCGCCGCGTCATCGCGCCACTCGGGGCGATGCGCGAAGAGGTAGTCGATCGCGACGGCGAGGAAGTGGTTCGGGTTCATCAGGCCGGCATCCGGCGTGACGATGCCGTGGCGGTCCGCGTCGGCATCGTTGCCCGTGAGGACGTCGAACTCGTCGCGGCGTGCGACGAGGGACGCCATCGCCGAGGGGGACGACGGGTCCATGCGGATCCGCTCGTCCCAGTCGAGCGTCATGAAGCGCCAGGTCGGGTCGACGTCGGGGTTGACGACGGTGAGGGCCAGCCCGTACCGCTCGCCGATGAGCTGCCAGTAGTCGACGGACGCCCCGCCCATGGGATCGGCGCCGATCCGCACGCCGGAGCGCGCGACGGCCTCCAGGTCGATGGCGTTCGCGAGGTCGTCGACGTAGGCCTCGCGGTAGTCGTACTCGCCGATCGCGTCGCGGTCGAGGTCGGGGAAGCGCACGCGGCGCACGGCGTCGAGGCCCGCCTCGAGGAGCGCGTTGGCGCGGTCGGCGATCCACCCCGTCGCGTCGGTGTCGGCGGGACCGCCGTGCGGGGGGTTGTACTTGAAGCCGCCGTCGGTCGGCGGGTTGTGGCTCGGGGTGACGACGATGCCGTCGGCGCGATCGGGGTCGTCGGCATCGCGGCCGGTGTTGTGCGTGAGGATCGCGTGACTGAGGGCCGGCGTCGGCACGTACGAGTCGCGGGAGTCGATCCGGACGTCGACGCCGTTGGCGACGAGCACCTCGATCGCGCTGCGCTCGGCCGGGAGGGAGAGGGCGTGGGTGTCGCGGCCGAGGAAGAGCGGGCCGGCGATGCCGTGCTCGGCGCGGTAGTCGACGATCGCCTGGGTCGTGGCGAGGATGTGGTTCTCGTTGAAGCTCGCCTTGAGGCTCGAGCCGCGGTGGCCGCTCGTGCCGAACGCGACGCGCTGGGCCTCGACGCCGGGGTCGGGGGCCACGTCGTAGTAGGCGCCGATGAGCTCGTCGATGTCGGTGAGATCGGAGGCTTCGGCGGGTTGTCCGGCTCGAGTCATAAGGGCATTCTGCCAGCCATGGGTTTGCGGGTGTTATGGATCCGGTGTGCGATGGGGCCCCGAGGGGCCGTGCACAATGCAGTCGATCCGCCCGGTCGCAGGATGCCGTTCGGCGCGATTCCGGGGGCTCCCGGTGGGACAGAGGCCGGATCGACTGCGTTGTGGGGCGAGAGTTGAGTGGACACCGGCGGGGGATACGCTGAGGGGCATGACGAACGAGCCCGCCGCCCTGCGTACATACAGCTATCTCGGGCCGGCGGGGACGTTCACCGAGACGGCGCTCGACCAGGTGCCCGAAGCCCGCGGGCAGCGGTGGAAGCCGGTCAACAACGTCGGCGAGGCGCTCGGCGACGTCGCCTCCGGGGCGAGCGACGCGGCGATGATCGCGATCGAGAACACGGTCGAGGGCGGGGTCTCGAGCGCGCAGGACGCGCTCGCCGAGGTGCCGGGCCTGCGGATCATCGGCGAGTACCTCGTTCCGGTGCGGTTCGTGCTCGTCGCGCCGCGCGGCACGACGCTCGATCAGGTCGCCGACGTCGCGGCGCACCCGGTCGCGTACGCGCAGTGCCTCGATTGGCTGGGCGCGAACGTGCCTGGGCACCGGCAGGTCGTGGCCGGCAGCAACGTGGCGAGCGCGGTCGGGGTGCTCGACGGGACGCTTCCGGCGCAGGCCGCGATCGCGGCCCCCGGCGTCGTCGCGCACTACGACGTCGACGTGCTGGCGGAGAACATCGGCGACAACGAGGACGCGGTGACGCGGTTCGTGCTCGTCACGCGCACGGCGGTCCCTCCGGAGGCGACGGGTGCCGACAAGACCTCGCTCGTCGCCGAGCTGCCGCGCGAGGTGCCCGGCGCTCTCCTGGAGCTCCTGGAGCAGTTCGCGACGCGCGGCATCAACCTGAGCCTCATCCAGTCGCGCCCGATCGGCGATCGCCTGGGGCGGTACCGGTTCGTGCTCGACGCCGACGGGCACATCACCGACGAGCGGATGGCCGACGCGGTGATGGGACTCAAGCGCTACAGTCCGCGGGTGATCTTCCTGGGCTCGTATCCGCGGGCCGATCGCCAGATCGTGCAGTATCCGGAGCGCTACAGCGATCAGTCGTTCGCGGAGGCGCGCGACTGGCTGCGCGGGATCCTGTCGGGCGAGCCGGACTGACGCGTCAGCAGCCGGGGCCGTGCGGGTCCTCGGCGCACGTCTCGTCGACGAGCCCTGTATCGGCGGTGACCGCTCTGACCGTGGTCTGCGCTGCGGCCGACGCGACGAGCCCGTCGACGGGAACCGTCCCGTACGGGCCGAAGCTCACCACGGCGCTCGAGAGGACCCGCACGCTGACCGTGTAGCGCCCGCGCTGGGCGTAGGCATGGCTCGTCGAGGTGGGCGTGAACTCGGCCTGGCCGAGGCTGTCCCAGCTGGCGCTGTCCGCGGCGACCTGCGCGGTGCTGCCGTCGCCGTAGTCGATGGCGAGCCGCTCCGGGGTGAAGGCCACCGTCACGGGGAACCCGAGCAGAGTGCCGCTCGAGCTGCTGGCCTTCGCCGGCACGACGACGTTCATCGGCATCCCGACGATCGCGACGCCGGCCGGCTCACTGGCGACCGACGGCGCCGGCGGCGTGAAGTGGAGCAGCTCCGAAACGTCGATCGTGTCGGGGATGACGACCTCCTGCGCGGGCTCCTCGGCCTCCGGCTCGTCGATCGGGCACCACTCCCTGTCGCGCCCGAGGGGCTTCGGGTACTCCACACAGGGGAGCGTCGGAATGTACCGGTCGGGGCCGCCGTCCCCTGACCCTCCTCCGGAACCGCCCGTGCCCCCGCCTCCGGTGCCCCCGCCCGTTCCGCCTCCTCCGCCGCCGGAGCCCGGCGGGACCGCAGGACCGGGGCCGGGCTGCTCGACGGGGATCTGGATGCCCCCACCCACGTCGACGCCCCCGCCGCCGTTCCCGACCTCGCAGTTCTCGAGAGGAACCGAGCCGCCGCATCGGGCGTGACTGGTGGGTGAAGGATCCGAATCGGGCGTTGCCGGAACGATGATGGAGCCGCTCAATACCCATACCGCCGCGATAGTGGCAACTACGAGTCGCACGATGGCTCCCCTTCGCGTCCAGCCATTGTCGCAACCGCCAAACCTGTCGAAGTTTCTCTAGAAGACTCCAGCGAGATCTCGATGGTTTGAATTGCCGACCGGGCAGGGTCCACGAGCGACTTTCCCGAGCTGTTCAGGACCTCCACTCCTGATACATCGAGACAAACATCAGCTGACAACGTTCCGTCAAGGTCAGCAGGCGTCTGAAGCTCGAAGAGTGTTAGTTCTGACTGTCCTTGACGGGACAAGTTGTCTGCGGATGCATTCGTGATGGATTCTCGCTCCTCGTCGAGTGCGTCTCCTGTGAGCCAGTCGTAGACGGGTTCCGCGGTCTCGGGGTCGCTGAAATCGACGTTGTTGGTCGCTTCGACGTACCCTTCGTACGTCTCCCTGGCCGCCTCGAGCGCCTCCACCTCACTGGCGAATCCCGTGGGTTCCGGCTCCGGCTCGGGCGCGCACCCGGCGGCGAGAGCGAGGATCCCGACCGCGGCGACGATCGCGGCGCCTCGACGACGGCTGTGGCGCGGGAGGGAGCCGGCGACGTATGGGTGCATGACGTCAAACTATCGACTCGGCCGCGGCGGGGCCCCTTATCCACAGCCCGATCTCGAGTCGACTGGAGTTATCCCCAGAAGCGACCGAAACCCGCCTCCGTTCTCGTGCAGACTTGAGCAGGGCGGCGACGCGCCGCCCTGCGAGAACGGGCCGCGCGTGGTCGACGCGTGCGAAGAGGACGAGGAAGACACGGATGAGCGCTCCTGCCGGCTGGTACG
>JBQDDT010000131.1:0-8100 GCA_052092505.1 Microbacterium sp. | reverse complement strand
AAGCGCACGCCCGCGTCCTCCAGGTCGACGACGTCCTTGCCGAGGCGTGCGACCGCGAGGCGCTGCAGCTCGATCCCGTTGCGCACGGGCGGAACGTCCTCGATGAGCTGGTTGGCCGCGTCGATCCGGAACTTCGGCTTGGACGTGCGCGCCGGCGCTCCGCGGCGGAGCCACGCGAGCTCCTTGCGCATGAGGTTCTGGCGCTTGGCCTCGACCGCCGCCGCCATCCGGTCGCGCTCGACGCGCTGGAGGACGTAGGCGGCGTATCCGCCCTCGAAGGGCTCGACGATCCCGTCGTGCACCTCCCACGTCTCCGTGCAGACCTCGTCGAGGAACCACCGGTCGTGCGTGATCACGAGGAGGCCGCCGGCGTTCCTCGCCCACCGCCTGCGCAGGTGCCCCGCGAGCCACGTGATGCCCTCCACGTCGAGGTGGTTCGTCGGCTCGTCCAGCGCGATGAGGTCCCAGTCGTCGATGAGCAGGGCGGCCAGCGCGACGCGCCGTCGCTGCCCGCCGCTGAGCTCGCCGATCCGCGCATCCCACGGCACATCGGCGACGAGGCCGGAGATCACGTCGCGGATCGCGGGGTCGCCCGCCCACTCGTGCTCGGGGCGCTCGCCGACGATCGCGTGTCGCACGGTGCCGGCGGGGTCGAGGTCGTCCGACTGCCCGAGCACCCCGAACCGCACCCCTCCGCGCCGCGTCACGCGCCCGGCCTGCGGTTCGATCCGACCGGAGAGCAGGCCGAGCAAGCTCGACTTGCCGTCGCCGTTGCGGCCGACGATCCCGATCCGGTCGCCCTCCTCGATGCCGAGGGAGAGCCCGTCGAAGACGACGCGCGTCGGATACTCGAGGCGGAGCGATTCGGCTCCCATCAGATGCGCCATGTCCCCTCAAGGATAGGCGCTGGCCGAGGCGCTGACGCACGGGCATGGCCTGCCGACGCACGCCGCCGCTACGCTCGTGGGCATGCGATGCCGGTGACCCGTCTCCATCTCACCCGCGTCGTCCCGCGACGCCATCGAAGGGATCGCTCATGCATGCGCACCTGCCCCTCTCCGGGAAGACGGCACTCGTCACGGGCGTCTCACGCCGCCGCGGCATCGGGTTCGCCGTCGCCGCGAAGCTCGCCTCCCTCGGCGCGCATCTGGTCGTCCATCACCACCGCGCGCACGATCTCGATCAGCCGTGGGGCGGGGACGACCTCGCCTCGGTGCGGGGCGGGCTGCGCCGGCAGCTCGCCGATGGGGCGGCGTTCGACGACATCGGGGCCGATCTGGCGGACGCCTCGGCGGTCGACGTCGTGCTGGATGCCGCGTTCGGCGTGACGGGGTCCCTCGACGTCCTCGTCTGCAACCACGCCAGAAGCGGCGGTGACGGCAGCATCCTCGACATGACGCCGGACGCCCTCGACGCGTTCTGGGACGTCAACACCCGCTCGACGCTCCTGCTGACGGCGGAGTTCGCGCGCCGCCGGGTGCCGTGGGTGGGCCGGCCGAGACGCCCGGGGGAGCGGATCGCGAGCGGCGGCCCCTACGACGCGCCGCAGGGGCACGTGTTCTGGATGACATCGGGGCAGCTCGACGGACCGATGCGCGGGGAGATCGCGTACGCCACGAGCAAGGCGGCGCTCGCGGGTGTGACCTCGTCGGTCGCGGCCGAGCTGCTCGAGCTCGGCATCGTCCTCAACACCGTCAACCCCGGGCCGGTCAACACGGGCTACATGGATCCCGACACGGCGGACCGTCCCCTCGGGGAGCTCGAGTCACTCGCCGGCCGGATGCCGTTCGGCCGATTCGGCGCGCCGGCCGATCCCGCCGAGCTCATCGGCTGGCTCGCCACGCCGGCCGGCAGCTGGATCGTCGGCCAGGTCCTCACGAGCGACGGCGGATTCGGCCTGCGCTGACCGGGCGCTCAGGCGACCTCGACCGTCTCGACGCCCACGCTGAGCGAGCGCAGCAGCGTCGCCAGGCGCGAGCGCTCCGCCGCCGAGAGCGAGCGGAGCAGGTCGGCCTCCGCGTCGATCAGGCGGGTGATCGCGGCGTCGACCCGCACGCGCCCCGGCTCGGTGAGCGTGACGAGGATGCTGCGACCGTCGCGCGGATCCGACTCCCGGCGCACGAGACCGCGCTGGACGAGCTTGTCGATCCGGTTGGTCATCGTGCCGCTCGAGACGAGCGTCTGCTGCAGGAGGAGCTTCGGGCTGAGCTGGTACGGCTCGCCGGCGCGGCGCAGGGCCGAGAGCACGTCCCACTCCCACGGCTCGATGTCGGTCCGGTCGAACGCGGCGCGGCGGGCGTGCTCGAGGTGGCGTGAGAGACGGTCGACGCGCGAGAGCACCTCCATCGGCGAGAAGTCGAGATCGGGGCGCTCGGCTCGCCAGGCACCGACGATCCGCTCGACCTCATCCGCTTCTGCCATCCGCCCATTATCTCCCGGCGTCGCCCCGCGGCCCGCACGGGTCGGGAGAACCCGGCGTGAGAGACTGGACGCGCGCCCCACACGGGCGGCTATCCGCCATGGTGTAATGGCAGCACGACAGCCTTTGGAGCTGTGAGGTCTAGGTTCGAATCCTGGTGGCGGAGCGTGATGCACGACAACCTTGCGATCGTGATCCTGGCGGCTGGCCAGGGTACCCGGATGAAGTCGAAGCTCCCGAAGGTGCTTCATCCGATCGGCGGCCGGCCGCTGGTCGGGCATGTGCTCCACACGGCCGACGCGCTCGGGGCCGCGGTCATCGAGGTCGTCGTGCGCCACGAGCGCGAGCGCGTCGTCGAGGCGATCGGCGAGCACCCCGGCGTCACGATCGTCGACCAGGACGACATCCCCGGCACGGGGCGGGCGGTCCAGCAGGCCGTGGCCGCGCTCCCCGACACGTTCGACGGCGACGTCCTCGTCCTCTCCGGCGACGTCCCCCTCCTCGACGCCGATGCCCTCTCCGCCCTCGTCTCGGAGCACCGCGAGGCGCAGGCGGAGGCCACCGTGCTCTCGGCGCGGCTGGATGACGCCACCGGTTACGGGCGCATCGTGCGCGACGGCGGCGGCGCCGTCAGCCGGATCGTCGAGCACCGCGATGCGACGGACGACGAGCGCGGGATCGGCGAGATCAACGCCGGCGTCTACGTCTTCCGTGTCGGCGGTCTGCGCGAGCAGCTGCCCCGGCTCGGCGCGGACAACGCGCAGGGCGAGCTCTACCTCACCGACGTCGTCCGCATGCTGCGCGAGGCGGGCCGGCGGGTGGCGGCGAGCGTCGCGGGAGACGCCCGCGTCGCGCTCGGGGTGAACGACCGCGTGCAGCTGGCGGAGGCCGCCCGCATCCTCAACGACCGGATCGTGCGGCGCTGGCAGCGCGACGGCGTGACGGTGCAGGACCCGGCCACGACGTGGATCGACGACACGGTCTCGCTCGAGCCCGACGTGACGATCCTGCCGAACACCCACGTCCTCGGCGCGACGACGGTCGCCTCCGACGCGACGATCGGCCCGGACACCTCCCTGGTCGACTGCGAGGTCGGCGAGGGCGCCACGATCCGCCGCTCCGACGCCACCCTCGCCGTGTTCGGCGCCCGCAGCTCCGTCGGTCCGTTCGCCTACGTCCGCGCCGGCACGACCCTCGGCGACGGCGGGAAGATCGGCACCTTCGTCGAGGCGAAGAACTCGCAGATCGGCGACGGCAGCAAGGTCCCGCACCTGTCGTACATCGGCGACGCGACGATCGGCTCCGGCGCGAACATCGGCGGCGGAGCGATCACGGCGAACTACGACGACGTGAACAAGCACCGCACCGAGATCGGCGACCAGGTGCACACGGGCACGCACAACGACTTCGTGGCCCCCGTGCGCATCGGGGATGGGGCGAAGACCGGTGCCGGTGCGGTCGTCCGCAAAGACGTGCCGCCCGGCGCGCTCGCCCTGAGCGTCGCGCCGCAGCGGAACGTACCCGGTTGGGTGGAGAAGAACAGAGCGGGCACCGAGGCGGCCGAGGTGGCCGCACGCGCCCGCCGAACGGAAGAGGCGGCCCGTGGGGCAGAAGCAGAAGAGGGTTGAGCTCGACCGCGACAAGGGCATCGCGCCCGGAGTCGTGACGAAGACGAAGAAGCGCCTGGTGGTGGTCGCGGGCAGAGCGCATCCCGAACTCGCCGAGCAGGTGGCCCAGCACCTCGGCATCCAGATCGCCCCCACGGAGCACCGCACCTTCGCCTCCGGCGAGATCTACACCCGCTTCGAGGTGTCGATGCGCGGGGCCGACGTCTTCCTCATCCAGTCGTTCTCCCAGGGGGTGAACGAGGAGCTGATGGAGATGCTCATCATGCTCGACGCCCTCAAGCGCGCCTCGGCGAAGCGGGTCACGGTCGTCGTCCCCTATTACCCGTACTCGCGGCAGGACAAGAAGGGGAGGGGGCGCGAGCCGATCTCGGCGCGCCTCATCACCGACCTCATCGCCCAGGCAGGGGCGGATCGGATCATGAGCGTGGATCTGCACGCGTCGCAGATCCAGGGGTTCTTCAACGGCCCCGTCGACCACCTCTTCGCCAAGCCGGTGCTCCTCGGCCACTTCCAGGAGTCGTTCACCGACGACGAGCGCGAGTCCCTCACGGTGGTCTCGCCGGACATGGGTCGCGTGCGCGTCGCCGACCAGTGGTCGGAGTCGCTCGGCGCTCCGCTGGCGATCATCCACAAGCGGCGCGATCCGAAGGTCGCCAACCAGGTGACCGTGCACGAGATCGTCGGCCAGGTGGCGGGGCGCACATGCCTGCTCGTCGACGACATGATCGACACGGCCGGCACCATCGTGAAGGCGGCCCAGGCGCTCAAGGCGAACGGCGCGAAGAAGGTCATCGTCGGCGCGACGCATGCGATCTTCAGCGACCCGGCGGTCGAGCGGCTGCAGGACGACGCGATCGACCGCGTCGTCGTCACCGACACGGTCCCCGTGCCAGAGGAGAGGCGCTTCGACGGCCTCACGGTGCTCTCGAGCGCTCCGCTCCTCGCCCGCGCGATCCGCGAGATCTTCGACGACGGCTCGGTCACGAGCATGTTCGACGGCGCGGCCTGAGTCGGACGCCGGGGCGGGGTCGTCTGCTCAGGCGGGATCGACCGGCTTCGCGGGAAGGCGCACCTCGAAGGTGGTGTCGCCGGGGGCGCTGCGCACGGTGAGCGTGCCGTGGTGGGCCTCGACGATGGCCTTCGCGATCGCGAGGCCGAGACCGGTGCCGCCCGTCTTCCTGGCGCGGGAGGTGTCGGCGCGGGCGAAGCGGTCGAACAGGTTCGGCAGCAGCCCCTGATCGATGCCGGGCCCGTCGTCGTGGACCTCGACGACGGCGCGCGTCGCGCTTCCCGTCCCGTCGCGGCGCACGCGGAGCGACACGGACGTCCCCGCCGGCGTGTGCGTGCGCGCGTTGGCGAGCAGGTTCACGAACACCTGGCTGAGCCGGGCGGCGTCCCCCGCGACGATGATCGGATCGTCCTCCTCCGCCTCGACGCTCCAGTCGTGGTCGGGGGAGGCGACCTGCTGATCCGCGAGCGCGTACACCGCGATCTGCGTGAGATCGACCGCGTCGACGACCACCTCCTGGCCCTCGTCGAGGCGGGCCAGGAGCAGCAGATCCTCGACGATCCCGGTCATGCGGATCGACTGCGCCTGGATGCGCTCGAGGGACTGCTCCGTCGTGTCGGTGAGTGACGTGTCGCGCAGCGACAGCTCCGAGTAGCCGCGGATGGAGGCCAGGGGCGTGCGCAGCTCGTGGCTCGCGTCGGCGACGAAGCGCCGCATCGTGGCCTCGTTGCGCTCGCGCGCCGCGAGGGAGGACTCCACGTGCTCGAGCAGGGTGTTCAGGGAGGCGCCGACCTGCCCCACCTCGGTGTTCGGATCGGACTGCTGTGCCGGGACGCGTTCGGCGATCGACACGTCGCCCTGGTCGAGGCGCTGCCGCGAGACGCGCGTCGCGGTCGCCGCGATGTCGCGCAGGGGCTGGAGCCCGCGCCGGATGATCATGCTCGTGGCGACGCCGAGGACGAGCATGCCGCCGGCCGTCGCGAGCCCGATCGTCCAGAGCATCTTGCCGAGCGTGCGGCTCTCGGTGGCGTTCTCGAGGCCGAGCACGCCGATCACGTCGCCGCTCGAGCTGTCGATGAGCGCCTGGACCCGGAAGCTGCCGAGGTCCGACAGCGTGGCGGTGTGCGGGCCGGTGTCGGAGACGACGGTGAGCACCTGCGTGATCTGGCGGGTCGACAGCGGATGCGCCTCGTAGTCCTCGCCGACGTAGGCGCCGGTGGCGGACTCCGCGTCGACGCCGAAGACCAGGAGGGTGCCCGGCGCGGCGCGGGAGCTCTGCAGCTGCCGGACGGCCTCGCCGGTCTGCGCGTTCAGGCCGAACTCCGGCCCGAGAGAGCTGACGGTGGTGCGCAGCCGCGAGTCGAGCTGGGTGTTCAGGACGGTGCTGAGCATGGCGGTCACGACGAGCGCGACGACCAGCAGGATCGCGGCCACGATGGCGAACACCGTGGCCATGAGGCGCGACTGCAGGGTCCACCGGCCGCCGGCGCTCGCGTGCGCGGCGTCCGCGGTCTCTGGACCGGCGGGCGCGGTCTCGCCGCCCGCCGCGGCTGGGCGGGTCACGAGTCCTTCTGGGGGGCCTTGATCATGTAGCCGGCGCCGCGGACGGTGTGGATCAGCGGCTCGTCGCCCTGGTCGATCTTCTTGCGCAGGTACGAGATGTACAGCTCGACGACGCTCGAGCGGCCGCCGAAGTCGTAGTTCCAGACCCGATCGAGGATCTGCGCCTTCGACAGCACGCGCCGCGGATTGCGCATCAGGAAGCGCAGCAGCTCGAACTCCGTCGCCGTCAGCTCGATCTCGCGCCCGTCGCGCTCGACCTCGTGGCTGTCCTCGTTGAGCGTGAGGTCGCCGACGCGCAGGATCGGGTCCTCCTCGGCCGGCTGCACGCCCGTGCGGCGCATGAGCGCGCGCAGCCGCGCGACGACCTCCTCGAGGCTGAAGGGCTTCGTCACGTAGTCGTCGCCGCCCGCCGTGAGCCCGGCGACGCGGTCCGAGACGGCGTCCTTCGCCGTGAGGAAGAGGATCGGCACGTCGTCGCCCGACTGACGCAGCCGCTGCATGACGGCCATCCCGTCGAGGTCAGGCATCATGATGTCCAGCACGATCGCATCCGGCGCGAACTCCTGCGCCGCGCGCAGCGCGTCGAAGCCGCTCGCCTCCGCACGGACGTTCCAGCCCTCCATCTTCAGCGCCATCGAGAGCAGATCGGTGAGCATCTGCTCGTCGTCGACGACGAGGACGCGGACGGGGGAGCCGTCGGGGCGGGCGAGGGCGGGATGCGGGTCGGTCATGAATCCATTGTGCGCTCGAAGCTATGCGTCCGCTATGGCGGAGTCGATGGGTCTGCTGTGAACGCGGATCCCGGTCCATAGCCGGCTCTTACGCGCCTGAGGTCGATCCGATGGGATCCGCTCGTACGGTCGGCTCGTCATCCGTTCGAGAAGGGACCCTCATGTACGTCAGATACCTGCGCCGCGAGCTCGCCGGCCGGAAGAAGCAGACCATCGTGGTCGCGGCCGGCCTCGCTGTGGCCATCGCCCTCGTGATCGTGACGGGAGCGCTCTCGGCGGGCGTCACGCAGGCGCAGGAGAAGGCGCTGGAGTCCGTCTACGGCGTCGGCACGGACCTCACCGTCACGGGCGCCGCCGCGGAGCCCGGTGCGGGCGGCGGGGAGCGCTTCGACTTCGGAAGCGGCGAGGGCTCGACCGACGAGGACGGCACGACCCAGGTGAGCCAGTCGCGCCTGACGACGCAGATGGGCCGATCGACCCTCGCGGCCGACGCGGTCGCGACCGCGGAGGGGACCGACGGTGTCTCCGCGGCGTCCGGCGCCCTCGCGCTGACGAACATGACCTTCGACGGCGAGCTCCCCGGCGCGCCGACGGGCCAGGACGGGCAGGACGGGCAGGAGGTCCCGTCCGCTCCGGAGGGCGGCGGAGGCCAGGCGGGGCAGGGCGGCGGATTCGGCGGCGGCTCCTTCGGGCTCGACCAGACGAGCGTGCTGGGCGTCGATGGGAGCGCCGCGGCCGCCGGCCCCCTCT
>JBQDDT010000130.1:0-8227 GCA_052092505.1 Microbacterium sp. | reverse complement strand
CGAGCATCCAGTGGCCGACGTTCTGCGGCCTGTCGAGGTCGGAGTACATGTTGCCGATCTGCCCGGCGATCGCCGCTCCGGAGAGCACTCCGCCGAGGATCTCCACCAGGAATCCCAGGCCGTAGCCCTTCGGGCCTCCGGCGGGGAGGAGCGCCGTCACCGAATCAGGGTCGGTCGTCGGCGCACCCGACGCATCCACTCCCCAGTCTGCGGGGATCTCCGTGCCCTTCGCCCGCGCGACGAGCACCTTTCCCATGGCGCTGGTGCTCGTCGCCATGTCGAGGCTGATCGGCTCCCCGCTCGTCGGAGCCGCGAACGCGAACGGATTCGTGCCGAGCAGCGGCTCACGACCGCCGAACGGGACGACGATCGGCTCCGAGTTCGACACCACCATCGCGACCTTTCCTCGTCGAGCGAGCTCGCGCGCGTAGAAGCCGGCCGTGCCGAAGTGGGTGCTGCCGTGTATGACAGCGGTCGCGATCCCGACGTCGGAGCTGAGAGCGTCCACCTCGTCGACGGCCGCCCGTGCCGCCAGCTGGCCAGGGGCGCCGTCGGCGTCGATGCGCACGGTCGCCCCTGACCTGCTCGCGGTCGGCGTCGCGCGGGGTCGCACCAGCCCCGCGTCGATCTGGGCACGATACGCCGGCAGTCGGATGACTCCGTGAGAATCGACGCCCCGGAGATTCGCGTCGACGAGGGTGTCGGCGAGATACGCGGCATCCGCCTGCCGATACCCCCAGGACTCGAGCACTCTCGTCGTCCACTCCAGAAGGCGATTCCCGTCGATCGTCATATCCGTCCTTTCGTCGCCGAGGCTCTGCGTCGATTCCGCTGGTATCCGAGGTGCTGCTCATAATAGTCTTACTCGTATTACTTTTAGAGTTCAACGATGAGCAGAGATGGAGAGTGGTGTCGATGAGGATCAGCGTGTTCCCCAAGGGCGATCTGGAGGCGCTGGCCGTCCAGCGGACGATGACGATCTTCGACTGGATCGACAAGGCCACGGCGCTCCCGGTGGACGGCCTCGAGCTCTACAGCGGCATGTTCTGGACGACGGATGATGCCCATCTCGACGCGGTCGGTGACGCGCTCGACGCGGCGGGCTTCGAGATGCCGATGCTGTGCGCCTCGCCGGATCTCACGCACCCCGACCCGTCGGTGCGCTCGGCCGAGTTCGACCGCGAGGTCGAGATGATCCGCGTCGCGTCCCGGCTCGGCAGGCGGGGCAGCAGCACCCGAGTGCTGTCGGGGCAGCGTCACCCCGGAGTCGAGGTCGAGCAGGGCATCGAATGGGTGATCGACGCGATCGAGCGACTCATCCCCATCGCTCGGGAGCTGGGCGTGACCCTGGCGATGGAGAACCACTACAAGGACGGGCCGTGGGCGTATCCCGAGTTCGCGCAGAGATCGGAGGTGTTCCTCGCGATCGTGAACGCCGTCGACGACAGGGCGACCTTCGGCGTGCAGTTCGACCCCTCGAACGCGATCGTCGCGGGCGACGACTCCGCGGAGTTCCTCACGCGCGTGATCGACCGCGTCGTCACGATGCAGGCCTCCGACCGCTCGCTCGCGCCCGGCGCGAGCCTCGACGATCTGCGGCAGAGCGACGGCACGATCGGCTACTCCCCGCTCCTCCAGCACGGCGTGATCGGGCAGGGGATGAACGACTACCCCCTCATCTTCCGCACGCTCGCCGACGCCGGCTACGACGGATGGATCAGCATCGAGGACGGGGTCAACGGGATGGACGAGATGGCGCAGTCCGTCGACTTCCTCATCGAGGCACGCGACCGCTACTTCGGCGGATCGACGGCGGTGCGGGTGAGGACTCACGAGGAGGCTCTGAGGTCCGCGGGGATGCCGAGCATCGCTCGGCCGGAGAAGGAGGGGAGTGCGCGATGAAGGCGCTGGTGAAGTACGGGATGAGCGATGGCGACGTCGAGGTGCGCGATGTCCCCGAGCCCGAGCTGCAGCCGGGAACGGTTCTCGTCGCGGCACGCGCGGTCGGGGTGTGCGGGTCCGACATCCACATGTGGCGCAACGGTCAGAGCTGGGACGTCGCGGTTCCGGTGACCCTGGGTCACGAGACCGCTGGCGTGATCGCCGCGGTCGCCGATGACGTCACGGGTTGGGCGGTCGGCGACCGTGTCGTCTGCGAGACCGCCGCCTCGATCTGCGGCGTGTGCGCGCTGTGCCGCACCGGCAGGTACAACCTCTGCCCGCATCGTCAGGGATACGGAGCGACACGGGACGGAGCGTTCGGGGAGCTCATGCTCGCGGAGCCGCGGGTCCTGCATCGGATCCCCGACGACGTCACGTTCGAGCAGGCTGCCATGACGGAGCCGTTCGCCGTCGCGTACAACGCGCTGGTCGAGCGGGCGACCGTGACGCCGGGCGACCTGGTGGTCATCCAGGGGGCTGGCGCCATCGGGGCGCTCGCGCTGCTGATCGCACGACTCCGCGGTGCCGGCACGACGGTCGTCCTGGGCACGCCCGTCGACGAGCACCGCCTCGCCATGCTCCGCGAGCTCGGAGCCGATCACGCGGTCGACATCACGAAGGCGGATCCGGGCGCGCTCGTCCGAACGCTCGGCGACGGTCTCGGTGCCGATGTCGTGGTCGATGCGACGGGGGTCAGCGCGGCCCTCGAGCAGGGTCTCGACCTCGTCAGGCCGTTCGGCTCGATCGCCAAGGTCGGGTGGGGGCCGCAGCCGCTCGGATTCAGCCTCGACCCGCTCGTCGCGAAGGCCGTGACGCTGTACGGCTCCTTCTCGCACACGTGGACGACCTGGGAGCGCGTTCTGGCGCTGTTCTCGACCGGCCGGATCGACACCTCTCGCGTGCTCGGCGGCGTCTACGAGCTCGCGGACTGGCGGGAGGCGTTCGAGCACATGGAGTCAGGACGGAACATCAAGTCCGTCATGGTCATGCCCGGCTGACTCTGCTCAGCCGCACGGATGCGGTCAGCGCCGCGTCCCCCGGCGCATCCGCATGAAGTCGGCGAGGGTGAGCTGCACGAGCTCGAGCGCGAGGTTCTGTGCGCGCGCGGCGTCGCGCCCGACGAGCGCGCGAGCGAGTTCGACGTGCATATCCACCGCGTCCGCGCTGAGGTCGAGCATCCCCGGGCGGGTGTCACGACCGCGGATGTCGAGCGTCGTGGCGATGGTGTCGGCCAGCTGTGCGATCACGTCGTTGTCGGTTCCGGAGAGCATCGTGCGGTGGAAGACGGCATCGGCCTCGAAGAACCTCTTCGCATCGCCGCGGTCGAACGCCTCCCGCATCGCCAGGGCGCTGTCGAGGACCTCCTGTGCGTCGTCGGCTTCGAGACGCTCGGCGGCGAGGCCGGCCGCCGTGTACTCGAGACCGAGCCGCAGCTCGAGCAGCTGCTGCATCTGCTCGAGGTACCCGGGACCCTGGCCGCGCCATTTCACGATCTGGGGGTTGAGGAGGTCCCAGCTGCTCGCCGGGAGGACCCGGGTTCCGACCTGGGGGCGCGCCTCGACGAGCCCCATCGCGCCGAGCGTCCGGATCGCTTCGCGAACGACGCTCCGGGAGACCGAGAGGCGCTCGCAGATCTGCTCGGCGTAGACCAGGCTGCCCGGCTCGAGGTCTCCGTCGATGATCTCCTGGCCGATGACCTCGACGACGTGCGCATACAGTCCGGTGCCGATGCGGTTCCGCGGGCGTGGCGCGCCGGCGCCCCTATGATCTGCCACCTGGTCGGGCCCTTCTCAAATGCCGGTCGCGAAGTCGTACTCGTTCGCGTCTGCCGCGGCGTCGTACGCCATGCGCGGCACCTGCGTGGCGAGCTTTCCTCCGCTGATGTCAACGAGCGTACCCGTGATGTACCCCGCCTGTTCTGAGGCGAGGAAGCAGATCAGCGACGCGATGTCGGACTTCGCGCCCCATCGGCGCAGCGAGAGGGTGTCCAGCAGCCGGCTCTGCTCGTCGTCGGGTAGCTCGTCGAAGTGATTCAGAGTGGTCGGGACCATCCCTGGGGCGTAGGCGTTCGCCGTGATGTTCCACGGCCCCACCTCTCCCGCGAGCGCACGCGTGAAGTGCGCGACCGCGATCTTCGACGAGGCGTAGGCGGCGCTGCCGTAGATCGGCACCAGCGCGGCGAACGACGCGGCGTTGATGATCCGCCCTCCGCGCTGGCGCTTCATGATCGGGAGCACGGCCTGGCAGAGGAGGAACGTCCCCTTCAGATTCACGTCGTGGACGACGTCCCACGTCTCTTCCGGCAGCCCATCGATCGGGCCGTTCCCTCCGACGCCGGCGTTGTTCACGAGGATGTCGATCCGGCCGAACTCGACGTCGATGGCAGCGATGACCTCGTGCACCCGCTCACGATCGCGGATGTCGCACGCGAATTCGCGATGGTGTGCGCCGATCTCGTCCAGGAGCGCGGCCGTCTCGTCGAGGTCGGAGGCGTTCACATCGACGGAGATCGTGGTGACCCCCTCTCGCGCCAGCGTCGCGACGATCTCGCGCCCGATGCCCTTGCCGACTCCGGTCACGACGGCCACCTTGCCCTGCAGGTCGAGCTGCATTCCGGTCCCCCTTGTCGACCGCCCCTCTTGACGGTTGCCAACTAGTATGAATTATGAGAATAATCATACTCTGAGGTCGATCTCGTTCGGACCTCGCTCCCAGGCGCAGTGTTGCGCGATCACACGAGAGGAGATGCGATGACGCATCGTCGAGTTGCACTGAGGGCGGCGGCCGTCGCGGCGGCGGCCGTCACCGCCGGGGCCCTCGCAGGCTGCGGCGGAGGAGGCGGGGATTCCGACACCGTGCGGATCACGCTGGCGAACCACGTCTGGACCGACATCATCAAGGACAAGATCGGCGACTTCGAGGAGGAGACCGGTCTCACCGTCGAGCTGACGCAGCTGGGGGAGGATCAGCTCTCCGACCAGTACAACGTCAAGCTCAACGCCGGCACCGACGAGATCGATGTCATGATGTACCGCCCGCTGCAAGAGGGGAAGCTCTTCGCGCAGAACGGCTATCTCGCCGACCTCACGGATCGTGCCGAGGAGGACGCGGACTGGGACTGGAGTGATTTCCAGGCAGGTCCGGTGGAGTCCGTCACGACGGACGACCAGATCGTCGGCGTTCCGCTGATCACCGAGTCGGAGGTGCTGTACTACCGCACAGATCTGCTGGAGAAGGCCGGACTCGAGGTGCCGGCCACGCTGGACGAGCTGGAGGAGGCGGCGAAGGTCATCAGCGAGGAGAACCCCGACGTCGCCGGCTTCGTGGCGCGCACCGGTCGTTCCGCCGCGGTGACCCAGTTCTCGAGCTACCTCTTCAGCTACGGCGGTGCGTTCGACGAGGACGGCACCGCCGCCGTCGACTCCCCGGAGGCGTTGGAGGCCTACGAGCTCTACGGCCGGCTGCTCAACGAGCACGGACCGGACAACGTGAGCACCGACATGAGCTGGCCGGAGGCCGCCGCGATCTTCGCCCAGGGGCAGGCGGCGTTCTACACGGATGCGAGCAGCCTGTACCAGAACCTCGCCCTTCCGGAGAACTCGACGGTGTCTGAGGAGGTCGGGTACGCACCCTTCCCTGAGGGCCCCGCAGGTTCGAAGCCCTACGTGATCCCGGCATGGGCGCTGGGCGTCAACTCGGCGTCCGCGAACCAGGAGAACGCCTGGAAGTTCATCGAGTGGGCGACGAGCCCTGACATGGTTCTCACGACGCAGACCGAGGGTGTCCCCGGCGCCCGCTCCTCCGTGTGGGAGGACCCGGAGGGCACGGCGAGCTTCCCCGAGGACCTGACGAAGGCGATCCTCGCGAACGGCGAGAACGGTGTCGGAACGGACCGCCCCGTCGTCGTGAACGTGGCCGAGGCGCGCGAGATCGTCGGCGACCCCATCGTCGTGGGCATCTCCGGGGGAGACGTCGCGACCGCTGCGGAATCCGCGCAGGAGAAGTATCAGCAGTTCCTTGAGGACGAAGAGGAATGACACCCCGTCCCGGCGGGCCGTGCGAGCCCAGCCCGCCGGGACGCCCTGCACCTGAGGAGGTGTCCCATGAGCTCGGTTCCTCATGAGCTCGGCGCCTGGCGACGGTACTCGCGCTGGGTCAACAAGCACCGGAAGTGGGCGCTCGCCTCCCCGGCGATGATCTTCATCGCCCTGCTGCTCCTCTTTCCCGTCGCGTGGACGCTCTATCTCAGCCTGACGAACTCGAAGGGCTCCGTCAGAGCTCCGTTCGACTTCATCGGAATCGAGAACTACGCGGATGTGCTGACCGATTTCGAGCGGTTCTGGCCGGCGGTCGGGCGGACCGTGTACTTCACCGGCGGCGCGCTCCTGTTCGAGGTGGTGTTCGGCATCGCGATCGCCCTCCTGCTCTGGAAGCCGTTCCGGGGCGAGCGGTGGGTCCGCGTCGCGATCCTGCTCCCGCTCGTCGCGACTCCGGTCGCGGTGGGCATGATGTGGCGGCTGATCTTCGAGCCGAACATCGGCTTCGCCAACGAGGCCCTGTCCTGGATCGGAATCCCGCCGCTGCCGTGGCTGAGCAGTCCGGACACGGCGCTCAGCACGCTGATCTTCGTCGACGTGTGGCAGTGGACCCCGATGGTCACTCTCATCGTGCTCGCGGGACTGACCGCGATGCCGGACGAGCCGGACGAGGCCGCGCGGGTCGACGGGGCCAGCTGGTGGCAGCGACTCTGGTACGTGACGCTGCCTCTGCTCGCTCCGACGATCACCGTGGCGGTCGTCCTGCGCGGCATCGAGGCGCTCAAGAACTTCGACATCCTCTATGCCACCAAGGGCAAGGGCGGCGGCTCGTTCCACGAGGTGGAGACGTTGAACATCTACGCCTACGGCCTGAGCTTCGACTACAACAGGTACGGGCAGGCGTCGACCGTGCTCATCCTCTTCTTCCTCATGATCATCGGACTCATCTGGCTTCTGTCTCTCCGGAGGAAGGCGGCGCGCACATGACCACTCAGAGCGTGACGACTCACGGCAGTCCTCGCCGGAAGAGGTTCCGGTGGCCGTCGTTCGGGCGCGGGATCGGGCTGACGCTCGTGGTGTTCACCTTCGTGGCGCCGCTCGTCTGGATGCTGCTGGCGAGCCTCAAGACGAACGTCGACATCTACGATCCGTCGAAGATGTTCGCCTTCATCCCGACGTTCGAGAACTACGGGACCGTGTTCGGCCAGGCGAACTTCCTCTCCTTCATCGGCAACTCGTTCCTCGTCGCGTTCCTCGCGACGGCGTTCTCGCTGGTCCTGGCGGTGCCCGCGGCATACAGCATGAGCCGATACATGATGGGCAGGTCGGCGGCGATGGTGCTCCTCGCGAGGATCATCCCCGGGGTCAGCCTGCTCGTCCCGTGGTACTTCGTGTTCGCGCAGATGAGGCTGGTGGGGAGCTACACCGTCCTCGTCCTGTCGATGATGTTCGTGTCGCTGCCGCTCATCCTCTACATCATGATGGCGTACTTCGATTCGATGCCCGAGGAGCTCGAGGAGGCCGCCCAGGTCGACGGCCTGACGCCGATCGACGCGTTTCTGCGGATCACCCTGCCGCTGTCGATTCCCGGCGTCGCGACGGCCTCGATCCTGTCGTTCATCTTCGCGTGGAACAACTTCCTCTTCGCGCTCGTCCTGTCGAGCGCGAGCACGAAGACGCTGCCGGTGGCGATCTTCGACTTCGTCGGGTACGCCAGCATCGACTGGGGCGGGCTGATGGCCGCGGCCGTCACCGTCACGCTGCCGATCATGGTGATCGCCCTGTTCACGCAGAAGTACATCGTGTCCGGGCTGACGGCGGGAGCGACGAAGGGCTGACGGGCGGAACGGGCTCGGACGGGCCTCCGCTCATTCCTGGTGCAGGTCACCGCGTTCCGCGATGTCGTCGCCGTGGGTGCCGACAACGCGGGCCTCGCGATGCCGATCAGCCGCGATCTCATGCTGCATCTCACCGAGGTGGGCGCCGAGCGGGTTCGCGACTACGTCGACGCGGGCTGAGGCCTGAGCGCGCTGCCCGCCGAGGACCACTGAGGGGGCGCGTCGAACGGTGACCTTCCGAGCGCCGCGTAGACGCACCTCGGCGGTCGAGGAGACCGGCTCCTCCAGGAAAAGACGAAACCCCCGCGATGTAGAAGCTACGCGAGGGTTCCTGGGGTGATTGTAATGATCACCCGTGTGGCTCCGACCGGCGTCGATCCGGTGACCTTTCGATTTTCAGTCGAACGCTCT
>JBQDDT010000129.1:0-8232 GCA_052092505.1 Microbacterium sp. | reverse complement strand
CGTGCACTGCCCAAGTCGCTGACGACGCTCAATGACGGGCGCTCGATCATGCAGCAGCAGCACGACAACATCCGTGCGGCCTTCGGGAGCGACGCCCGCATCACGACCGTCGTCGGCTACCGCGCCGAGGACATCGTCGAGCGCTTCCCCGACACCGAGTACGTCTACAACGAGCGCTATGACCAGACCAACACCTCGAAGAGCCTGCTGCGCGCGCTGCAGGCGACGGGCCGCAACGACGTCCTCTGGATGAACGGCGACGTCGTCTTCGACCCGCGCGTGCTCGGCCGCGCGATCGCGCACATCGAGGCCGGCGAATCGTTCGTCGCCGTGAACACGGCGAAGGTGAGCGACGAGGAGGTCAAGTACACGGTCTCGGCCGACGGACGCATCGACCAGCTCTCGAAGCAGGTCACGGGCGGGATCGGCGAGGCGGTCGGCATCAACTACATCTCCCGCGCCGACAAGAAGGCCCTCATGCGCGGCCTGCAGCGCGTCGACGACCAGGAGTACTTCGAGGGCGGCCTCGAGCTCGCCATCGCCGAGGGCGGTGTCAGGGTCCTGCCGATGGACATCTCCGACCTGTACGCGGTCGAGGTCGACTTCGCCGAGGACCTGGAGCGCGCGAACGAGTTCGTCTGATCCCTCGCGGGTCTCCTCGACGCCCCGCCGTGTGACGCCATCCGCGTCGACGGCGGGGCGCTCTCGTCCCTCACCGCGGTCGCGAGGCGGCGATCTCTCCACAGGATGGCCGACGGCGCTGCGGGGCGCAGCCTCCGTGTCGGCGCCCGTTCCTAGCGTCGAGGCATGCCCTCTCCCCCGACCCCGCCCGCGTACCGCGTCCCCTGGCGCGTCGTGCGTCACGACCCTCGTCACCCGGTGATCCAGAACGCCGGAGCCGACGACGTCGAGACGGTCCGCGGCTTCGTCGGCGACCGCCACGGGAACGCGCGCACCGACCCGTGGGGGCGTCTGCGTCCCGGCGACGCGATCGAGCTGTGCCTGTGCGGAGCGCACCTGCCCAGCACGATCGTCACGCTCGCGTGGTACCGGTCGCGAGCGATCCAGGAGGAGTACCTGTGGAGGTTCGTGCTGTGAGCGCCGACGGCGCTACGCCGGTGCGGGGCGCCGTCCTCGTCCCTCCCGCTCCCGCGTCGTGTGGCCGACGGGGTGACGCCCCGCCTGGAGATCGTCCGCCGCGACGCCGAAGACCAGCTGGGCGAGATCGACCTCCAGCGCGATGGTGATCTGCGAGAGCGTCATCAGCGTCGGATTCATCTCGCCGCGCTCGACGCGCTGGACGTGCGTCAGGTCGAGATCGGCGCACTCCGCGAGCACCTTCGCGGTGATCGTGGCGCGTCGACGGGCCTCGGCGATGCGCTGGCCGACCTTCACGGCGGCCCCGGAGTGCGGTCGGGCCATGCGTAAGAAGATAGAGCGTGGGCGCGCCCCACTCAATCGGTGTTACGCCGCGCGACCCGTCGGCCGCGACTCGGGCGAGCGCGCGTCCCACTCCTCCCACTGGTCCATGAGCCGCTCGACGGCATCGTGGAACCGCCTCGTGGGCGCGCCGGGCGTCGTGTCGCCGAAGTAGTGCGCCGACCAGCGGGCGATCCGCGCCGACGCCTCCGGATCGTCGCGGACGCGCTCGACGTGCGCGACGACGTCGGACGCATCGCCCGCCTCCAGCCATTCGCAGTCGACGAGGTATCCGCCCTCGTCGACCTCGGCGCGCTCGTCGACCGGACGCGTCACGAGCAGCGGCCTGCCCACGGCGAGCCGGTCGTAGACCATGGCGGAGATGTCGGTGACGGCGACATCGGCCGCGGCCAGCTGCCAGCCCACCGACGGTCCGTCGTCGTAGACGTGCTGGGCCGAGGAATCGGCGCGGTTCGCCTCGGCGAGCGTCGCGATGATCCGCCTGTTCGCCTCACCGAAGGCCGGGTCGACGACGCCGCTGCGCGGGTGCGGGCGGTAGATCACCCGATAGCGATCGTCGGCCAGGAGGGCGGAGACGAGCGCCTCGCCGTGGCTCGCGACCGACCCGTAGTGCGCGGAGGGCCTGTCGCCCTCCCAGGTGGGCGCGTACAGCACGACCGTGCGGTCATCCGGCGGGTACGGGACCTCGCCGGAGTAGTGGTCGGCCTGCGGCCGTCCGATCTCGATCGTGCGCTCGTCGAGGTCGTAGGCCCACAGCGCCCTGGCGAGGCGATCGCGCGCCGCCTGCCCCGCGATCAGCGCGACGTCGTAGGACTTGAACTGGTTCGTCGTCATGTACATCTTGTCGGACTCGCCGTGGTTGATGTACACGTGCCAGCGCCTGCCGTAGCGGAACATCTGGAAGTTGCGCGCGTTCTGGTTCACGTAGAGCACGACGCGGATGTCCTGCTGGTCGAGGAAGCGCTCGATCCCCCGCACCTCCGGCTGGAACGTCACCGGGAGCTCGCCGTCGTCGATCAGCGCGCGGGCCCCACCGGGGTTCCGCGCGATCACGACGACCGGCCACCGCTGCGCCAGCTCGCGAAGCGGCGCGTACCACTGGCGCAGCTGGTACATGTTGACCTCGCTGTCGGCGAAGTACACGGCGACCTGGAAGCGCCCCTCCTCGAGCGGTCCGCGCTCACGGAGGCTGCGGACGACGCTGCGGAAGGTGATCCGGTGCCTGGCCGCCCTCCGGATCAGCGTGGCGGCTTTTCGGACATCCCTGACAACAGACACGCATTCCAGGTTATGTCGAGGGCTTCCCCGGTCCCGCATGGGATGATCGTCGAATGCGTAACGATCCCCGCGCGGATGCCCCTCGTCGGGCGCGCCGGGACGCCCCGGAGGTCGCGCCGGGCGACGGCGTGTCGTTCGTCATGCCGGTGCTCAACGAGAACGACTACCTCGAGCGCGCCGTGCGCACGGTGCTCGCGCAGCAGGTCCGGGGACCGCTCGAGCTGGTGCTCGCCCTCGGGCCGTCGACCGACGGCACGACGGAGCTCGCGCAGCGCCTCGCGGCGGAGGACGAGCGGATCCGGCTCATCGACAATCCGGCCGCCGACATCCCCGTCGGGCTGAACCTGGCGATCCGCGCGAGCCGCTACCCGACGATCGTGCGGGTCGACGCCCATTCCGAACTCGCCCCCGGCTACACCGCCAGGGCGCTCGAGACCCTGGCGCGCACGCGTGCCGCGAACGTGGGCGGCGTCATGCACGCCGACGGGCGCAGCCCGTTCCAGCGCGCCGTCGCGCGCGCCTACAACTCCCGGATCGGCCTCGGCGGCGGTGCATATCACTCCGGCGGCGACGAGGGCGAGGCGGAGTCCGCGTACCTCGGCGTGATGCGCCGCGGCCCTCTCGAGGAGATCGGCTCCTTCGACGAGACCATCCGGCGCGGCGAGGACTGGGAGCTGAACCTGCGCTTCCGGGCGGCCGGGTACCGCGTGTGGTTCGATCCGGAGCTGTCGGTGACGTACTGGCCGCGCGAGAGCTGGCCGCGCCTGGCACGGCAGTTCCTGTCCACGGGGACGTGGCGCGGGGAGCTCGTGCGCCGATACGGGATGCGCAACTCGCTGCGGTTCTTCGCCCCTCCCGCCCTCGTGCTGGCGGTGCTCGCCGCCCTCGTGGTGGCGATCCTGCAGCTCGTCGGCGTCACCACCGGCATCGGGACGGCGATCGTCTCGGTCGTCCATCTCCCCGTGATCGCGTACGCGCTCCTCGTGCTCGCCGTGGCCGCAGGACGCGGCGGCGGGTCCGGGTGGCGTGACAAGCTCTGGACGCTCGCCGTGCTGCCCACCATGCACCTGTCATGGGGGCTCGGGTTCCTCGGAGGGGTCATCCGCGGTGCCCGCGACACCGTCGACACCTCGCGCCTGTCGGGCCGAAACACGCCCCTCCCCTAGCCCTGGTTCGCGAGATGCACCGAAACTCGCGAGTTTCGGTGCATCTGGCGAACCGCGCGGGGATGCCGCGGGTCAGGCGTCGATCATGCCGGCGTCGACGATCCTCGCGACGACGCGCTCGGCCGCGTGCCCGTCGTCGAGGGCGTTGAACGCGCGCCGCCATGCGGAGTACCGATCGGCGAACTCCGCGGGGTCGCGGTCGAACGCGGCCATGAGCTCGTCCGCCGTCCGCACGACGGGGCCAGGGGCGCGCCGGATGAGATCGAAGTAGAACCCGCGCAGCTGCCCGCGATAGTGCTCGAGGTCGGGGACCAGGAAGAGCATCGGCTTGCCGGTCACCGAGAAGTCGAACATCACCGACGAGTAGTCCGTCACGAGGCTGTCGGCCGCCAGCAGGAGCTCCGACGTGTCGGGGTAGGCCGTGACGTCGATGACGCGAGGGCCCGTGACGTCGCGCCCCGGAAGGAGCGTCCTCGTGTGCCCGCGCACGAGGACGACGGCGTCGCGCTCGCGCGCGAGCCTGGCCGGGTCGACGAAGTCGACGATCTCGTCGCGGTCGTCCCGCCAGGTGGGCGCATAGAGGATGACCTCCTCGTCGGCGGCGATGCCGAGCCGCTCGCGCACCGCCGATCCGTCCCCCGTGACGAGCACGTCGTTGCGCGGGTATCCCTCGACCCAGAGCTGACGATCGAGGAGGGGACGGGATCCGAGGAAGGCGTACGCCTTCCGGAGCACGCGCGCGGCGTAGCCGTTCTGTGCGAGGAGGACGTTCCAGCGCAGCGCCTCGCGGACGACAGCCGCCCACCGGCGCGGGGCGAACCCCCTCCGATGCAGCGCGAGGCGCTTGAGGGGCGTGCCGTGCCAGGTCTGGAGCACCCGCTGGCCCTCGCGGCGCACGAACGGGCGCCGGAGCCAGTCGTTCACGACGAGAAGGCGCGACATCGCCCGCGCCCTCCACCACTCCGGGCTCCCGTCGACCACGGCGATGGCACCCTCCGGCACCGGAACAGACAGGTCGACGACGCTCCAGTAGCGCGTCACGTGCGGAGCGACCCGCGCCACCTCGCGGTCGATCGCGAGCGGATTGCACCCGGCGACGCGTCCGTAGAAGCTCTCGAAGAAGATCGCGTTCTCGAGCGGCTCCGCCCCCGTGTCGCCCGCCGCGTAGCGCAGCTCGAGGGCGCGACGTCCCTCGCCGGAGTCGTAGGCGGGGTCGACCGGGGGGCCGACGATCAGGTCGCCGGAGACCACCTCGGCGCGGAACCGGTCGAACATCTCCATGCCGGCCGACGCATCCTCGTCGAGCGCCGCGCCCTGCGCGTCGGCGAGCCGGATCCGATACCGTCCGCTCGGCAGCGGCAGCGCCGGTCCTCCCCACCGCGAGGCGAGCAGCGGGAAGCGCACCTCCCACGCGGATCCGTCGACCGCGATCTCGCCGTCGACGCGCGCTCGCGCCCCGTCGAGGACCGCCTCGTCGGGCGGGCCTCCCGCCCCCACGACGACGAGCGCCGTCGCTGCGGTGTCGAACCAGGCCGTCGTCATCCGTGGGCCTTCCCCTTCCGCCGGGCTCGTGTCCCGGCTCCCCCGCGTTCGGTCCGTGCGAGGACGACGTCGACGACGCGTCGCGCGTTCTCCCCGTCACGATACGCGTGCACGCGCCGGCTGAGCTCCTCCGAGCGCGCGATCCGCTCGCCTCGCACCCTCTCATCGCCGAGCACCGCGCCCAGCTGGGCGAGAGCACCCGGCCAGTTCGTCGCGTAGTCGTCGCCCGCGACGGCCGCGTATCGGCCGTAGAATCCGCGTCTGGCCGCATAGGCGTCGACGTCGGGCGCGAGGTAGACGACGGGGAGCGGCACGAGTGACGCATCGAACGCGAGCGACGAGTAGTCGGTCACGAGCGCGTCGACGCCCGCGAGCGCCGGCGTGATGTCGCGCAGTCGCTCGGAGCCCAGATCGCGGACCCGGTCGGTGGGGAACGGCGGAGCGTACTCGCCTGCGCCGAGGCGGTGCGAGCGCACCAGCATCACGGCATCGTGCCGCTCCATCGCGTCCCGGATCGCCCCCCACTGCTCCGGCGATGGCACCGCGGGGTCCCCCTCGCCGTCGCGCCAGGTGGGCGCGTAGAGCACGAGGCGGGTGTCATCGCCGATCCCGCCCACCGCGTCGGCGATCCGCGCCCGCGCATCGGAGCGGCGCCGGACGGGATCGCCGGCGCTCAGCGGGTCGACCCGCGGCTCGCCGGTGACGACGACCCGACCGTGCGGCAGGTCGAAGGCGGATTCGAGACGCCCGCGGATCAGGTGATGCGAGGCGGGGAGGAGGCCGATGCGCCGCGCCGAGCCGCGGTACGCGATCGCGAGGAGCGCGCTGACGACGCCAGCCGCGAAGCGGACGGGGCTGCGCGTCGTCTCGGCCGAGTCGAGTCCGATCCGCTTCAGAGGCACGCCGTGCCAGAGCTGCACGACGAACGCGCCGGACACCGCGAACGGGTTGACGTCCCCCAGCCCGAAGGCGACGACGACCACGCGTGCACGCGCGGTGGCCCAGAACCCGCGCCACGAGTCGCGCCGGATCGTCGGGATCCCGAGGGCGGCGGCCTCGCGGCGCTCCTCCGCATCGGCCGTCAGCCACACCCCGTCGACGCCGCGCTCTGCGGCGGCCCGCCAGACCTCGAGCGGACCGTCCCCGACGCCGGCACCGCAGCCGAACACCCAGCGGTCGCCGCGCGGCACGACCAGCGTCGCGAGCCGCCCCATGGCGTAGAGCGGTGCCCGCAGGAGCTTCGCCGCGTTGCCGGAGCGGAAGGAGAAGGACGCCACCCCGCGAGCCTATCGGCCCCGAGGCGGCGTCCTCCGGTGGGTCAGCGACGTCACAGCGTCCCGAGCGTGACCTCCGCGGTCTCCTCGCGCCCGTCCCTCACGTACGTCAGCGTCGCATCGCTGCCGCCGGCGACCGCCCTCACCTGAGCGGTCAGGTCGGTGGAGCTGCCGATCGGAACGCCGTTGAACTCCGTGACGACGTCGCCCTTCTTCAGGCCGGCCTCCTCCGCGGCCCCGCCGCCGCTGACCTCGGCGATCGCGGCGCCTTCGACCGTCGCCTCCTCGAGCTGGGACGCGTTGGTCACGCTCGCGCCGAGCAGGCCGTGCGTCGCCTCGCCGTTGTCGATGAGCTCGTTCGCGACGCGCTCGGCGACGTTCGACGGGATCGCGAAGCCGATCCCGACGGAGCCCGATTCGGACGACGAGTCCCCTCCGGCGCTCGCGATCGCGACGTTGATGCCGATGAGCTTGCCCTCGGAGTTGACGAGCGGGCCGCCGGAGTTTCCTGGATTGATCGACGCATCCGTCTGGATGACGCCGAGCGAGATCGACTCCTGCGCCTGCGACTGCTCCTGCTGCTCCTGACCCGGCACGTCGAAGAACCACGGGCTCTCGCCCTGCTCGCCGCCGTCTCCCTCGGAGTCATCGGAGTCGGCGGAGTCCGGCGCCTCGGACGACTGGATCTGGATGCTCCGGTTGAGCGCGCTCACGATGCCGGTCGTGACCGTGTTCGGCAGGCCGAGGGGCGCGCCGATCGCGACGGCGGTGTCGCCGACGTTGAGCTTGCTCGAGTCGGCGAACTCGATGGGCGTGAGACCGGACGCGTCCTTCAGCTTGATGACGGCGAGATCGTAGGTGGGGTCGGTCCCGACGACCTCCGCGTCGTAGATCTTCCCGTCCGACCCCGTGACCCGGATCGTGCCGTCCGATGCGGCTCCCCCGAGCGTCACGACATGCGTGTTCGTCAGGACGTATCCGTCGTCGCTCAGGACGACTCCCGTCCCGTTGCCCGACTCCTGTCCTGAGCTGACCGTGATCGTCACGGTGCCCGGCGTGACCTCGGCCGCGACCGCCGTGGCCTCGTTGACCGATCCGGGGTTGTTGACCGTGATGGAGGAGGGATCGCTCGGGGAGGCCGTCGTGCCCGATCCGTCGTTCCAGATGGTCGATCCGGCGTAGGCGCCGCCCAGGCCGGCGGCACCGCCGACGAGCGCCGCGGCGACGAGGAGCCCGGCGATCGCGCCGACGCGCTTGCGCGGCTGTCCGGACGAATCCGGCTTCGGCTGCGGCCCGTAGGCGGCGCCGTCCCCGCCGTTCGCGCCGTGACCGGCATCGTGCCCGTGGCCCCAGCCGTAGGGCGGCAGGGTCTGGGTCGCCTGCGTCTGGCCCTGTGCGTGCTGCGGGGCCGACTGCTCGGGCCGCGGCGGCACGGCGCCGGGCGCCGCATAGGCGGGGCGGGGCTGCTGAGCGGCCGCCTCCGACGCCGACTGGGTCGGACGCGGCGGGATGGCGCCCCCGTTGCCGCCCCG
>JBQDDT010000128.1:0-8242 GCA_052092505.1 Microbacterium sp. | reverse complement strand
GCGGCCAGCTGCGCCACTACAGCCACGTCGGCACGGGCAACTACAACCCGAAGACGAGCCGGATCTACGAGGACCTCGGCCTGTTCACCTGCGACCCCGCCGTGGGGCTCGACCTCACCCGCCTCTTCAACGAGCTCAGCGGATACGCGATCGAGAAGAAGTTCAAGCGCCTCCTCGTCGCGCCGCTTCACCTGCGCAAGGGGCTGGTGAAGCTCATCGAGCGGGAGACGCGGCACGCGCGCGCCGGCCGGTCGGCGTCCGTGCGGATCAAGGTCAACTCGATGGTCGACGAGCAGATCATCGACGCGCTCTACCGCGCCAGCCAGGCCGGCGCGAGCGTCGACGTCTGGGTGCGCGGCATCTGCAGCCTCCGCGTCGACCTGCCGGGCGTGAGCGACAACATCAGGGTGCGCAGCGTGCTCGGGCGCTACCTCGAGCACTCGCGGATCTTCTCCTTCGGCAACGACGGAGAGGAGGAGGTGTACATCGGCAGCGCCGACATGATGCACCGCAACCTCGATCGCCGCGTGGAGGCGCTCGTGAAGGTCACCCGCCCCGAGCACACCGCCGAGCTGTCCGCGCTGTTCGACCTCGTGATGGACGAGGGCACGTCGACGTGGCACCTCGGCGACGAGGGGACGTGGACGCGACATCATCACGCGGCGGACGGCACCCCGCTCATCGATCTCCAGGACCGCACGATGTCCGACATCTCGCGCCGGCGCCGGGCGCGCACGGCGCGATGACGAACGAGACCGTCTACGCCGCCGGCGGTGTCGTCTGGCGCGTGACGGGCGGCAAGCTGCGCGTCCTCGTCGTCCATCGCGACGAGCACCGCGATGTCAGCTTCCCGAAGGGCAAGATCAAGCCGGGCGAGATCCTCGCCGAGACCGCGGCACGCGAGGTCCGCGAGGAGACCGGCATCGCTGTGCCGCTCGGACCGCCCCTCGGCGTGTCCAGGTACACGCTGCCGAGCGGCCGGATGAAGGTCGTGCACTACTGGTCGATGCGGGCGAAGGACTCCGCTGTGCGCGAGAGCGCGTTCGTCCCGAACCGGGAGATCTCCGCGGTCGAGTGGCTCGGCGCCGACAAGGCGCTGAAGCGGCTCACGTACGACTTCGACGTCGCGATCCTCGAGAACTTCCTCTCGCGGTTCGACAGCGGCGTGCGCGCGACGTTCCCGCTCATCGCGCTCCGTCACGGCAAGGCCACCCCGCGCGGCGACTGGAACAGGGCGGACCATCTGCGCCCGCTCCTGCCCCACGGGAAGCACCAGGCCCGCGCGCTGGCCGGCGAGCTCGCCGCCTTCGGCGTGCGCAAGATCGTCTCGAGCACGGCGACGCGGTGCGTGCAGACGGTCAAGCCGCTCGCCAAGGCCGTCGGCCGGCCGATCGCGAAGACGGACGCACTCAGCCAGGACGCGTGGGAGGACGGCCTCGACGACGTGCGCGGCGTCGTCGACGAGCGGATCGCCGCGGGCAAGGCGGCCGTCCTGTGCAGCCACGGCCCCGTGCTGCCCGCCGTGCTGGAGGAGGTCGCCAGGGCGACGGGGGCCACCGGAGTCTCGCAGCTCGCGGAGGGCGCGGCCCTCCCGACCGGCGCTTTCTCGGTCGCCCACGTGAACAGGAGGGATCCGTCGGCCGGGATCATCGCCATGGAGACGCACGCGCCGCTGAGCTGACGGCCGCCGGCGGCACGACCCGGCATCCCGCGGCGTGCCGCCGGCCCGCGACCGCACCCGTTCACACTCGTTCACCTTCCGTTCACCCGCTCAGCGCACTCTCGTTAACGCGTCGTCCTAGCGTCAGGTCGAGCCCCGGATCACACGGAGCCATCCCTGACCATCAAATGAACGGATACACAGTGAAAATCTCCCGTTTCACCAGCGCGGCCGCCCTCAGCGCGGTCGCGGCCCTCGCGCTCGTCGGCTGCGCCGCGAACGAGGGCGGCGGCGAAGGCGGCGGCGAAGGCGGCGGATCGGACCTCAGCGGCACGATCAACGCGACCGGAGCCTCGTCGCAGGTGGCCGCTCAGGAGGCATGGGTCGCCGGCTTCCAGACCACCAACCCCGACGTGACCGTCAACTACGAGTCGACCGGCTCGGGAACGGGCCGCGAGAACTTCCAGGCCGGCGCGAGCAACTTCATCGGCTCCGACCGTGCGTTCGACGACGAGGAGGTCGCCGCCGGCGGCTTCGGCTCCTGCGCGAGCGACGCGATCGTCGAGGTCCCCGTCTACATCTCCCCCGTCGCACTCGCCTTCAACATCGAGGGCGTCGACACGCTGAACCTCGACGCCGACACGATCGCGAAGATCTTCGCCGGCGAGATCACCGAGTGGTCCGACCCGGCCATCGCCGACGCGAACCCCGACGCCGAGCTGCCCGACCAGGCGATCACGCCGGTGCACCGCGCCGACGACTCCGGCACCACCGAGACGTTCGTCACCTACCTGCAGGCGACCGCCCCCGACGTGTGGGACTACGAGATCTCCGGCGAGTGGCCGCTCGACAGCGGCGAGTCCGCGCAGCAGACGTCCGGCGTGGCCCAGGCGATCTCCGGCGGCGCCGGGACGATCGGCTACCTCGACGCCTCGCAGATCCCCGAGGACGCCGGCCAGGTGCACGTGGGTGTCGACGGGGAGTACACCGCGTACTCGGCCGAGGCCGCGGCGAAGCTCCTCGAGAACGCGCCGACGGTCGAGGGCCGTGGCGAGGGAGACCTCGTCTTCGACGTCGACCCGTCCTCCGCGACCGACGGCGCCTACCCGATCGCGCTCGTCAGCTACGAGATCGCGTGCGAGGAGTACGAGGACGAGAACGTCGCGTCGCTCGTGAAGGCGTACTTCGAGTACATCGTCGGCGAGGAGGGCCAGCAGGCCGCCGCCGACAACGCGGGCAGCGCGCCGATCTCCGAGACGCTGCGCGAGCAGGCACTCGCCGCGATCGACACGATCCAGGTGGGCTGACCCCCTGATCGCCCTGGTGCCCTCGTCTCCCGCTCGCGCCCGCGTGGTGCGGGCGGGAGCGGGGGCACCGCCACGATCGACTGAATCGTCCCCAGAGAACCCGAGGATCAGGAGCATATGAGCGCGTCCGATGAGACGGCCGTCGCCGAGCGGCCGTCGCCCGAGTCCCCGCCTCCGGCGCAGGGCGGACGGATCAAGGCCAAGAAGCGCCCGGGAGACCTCGTCTTCTCCGGCACCGCGCTCGCGGCCGGCACGATCATCCTGCTCGTGCTCGCCGCCGTCGCCGTGTTCCTCATCGTCCAGAGCATCCCCGCGTTCCAGCCGGACACGTCGGGAAACCACATCCTGCGCGGCCGGTCGTTCTGGTCCTACGTCGGGCCACTGGTCTTCGGCACCGTCTGGTCCTCATTCCTCGCACTGATCGTCGCCACGCCGATCGCCATCGGCATCGCGCTGTTCATCTCGCATTACGCGCCCCGCCGGCTCGCCGCCGTGCTCGGGTACGTCATCGACCTGCTCGCCGCCGTCCCCTCGGTCGTGTTCGGCCTGTGGGGCGGCCTGGTCTTCGCCCCGCTCCTGCAGCCGGGGTTCGTCTGGCTGAACGAGAACCTCGGGTGGATCCCCCTCTTCGGCGGGGCCGTCTCCCCCACCGGCCGCACGATCCTCACGGCCGCGCTCGTGCTCGCCGTCATGATCCTTCCGGTCATGACGGCCATCTGCCGCGAGGTCTTCCTCCAGGCGCCGAAGCTCCACGAGGAGGCCGCGCTCGCCCTCGGCGCCACGCGCTGGGAGATGATCCGCATGGCGGTCCTCCCCTTCGCCCGCGGCGGCATGGTCTCCGGCGCGATGCTCGGCCTCGGCCGCGCGCTCGGCGAGACGATGGCTGTCACGATGGTCCTCTCGGTGAGCGGCGTCGTCTCGTTCGAGCTGCTCACCTCGGTGAACCCCACGCCGATCCCGGCCAACATCGCCCTCGCCTTCCCCGAGGCCCACGACACGGGCGTGAACACGCTCATCGCGACGGGCCTGATCCTGTTCGTCGTGACGTTCGCGGTCAACGCCGTCGCCCGCTGGATCGTCAACCGCCGTGCCGAGTTCTCGGGAGCGAACTGACATGACCGCCGTCGCCACCGCAGCCGCGCCATCGCGCCTGACCGCCAACCGGCTCCCCCGCTGGGCCCCGTGGGGTCTCCTCGGCGTCGCCTTCGCCGTCTCGTTCGTCGTGTTCGGCATCCTGTCGCTCGACGGGGACGTCGCGGACTTCAACGTCGCGGGCGCCGTCATCGTCGGGATGCTCCTCTACATCGTCCTGATCGTCATCGTCTCGATCCTCGCCGAGAGCCGCCGGCACGCGATGGACCGATTCATGACCGGCCTCGTCTCCACCGCGTTCGTCCTCGCCGTGCTGCCGCTGCTGTCCCTGCTGTGGACGGTGGTCTCGAACGGCATCGGCCGCTTCTCCATCGAGTTCTTCACCTACTCCATGCGCAACGTCGTGGGCGAGGGCGGCGGGATCGTCCACGCGCTGTGGGGCACCGTCCTCATCACGCTCATGGCGACCCTCGTCTCCGTCCCGATCGGTCTGATGACCTCGATCTACCTCGTGGAGTACGGCCGCGGGAAGCTCGCGAAGGCGATCACGTTCTTCGTCGACGTCATGACGGGCATCCCGTCGATCGTCGCCGGTCTGTTCGTCTACTCGGTGTTCGCGCTGATCTTCGGCCCCGGCATCCGGATGGGGTTCATGGGCTCGCTCGCGCTGTCCGTGCTCATGATCCCGGTCGTCGTCCGCGGCAGCGAGGAGCTGCTCCGGATCGTGCCGAACGAGCTGCGCGAGGCGTCGTACGCCCTCGGCGTGCCGAAGTGGCTGACGATCATGAAGGTCGTGCTGCCCACGTCGATCGCCGGCATCGTCACGAGCGTGATGCTCGCGATCGCCCGGGTGATCGGCGAGACGGCGCCGCTGCTGCTGACCGCCGGCATGGCCCTCGGCATGAACGCCGATCTGTTCGACGGCAAGATGATGACGCTGCCGGTGTTCGCCTACAACGCCTATATGAACCAGGGCACGAACCCCGAGGCCGCCGTCTCGAACGCGTGGGGCGCCGCGCTCGCGCTGATCCTCATCGTCATGGTCCTGAACCTCCTCGCCCGCTTCATCGCCAAGGTCTTCGCGCCGAAGGCCTCAGGGCGCTGACCGCACGACCCGATACAAAGGAATCACGTTGTCCAAGAGCATCGAAGTCAACGACCTCCACGTCTACTACGGCGACTTCCTCGCCGTCGAGGGCGTCTCGATCGACATCCGGCCTCGCTCGGTCACGGCGTTCATCGGTCCGTCCGGCTGCGGCAAGTCGACCTTCCTGCGCACGCTGAACCGCATGCACGAGGTCATCCCCGGCGCGCGCGTCGAGGGCGAGGTCCTCCTCGACGGGAACGACCTGTACGGTCCAGGCGTCGACCCCGTCCTCGTCCGCCGCCAGGTCGGCATGGTGTTCCAGCGGCCGAACCCGTTCCCCACGATGTCGATCCGCGACAACGTGCTGGCCGGTGTGAAGCTCAACAACCGGCGGATGGCGAAGAGCGAGCAGGACGACCTCGTCGAGCGGTCGCTGACGGGCGCGAACCTCTGGAACGAGGTCAAGGACCGCCTCGACAAGCCGGGCTCCGGCCTCTCGGGTGGCCAGCAGCAGCGCCTGTGCATCGCCCGCGCGATCGCGGTGTCGCCCGACGTGATCCTCATGGATGAGCCGTGCTCGGCGCTCGACCCGATCTCGACGTTCGCGATCGAGGAGCTGATCGGCGAGCTGAAGAACGAGTACACGGTCGTCATCGTGACGCACAACATGCAGCAGGCCTCGCGTGTGAGCGACCGGACCGCGTTCTTCAACATCGCGGGCACCGGCAAGCCCGGCAAGCTCATCGAGTACGACGACACGACGAAGATCTTCACGAGCCCGTCCGTCCAGGCGACCGAGGACTACGTCTCCGGCCGCTTCGGGTAGTCCACCCGGCTCCCCAGACGTGAGAGGCCCCCGCGGTGCGCGGGCGCCTCTCACGTGACCGTGGCGTCTCCGACGCTTCTGAGACGTACCTCTATTCTGGCGAATACGAATCCCCACGGTCGTCGACGACCGATTTCGCGCCGGCCAGGCGACCACCCGCTCCCCTACGGACGACTGACCGCGCGACGGTTCGGACCGCACGACGGGACGCCTCGGGGGATTTGGGTTCCTGACAGTCCTCTGTATCGTGCAAGTGAACGATTAGCGTCAGGACATCATCAGTGACACTCAACCGTCGGCAACTCCTCGGTGGCTTCTTCGGCGCCGCCGCGACCCTCAGCCTCGCCGCGTGCGGCGCTCCCGAGCTGCGCGTGCCCGAGACGGCCGCGACCGGCGCGGCCCGCACTGGGGCGACCCTGCGCATCGCGCGCCCGGCCGCCTCGGCCGCCGAGACGCTCGACCCCGCCAGCTCGCTGTCGGCGTACGAGTACCTCGGAGCCCTCTACAACCGCGTCGTCAAGCTCGACAAGGAGGGCGAGACGGTTCCCGACCTCGCCACCGACTGGTCGACGAACGCGGATGCGACCGTGTGGGACTTCCGCCTCCGCGACGGCGTCCGCTTCCACGACGGCCGAGCGCTCACCGCCCGCGACGTGCGCTACACCTTCCAGCACATCCTCGACCCCGACACCGCGTCGCCGCAGGCCGGCGCCCTCGACCAGGTCGATCGGATCGAGGCCGTCGACACGACGACCGTGCGCTTCCGGCTCTCGTCGCCGAACGCCGAGTTCCCGTCGCTGCTGACGGCCTACCAGTGCTACGTGATCCCCGAGGACTCCGCGGCCGAGATCGGGCGGACGGGGATCGGGACCGGCCCGTTCGTCCTCGAGAGCTTCACGCCGGCCGGCAGCGGAGCGATCCGCGTGAACGAGGACCACTTCGACGGCCGCGCGGTGCTCGACCGGATCGAGTTCTCCTCCATCCAGGACACCTCGGCGCGCGTGAACGCACTGCTCGCCCGCCAGGTCGACCTGCTGTCGCAGACGAACCTCGACAACCCCACCGCCCGCGTCGTCGCCGGCTCCCCCGGCGTGACCGTCGCGCGGGTCGAGAACGCCCAGTGGTACACGATCCCGATGCTCCACACGAGCGACGAGTTCTCCGACCCCGAGATGCGCCGCGCCATGAAGCTCGCCTACGACCCGCGCGCCGTGCTCGACACGGCGATCCAGGGCACGGGGACGCCGGGATGGGACAATCCGGTCCCGCCGCAGCTGAAGGCCTTCATCGACGACCAGCGCCCGTACGACCCTGACGAGGCGAAGAGCATCCTGCGCCGCATCGGCCGCGAGGGCTTCTCGACGAAGATCTACACCTCGGCGTACGAGCCGAACTTCACCGCCGTCGCCACCGCCTACGCGTCGCAGGTGAAGCAGGCCGGGATCAGCCTCGACATCACGAACGTCGCGGCCGATTCGTACTACACGCAGGTCTGGATGGCGAAGCCCCTCATGGTGAGCTACTGGTTCACGGGACGTCCCGTCGACCAGCTGCTCAACCAGATCTTCCGCACGGGCTCCAGCTACAACGAGTCCGCCTGGTCGAACGAGTCCTTCGACAAGCTCCTCGACGAGGCCCGCGCCGACCGGAACGACGCCACGCGCCTGCAGAAGTACCAGGACGCGCAGCGGATCATCATCGAGGACGGAGCCGACATGACGCCCGTCTTCGGCGACCGGCTCGTCGGCCTCTCCGAGGAGGTCGTCGGCTACGACGAGTACGGGTTCGAGTTCGACTACCTGTCCATCGGACTGAGGGAGGGCTGACCCGTGCTGCGCCTCATCGCCACCCGCCTCCTCACCGGCCTCGTGACCCTGTTCCTGGCCGCGTTCTTCGTGTTCTTCGCCGTGCAGGCCCTGCCGGGCGACGTGGCGGAGCAGCTGCTGGGCCAGAACGCCACGCCGGAGGCCGTCGAGACCCTCCGCGCCCAGCTCGGGCTCGACCAGAGCGTCTGGGTGCGCTTCGGGAACTGGATCGTCGGCGCGCTCACCGGCGACTTCGGCGACTCGCTCGTGTCGGGCAACCCCGTCTCCCACGAGATCTGGGCCGCCTTCTCCCACACGCTGATGATCGCGATCCCCGCGATCATCGTCGGCATCGGGCTGTCGCTGACGCTCGGCATCCTCGCCGCGAGCCGGCGCGGCACGGCGACCGACTCCGCCGTGTCGTTCACGTCGCTCGTGCTCATGTGCATCCCCGAGTTCGTCGTC